>NZ_JANWVH010000045.1 GCF_025056915.1 Meiothermus sp. | reverse complement strand
TCGAGCAGCAGCAACAGGCCGAGCTACAGCGCCGGGAGCAACTCTACCGGGGCAGCAGGCCCTTCCCCGATCTGGCCGGAAAAACCGTCCTGCTGATTGACGATGGGCTGGCCACCGGCGCCACCATGAAGGCGGCCATCGCGGCAGCCCGGCAGAAACAGCCCGGACGGCTGGTGGTGGCCGTGCCGGTGGCCCCGCCCGATACGGTGGCGGAGATACAGGGCCTGGTTGACGAGGTGGTTTGCCTAATGACCCCCGCATTGTTCCAGGCGGTGGGCCTGTGGTACGAACACTTTCCCCAAACCTCCGACGAAGAGGTGCTGGCGCTGCTACAGGCCGCCAGCCAGTCCGCCGCCTGACCAACACCGGCCCGCACCCCTACAACCCTGGGAAGAAGTGCAGGAACGGGGCAGGCCTTGACGACTTCCAATACGGGCCCGGCTATGACCGCAAACTGTGTTGTTGGTGCAGCTTAGGCGGGATTAGTGAAGCGCAAAAGTCGCACACGAAGGAATCCTTTCAGCCACATGAAGTGTTGGGCAGCAAGCTTGCAGTTGAAACTTCGTGTGTAATGCGACCCCTACTCAGAAGATACCCAGAATGTCCCAGCGGTCTTTCCATTGTTCAAGCCTTCTCTCGTCAATGGAGTGATGCGTTGAACCTGGATTTCTAGGTCTAGTGCCACCGTGCCTTTTCAATAAGGCTTGATGGGTCTTGTAGATATTGTCCTTTATCCACCACTCTGGCACGATCCAGTAGCGTGGATTCCCGTTTGTATCACCCAAATCAACAAACACCCAGAAGTTATTTTCGGTGTCTCTTGGTAACATTGGTTGGCAGCCCACGATGCTTGAATGCCAGGTCTTCCAACCACGTTTGGTCTTCACCTGAATATAAACAGTGCGGCTTTCATCGCTGTCGCATGCAATGATATCTATCTTGGGCATATTGCCAGCAAAAGACACTGCAAATGCCCCACGCTTGTTCAATTCAGCGACAACAAAATACTCGCCTGCACGACCGACTTGTTGCTTACTTGTTCCGCGTGAATTTGCCGCCATATAGAATCTCTGCATTGCTAGCAGTCAGGCAACCTTAAGTGTCACCCCGTCGCATAACAGCTTCATTGAGCACGTTGCGAAATTCCCGCATGACCATAAACGGCATTTACCTAAAACTTCCCTCTTCCTCTAGTGGGGTCGCAATTTCTTTCGGCTCAGGCGCATAGGCAGCGTACCAAAATCTCGTGTGTTAGGTGACATAATAGACTTCCTTTGCTTTCACGGCAAGGTCATTCAAAGAGGTTTTGTAGCTCGTAAGCCCTTGTAGCGACCCAAGGTAGGCTTGTCTTAGGACACCGCAACAAACAACACTTTGGTACTCCTGGCTCAAAATCCGCTTGACCTCAAGGTCTAGTTCCGGAATTTTGTTGGCGACAACATCCCACACGAGGTCATAATCCACACCAAAGTATTCATGAATAAGGCGGGTCGCGCATTCCGGCTATGAACCGCCACTCGATGGCCGGGTATTTTTGCCGCAGGGCCTTGGGGAGATGTTTCACCGCCTCCCCAATGACCTCGAGGCTGCGCAAATAGACCCCCTTCGGGGTCTCGCTCTGCAATAAGGGGTTATGCCTAGATGGGCATTGGTTTGCACTGGCTGGGTCGTGTTATTCGACTCTAGCGGAATTGTAGCACGGCTTTCGTGCAGCGCTAGAAAAGCCCGAAGTTGGGCCCGGAGAGGTCTGAGCTTCGCCAAACCCCTATACTTGGCCGTGGTAGGGGATGGAAGGTCTGCTGATCCATGCGGTGGTGCGCGAGCTGGCGGGGCAGTTGCCCCTGAAGAGCCTGGGCTGGGCCTTTCCGGACGAAGGGACGGCGGCGCTCTTACTGAAGGGGATGGGCAACCTGGTGCTGCGCTACCGCCCGCCCAATCCAATTTTGACGGTGGAGCCGGGCCGCCTGGGGGGCGAGGCCCGCACCCCGTTCCAGCGGCTGCTCGAGGCCCGCTGCAAGGGGCGGCTGGTGGGGCTAGAGCAGGTCAAGCTCGACCGGGTGGTGCTGTTTGCGTTCGAGGGGGAAAAGGGCTTTGTGGACGTGGCCCCGACCCGGCTGGTCTTCGAGCTGACCGGGCGCAACGCCAACCTGATGCTCTGCGACCTGGGGGGGCAGATCCTGGGCATAGACCGCCCCGTCACGCCTGCCGTCAACCGCTTCCGGGAACTGCGGCCTGGCCTGCCCTACACCCCCCCCCCCCCCAACCACAAGGTGGACCCCCGCCCCCAGCGGCCCCGAGAGCTGAGCCCCATTGTGGGCCAGACGCTGGCCCAGCTCCTCAAGCAGCTGGACGGGGTGGGCAAGGAACTGGGGGCCGAACTGCTACGCCGCGCCCAGCTCAGCCCCCAGACCCCCCTGACCGCCGAGCACCTGCCGCTTATCCACAGGGTTATCCACAGCCTGGTGGAAGAGCCCCAGGCCCGCGCCCAGCTTTCCGAAGAGCTCAGGGCCGGCTGGGAAGAGGAGGAGGCCGAGGCCCTGCGCAAGCCCCTGCGGGAGGCGCTACAGCGCCAGGTCAAAACCCTCCAGGCCCGCCTGCAGGACTACCAAAGGGCCTTGGAGCGGCTGGAGGAAGCCGAACGGCTGCGGGGCTGGGGCGACCTTTTGATGGCCTACGGCCCGCAAATTCCGCCGGGGCCTGTGGCCAGGCTCCAGGACTTCACCGGCCAGCCGGTAGAAATTCCCCTGGAAAAGGGGCTCTCCCCCATCCAGAACGCCCGCAGGTTCTATGAGCGGGCCAAGCGCCTCGAGGCCAACGCCGAGAAAGCCCTGGAGCTTGTGCCCCAGACCGAGGCCCAGATTGAGGGGCTTTTGGCCGAGCTCAGGCGGCTGGAGGGGCTCTCGAGGGAGGCGCTGCGCTCGGAAAGCCGCAAGCTTCGGGAGAAGGGCCCCCAGGTGGGGCTGCGCTTCAAAAGCCCGGGCGGCTTTGAGGTCTGGGTGGGGCGCAGCAGCAAGGAAAACGACCTCCTGACCCGCATGGCCCACTCCGAAGACCTGTGGTTCCACGCCCAGGGGGTGCCCGGCTCGCACGTGATCCTGCGCACCCAGGGGCAGCCCGCTGCCCTGCCCGACCTGCTCTATGCGGCGCAGCTGGCGGCCTACCATTCCAAAGCCCGCGGCGAGAAGAACACGCCGGTGGACTACACCGCCAAAAAACACGTCTGGCGGCCCCGCAAGGCCGCGCCGGGGCAGGTGCTCTACACCCAGGGCAAGACCCTGTTTGTGGACGCAGCGCCGCTCCAATGAGCCTCAGGGCAGTTCGTCGTCGGCCCGAACCCGCAGCCAGCGGGCCGCCAGGGGCAGGGTGGTGCCCTGCACCAGCACCGAGAAAAGCACCACGAAAAAGGTCACGTTGAAAATTTGCTGGGCGGCTCCCACCCCGGCCAGCAGGGGAAAGGTGGCCAGCACGATGGGAATGGCCCCGCGCAGGCCCACCCAGGCGATGAAGGCTTTTTCGTTCCAGGTGAAGCGGGGCGTGGGCAGGCTGAGCCATACCGCCACCGGGCGGGCCACCAGCATCAGGAAGAGGGCCAGCAGAATGGCACTCGGGGCCACCGAGGGCAGCTGGGAAGGGAAGACCAGCAGCCCCAGGGTGAGGAACATGCCGATTTCCATGAGCCAGCTCAGGCCCTCGTGGAAGCTGGCGAGGGCGGTTTTGCGGGGAAAGTCGCTGTTGCCCACCACCACCCCGGCCACGTACACCGCCACAAAGCCGCTGCCCCCCAGCACCGCCGTAAGCGAGAAGACCAGCAGCATCAGGGTAAGGGAAAAAACCGCATACAGCCCATCGAAACTGAGCCGCAGGTGGCGCAACAGCCAGACCGAGGCCCTCCCCAGCCCATACCCCAGCAACAGGCCCAGCAGCATCTGCTGGACGAACATGGGCAGAATCTGCCAGCCGCTCATGCCAGGCTGGGTCAGGAGCAGGGTCAGGCCCACCGTCAGGAAGACCGCCATGGGGTCGTTGGTGCCCGACTCGAACTCGAGCAAGGGCCGCAGGGGCTTGCGCAGCCGCACCGCCCGCTCGCGCAAAATGCCAAACACCGCGCTGGCATCGGTGCTGGAGACAATGGCCCCCAGCAGGAGGGCCTCGAGCCAGCCTAGCTTCAGCACCCAGTGGGCAAAAGCGCCGGTGGCCAGCATGGTTATGAACACGCCCACCGAGGCCAGCGAAAGCCCCGGCCCCAGAATGGGCCGCACCGCGCTCCAGCGGGTAAAAAGCCCGCCCGAGTACAGGATGAACACCAGGGCCACCGTGCCCACAAACTGGGCCAGGGCGTAGTTATCGAACCAGATGCCGCCCGGCCCGTCGCTGCCGGCCAGCATGCCAATGGCCAGAAACAACAAGAGCCCCGGCACCCCAAGCCGCCCCCCCAGCTTGGTAGCCAGCACGCTCAGCAGCAGCAAGACCCCTGCGACCAGCAAGATAAGTTCGGGCTTTGGCAACTACACCTCCACGTCCTACCTGCATGCTGCAGATAGAGATTGAATTTGGTGCGCGCGGCACCTCGAGGTTCAGTATGCTATCTAACCCAGCTCAGGGCAGGGGCTCAGTGCCCAATTCGGGTATGCAGATCGCCAATCCCCTCGATGGCCACCTCCACGTGGTCGCCGCGCTTGAGCTCGCCCACCCCCTCGGGCGTGCCGGTGAGCACCACATCGCCGGGTTCTAAGGTCATGAAGCCGCTGATGTAAGAAAGAATCTGGGCCACCGAGAAAATCATCTGGCTGGTGTGGGCTTCCTGGCGTAGCTCGCCGTTCACATAGGTGCGCAGAACGGTGTTTTGCGGGTCCAGCGAGGTCACCAGCCAGGGCCCCAGGGGGCAAAACTTGTCGGCGGACTTGGCCCGCACCCATTGCAGGTCGGTTTTTTGCTTGTCGCGGGCGGTCACATCCAGGGCGCAGGTATAGCCCAGCACGTAGTCCAGCGCCTCGGCCTCGGGCACGTTCCTCATGCGCCGCTCAATCACCACGGCCAGCTCCCCTTCGTAGTGCAGCAGGTTGGTGAAGCTGGGATAGGGCACCACATCGCCGGAGTGGTCGGGGCGGGCCGGGTTGGCCGGGTGGGCCAGGGTGTTGAGCCCCTTGAGGAACAGGCCCGGCTCCTTGGGCAGCTCCTGGGCATCGTGGCCCATCTCCTTGATGTGGTCGAGGTAGTTGCGCCCCACACACACAATCTTGGTGGGCGTGGCCGGCGCCAGCAGGGTCACCCCACCCAGGTCAAAATGACGGCCCGTGGGATTGCCCGCCGGGCCATCGGTCTCGTGAATCGTCTCGCCTTCCAGAACCCCCCACTGGCCTGCCTCAAAACGTACGAGCTTCATAGTGGGTCAAGTATACCGTTGCGGGATTATTGCTGTACCAGGACGTTTGCCTCAGCGCTGAAGGGCCTCCGTGCGTTGGAAAGCCGAAGGCCGCCTTTGGCCTGGCTGGTCATCGCCTGGGATTTCTGATGTTCTTCGGGAAAGTCTGGAAAAACCCAGGTTGTGGGCCCTGGTGTTAGAGTTTAGGTAGGGCCATGGCGCTGGCAAGCGAGCCATGCACCGCTTTAGGGCCTTCGCAAAGAGGGCGGTGTACCCCTGCCTGCCGTCGCAAACCATAAGGCTCCCCAGGGAAGTGTCCGACCATGCCCTCTGAGCCTCATGGCCAATACCTCGAGCCACGAAAGGAGCTTGTATGAACGCACTATTGTTATGGGTTCTGGGCATTCTGGGGGTACTGCTGTTGTTGTGGGGCCTGACCCGCCTCCAGCGCGGGGGGCTACCTTTGATGGCTTTCGGTGCGCTGCTGGGCCTCTTTGGGTTGGGGGGCGCCTGGCTCCATCACCAGTACGGCACCCCGGTGTTCTGGGGCATGGGCGGGGTGGGGGTGCTGCTTCTGGTCTGGGCCTTGCTCAACCTGCGCCGGGGCCGCCTGGCCGGCTGGACGGCCACCCTGGCGGTTCTGCTGGGCCTGGTGGGTTTTGGCAGCGTTGTCCTGCTGGATAGCCCCAACCCCAACCTGCTGACCTCCGGCAGCATCCCCGACCCGCTCAACAATTTCCGCACCGGCCCCACCGCAACCCCAACCACCCCCGACACCACCGGAGCAGCCCCCACAGCCCCGGCAGAACCCAGCACCCCTCCGGCCAGCCCCGAACCCACCCCACCTGAGCCGGGCCCGCTGCAAACCGCTCCTGAACCCATACCGCCTGCAACCGCCCCCGAGCCCACCCCAGCCCCGCCGACTCCACCGGCGGTCTCGGGCAGCGTGCGCGAGGTCGAGCCGAGCTGCCCCTGCCTCCTCAACGTTCGCGTCAATGCGGCGAACCCCACCGTGCGCATTCTGCAAGGCACCACCGAGATTGCCAGGAGCAAGCTGGAGCGCTCGAGCTTCCTGCTCGAGGCGGGCGACTACACCCTCCAGGTCGAGGCCCCCGGCTACCGCACTTTCAGCGCGCTGATTAATGTGCCGCGCAACCAGAACCTGCAGGTCGAGCTGGTGCAGTAGGGCTCAAAGCCGAAGGCCAAATCAAAAGCCCCCGGTGGCTGGCAGCACAGAGCGAGTTTGGCTTTCAGTGCCGAGGCCAGGGCCGTTTTTTTTGGGCTCTAGATGGAACCTTCGGCCTTTAGCCCTCGGCTCATTTTTGCTTGCAGATTACACTACACCCCGGTATGGTGTAGATATTGTGGGAGAAGTGAGTACACTCTGGCAGAGTTACCTGGAAAGCCTTCGTCCCCATCTCACCGGGCGCGACCACCGGGGCAAAAAAGGAAGCCTGCGCTGGCTGGAAGCAGCGGTGGCCGAGCGGGGGGGACGGGCCGGAACGGTTCGCAACATTTTGTACAAAGACCTGGGCAGCCCGGAAGAAAAACTACGCTTGTTTGAGGTCATCGGCGATTTGTACACCGAGGCGGGTCTCCAGGCCCCCACCCTGCCCTCGGAGCTGGCCCTCGAGTCGGCCCGGCGGGCCTTGGGGCGCGACAAGCGCCGGCTGTTCCGGCGTTTCGTACGGGCCCTGGAGCAGGGCGACAAGCCCCAGATGGTGGTCGTGGGGGGTGCGGCCACCGGCAAGGGGGTGCTGCTCTCGGCGGTGGAACGGGCCGTGCCCCACTGCCTGATGGTGAACCTGGGGGGGGAACTGGCCCAGCACCTCTACCCCCTGGCCGAAAAGCTCCAGATCGAGCTCGAGGGCATCTTTTCCCAGCTTTCGCCCACCCAGCCCTACGCCCTGCAAGCCGCCCTGCAGGATGAGCTCCGCAACGAGATCGCCAAGGCCCTCAACGCCTTCGGCAAACCCCTGCTTTTGCGGGCCGAAAAGGAGGGCCAGATTGGGGGGCTTAGCCTGCGCGACGCCCAGGGCAACCCGGTGGGGCTGGCGGCCTGGGTCGAGCCGCTGCTGCGCCGCCTGACCATTCCCTTTCTGGCCGGGCTTTCCGAACCCCCGCCCAACCTGGCCTGGAGCCCCCTGTCGGCCCCCAGCCGGGCCGAGGCCCGCCGCTACGTGAAAGACCGCCTGCCCGACCTGCCCCCCGAGCGGGTGGAAGCCCTGGTCAACCAGGCCGGGCGCAACTTCGCCGAGCTTTCCCGCCTGGTGCTCTTGGAGGCGGCCCAGACCCACGGCAGCACCCCCAACCTGGCCCAGGACACCACCCTGCGCCCCATCCTGCAGGCGCTGGCCGTGCTCTCCCCCGAGGCCGACCCGGGCATTCCCGTGGCCCTGCTGGAAAAGGCGCTGAACAAGGGCCTCGAGCACCTCTCCCAGGCCGAACGGGCCCTGCTGGCTCCGATGGGCGAGGGCCGGGTGCGCCCGGCCCTGCGCACCCTGCTGCCCAGCGTGCCCGAAAAGGAGGCCCGCCGACTGCACGCGCTGGCCCTCGAGTTTTTCAAGGGCGACCTGCTCCGCCAGCTCCACCACGCCCGGGGGGCCCACCGGCTCGACAAGCTGCTCGAGCTGCTTTCACAAGACCCCAGCCGGCTCTCCCTTCTGCCCACCCTCTGGGCCGAGTCGCAGCACTGGCCCCGCCTCGAGCGGGAGAAACTGGCCATGGCGGTGGTGCGCTACCGCGCCGTGCTGGGCCAGTACGCCCACCCCGAGGCCCTGGAAGCCCTCGAGCTGCTCTTTGGCTCCGCCGACCCCGCCACCCAGTCCTGGGCCCGGGTCAAGGCCGCCGAGGCCCGGGTGGACGCCGGCGATTTCCAGGCGGCCCTGGAGCTGTTGCCCCCGCCCGAGACGCTTTCCGGCGATGTGGGGGCCGAAGGGCTTCTGGTCTGGGCCGCCGTCGAGCGCTGGCAGGGCGACTATGCCCAGGCCGAAGCCTACGTGCAGCAGGCCCTTTCGCTGCCCATCCAGCCCTTCCTGGCCGACCGGGTGCGGCTGTGGCAGGGCCTGGTGGCCAAGGACGCAGGCCGCTTCGAGGAGGCCCTGGAAGCTTTGCGCCAGGTTGCCCACGACCCCTTGCTGGTCGGGCGGGCCCGCTACCAGTCGGGCGATTTGCTGCTGCGCACCGGGCGGGTCTACGAAGCCGAGGCCCAGATGCGGCAGGGCCTGGAGGCGCTGGAATCCTCGGGGGCGCCCCCAGAAGAGGTGGCCCGCGTGCGGGCCCGCTTCGGCACCGTCCTGCGGCGCATTGGCAACTTTGAGGAGGCCGAAAAATACCTGTACCAGTCCATCCGCGAGGCCTCCGACGGCTTCATCCGGGCCCGCGCCATGAGCGAGGCCAGCGTGCTCGAGCTGGTGCGGGGCCGGCCCCTGGAAGCTTTGAAGCTCCTGGCCGAGGCCGAGGCCTACTTGCGGGAGGTGCGCGAGCGCCCCGAGGAGGCCCACTACCGCCACCGGCGCACCCTCTACCGCATTGCGGTGGCCTACTGGGTACGGGCCAGCGGGCTGCCCTATTTGCCGCCCTATGTGGGCGGACAAAAAGCCCCCGAAAGCGAGAAAATCCTGCGCGAGCTGCGCGAAGAGCTCCTCCGCAAGAAGCTCCCCGGCGACCGCTACATTGCCCTGGCCATTGACACCGCCCTCAAGCTTTCCTTGCTGATGCCGCCCGACCAGGCCGAAGCCATGATGCAGGGCTGTTTGCAGCAAAGCGACCCTTACTTCCAGGCCCAAGCCCGCCTGGGCTATGCCGAGACCCTGGCCCGGCAGGAGAAGTGGGCCGAGGCCCTGGCCCAGGTGGTGCAGATTGGCGACTCACAGGACCCTGGGGTGCAGAGCTGGAAACTGGGGCTGGAAACCCAGGCGCTCTTAGGCCTGGGCCAGGAAGAGGCTGCCTGGAAAAAGCTCCAGAGCTGCGCGGGCCTGCCCGCCCCTTACCGGGCACAGCTGGGCCGGGTGCTGGGGAGAATCTGGCCGGCCCAGGCCCTCCAGGCTCGCCTGGGGCATCGCTCTCCGCTGGCCCTTGCGGATGTGCTGGCCCTTTCGCTGAGCCAGCCGGGCTGAGCCAGAAGCCGTCCCGCACGGCATCAGGTCACCTCGGCGTTACGCCTGGGGGGTAATTTGCGTACAAACATCACGGCCCCAGGGGGGATGTTTTCCTATCCTGCAGGTGTGCATTGGTACCGCCGGTTCTTTATTCAGCGACCATTCTCGCCCGCTTCCCTCAACTATTGGGGCTTGTGGCTGGGGGTGATTCTCTTCAATGGAATCGTGGCCGCCACCCTGTGGAACGGGGTGGTGCCGACTTTTGTGCGCCTCGAGCAGCAGCAGGCCCAGGAGGAACTCACAGCCATAGGCCAGAGCCTCGCCCAGGAACTCGAGGCCCATCAAGCCAGCGTGACCGACGTCGCCACCTGGGACGACGCCTATGCCTTTGTGCAGCGCTTCGATCCCGAGTTCGTGCGCAGCAGCATCACCCCCGAAACCTTCTACCCCATCGGGTTGGCCTACCTGGCTTTTTTCGATAAGGGGGGCCGGGTAGTCTACGGAGCCCAGGTCAACCCCGATGACCTGACACCCCTACCCCCTGAGGTCGAACAACAGTTCAGACGGCACATCCTGAGCAAGCAAGCCAGCGGCCTGATCAAGATAGGCCCCCAGATCCTCCTGGTGGCCCAGGCGCCCATCATCCAGAGCGATGGGCGAGGGCCAAGCCGGGGTACCTACGTGGCGGCCCGCAGGCTCACCCTCAAGGGGCTGAATCTTATCGATACCCCCACCAGCACGGCTTTTTTTGATTTTGAGAGCGCCGTTCGCGACCCTGCGCATCCCGCCCGGCCACACGCCCTGGTTGACGGTTCGCAAGTCCAGTGGCTGCACTTTCCCCTGGTGGGAACCGGCGGCATGGTTCTGGGTGAGATTGTCGTAAAGCAGCAGCGGACGCTGTACGCACTGGGGCTGGGGGTCTTCTGGCGCGGCATGCAGGCCGCCTGGATCATCTCGGCTTTGGTATTGCTGCTGGGCCACCTGGTGCTGGGCCGCCTGGGCCGGGTCCAGCGCGAGCAAAAGCGCCTCGAGCATCGTTACCGGGCGGTGGTGGAGCAAGCCACCGAGGGCATGGCGCTGGTGGACAGCCAGCGCTTTGAGATTCTCGAGGTCAACCAGAGCCTGGCCCGGCTGCTGGGCCATCGCCCCGAAACCCTGCTGGGCAAGAGCGTCCTGGATTTCGTGGATCACGAAACCGCCGAGGTAATCGGTCGGCTCGAATCGGCCTCCCAGGGCCACCCCTTTCGCGGCGAGTTTCGCCTGCACAAGCAAGACGGCAGCCTGCTCGAGGTCGAGGGTTCGGTCAGCGCGGTGGTGGAGGGCCCCGAGCGCTTCTTGCTGATCACCTTCCACAGCATCCAGGCCCGCAAGGCAGCCGAGCAGGCGGTGCGAACCAACGAAGCCCGGCTGCGCCAGATTACCGACGGGATGTCGGATGTGGTGATGCTGTGCGACCTCGAGGGCCGCATTGAGTACGTCACCCCCTCGGCGGAAAAACTCTTTGGCTACGCCCCGGATGAGCTAATAGGCCGCTACGCCGTTGAGCTGGTTCACCCCGACTACCAGCCCCAGGCCCTGGAAGCCCTGGCCCAGGGCATCGCCAACCCCACCCAGAACCGAATCGAAGTGCTCGACGTACGAAAGGATGGCAAAACCCTCTGGGTGGAGGTGGTGGGCACCCTGCTCTACGAGAACGGGCAGCCCCACAAGGTGCTGCTGGGCTGCCGCGACATCACCCAGCGCAAGCGGTACGAAAACCAGATCACCCACCTGGCCCTGCACGACCCCCTCACGGGCCTGGGCAACCGCCGGATGCTGCAAGACCGGGCCGAACAGACCCTGGCCCTGGCCCGCCGCAAAGGCTGGCCCGCCGCGCTCTTGTTTCTCGACCTGGACCGCTTCAAGGCCATCAACGACACTTTGGGCCACGATGCCGGCGACGAGCTCCTGATCCAGATTGCCTGGCTCCTGAAGCATTCGCTGCGCGAGGAGGACATCCTGGTGCGCTACAGCGGCGATGAGTTTGTGGTCTTGCTGGCCGAGGTTGGGCTGGAGCAGGCCCGGCAGATTGCAACCCAGCTTTTGCAGACCATCAGCACCTCGCTGGTGCTGCGCGGGCACTCCGTGCAGCCCGGCGCCAGCATCGGCATCGCGGCCTACCCCGAGCACGGCGAAGACCTGACCGCCCTGCTCAAAGCCGCGGACATCGCCATGTACCAGGCCAAACGCTCCGGCACCCATATCAAGGTGTACGATCCGGCCCAGAACCCCTACACCGAAGACCAGCTCCACCTCGAGGCCCACCTGCGCCAGGCCATCCAGGAAGGGCATTTCGAGTTTTTCTACCAGCCCATTCAAAATCTTCGCACCGGCCAGCTTTGTGGGGTGGAGTCGCTGGCCCGCTGGCAGCACCAGGAGGTCTGGATTGCCCCCGCAACCTTTATCCCCCTGGCCGAAGACCTGCGCCTGATCGAGCGCATTGACAACCTGGGCCTGCAAAAAGGCCTGGCCGAACTCCAGCGCCTTCGCGCAAGGGGTCTGTCGCTCCAGCTCTCGGTCAACCTGTCGGCCCAGACCCTGCAAGACCCTGCCCTGCCCCATTACATTCAGGCCCTGCTGGAAACCCACGGGATCCCGGCTCCGTCGCTGACCCTGGAAATTACCGAAACCGTGCTATTGCAAAACCTCGAGCGGGCCCGACTCATCCTGCAAGAGCTGCACGGACTGGGCGTGAAGATTGCCATTGACGACTTTGGGAGCGGCTATGCCTCGCTGGCCTACCTGCGCCACCTGCCCGTTCACCGCATCAAGCTGGACCGCAGCCTGATCCGGCAGATTGGACTGGGCCTGGAAGATGAACGGCTCGTGCGGGCCCTGATTCAGTTCGGGCACAACCTGGGCATGGAGGTTCTGGCTGAAGGCATCGAAACCCCGGAGCAGCTCGAGTGGCTGCGGGAAGCCGGTTGCGACCTGGTACAGGGTTATCTGCTGGGCCAGCCCAGGCCCTTCCAGGAAATCGTCGCAGAGCTCCAGCAGCCGCCCGCTAGCGCCCCTCCAGCTCGCACAGGAAGCCCCTTAGAGCGGTGTTGAAGGCTTTGGGGTTCTCCAGGTTGGCCAGATGCCCGGCCTCGGGCAGGATGAGCATTCGGCTATCGGGTATCTGTGCGGCCATCTGCCGGGCGTCGGCGAGCGGGGTCAGGGTGTCCTCCTCCCCGACCAGCACCAGCGCCGGAACCGCAATATCCGGCAGCAATGGCCTCGAGTCGGGGCGCTCGGCCAGCCCTTTGAGGCTGGCCATGGTCTTGTCAGGGTCAGCCGCCCGCAGGGTCTGGCGCACCTGCTCGAGCAGGGCCGGGTTCCGGGTTCGTGTGCTCTCCCCCAGATGACCCGGCAACAACGCCCCCGGCAGAAAGTCCATCCCCTCCTGCCGAATCCGCGCGGCCATCTGGGCCCGAGCGGCTTTTTGTTCGGGGGTATCGGGGGTCGCGCGGGTATCGGCCAGCACCATTCCAAAGAAGCGCTCGGGCTCTAAATTCCACAGTCGGAAGAGGACGTAGCCCCCCATCGAAAGCCCCACAAACACCGCCTTCTCCCAGCCCCGCTGGTCCATTTCCACCAGCACATGGGCCGCCGCGCTTTCCAGGTTCTCGTAGCCCAGAATATCGGGCACCAGGACGGGATGACCCTTCACAACCTCGAGCTGCCCCTCCCACAGGGCCGGGCCATAGGGAAAAGCATGAAGAAAGACCACCGGGACCGACATACCCCCAGCATAGCCGAAAGCCCCGGGCCGATGGCGAGCGATTTGCATTCCCGGTTGCCCTGGGCCCACCAGGCTTGGGGGCCGCCGAATCCGGGTCGCAGCCCCCACACCCGTCCAGATCCCATCGCCGCTGCTTTGTCTCAAAGGCCGTTCAGCGCATCTGCCTCGGGAACCGGCCCCAGCACAGCTTCAGTTTTCCTTGAGCAGCCCCTTCAGGGCCGCCTGGTACAGCTTTTCAATCTCGGTTTCCCCGGTTTCCAGCTGCCAGTCGTAGGCGGCCTGGAGCATCCGGCTAAAGTCCTTTCCCGGCTTGTGGCCCCGCTCAATCAGGTGTCGCCCCTGCAAGACCGGCCTGACCGGCACCGGCTGCGGCTCAAAAAACCGCCAGGACTCCGGGGGCCTGCGTGCTCCACCGTCGGCCTCGTAGAGGGCTTTCAAGGCCGGCAGGTGCGGCCCGGCCTGGGCCTGGAACTTGCGGATGGCCGCTGGGGTGGGCCTGGTCAGAACCGGCACCATGTGCAAAGCCGTGGTGACCACCAGCTCGTCGCGCAGCTGGTTGGGCAGGCGCAGCGCGCGGGCGATGCGGGGGATGATGGCAGCGCCGACCCGCTCGTGTCCGTGAAAGCTGTACCAGCCCTCGGGCTTCCAGCGGGCGGTGTCTTTCTTGCCGATGTCGTGCAGCAGGGCGTGCCAGCGAATCTGGGGTGAAGCCCGGTCCACCACCTCCAGCACGTGGGTCAGCACATCTCCCTCGGGGTGCCAGCGGGGGTTTTGCAAAAGCAGGTGGGTGTCTTCGAACTCGGGAATCAGGCGTTGCAAGATTTCCAGGTCGTACAGATAGCGCACAAAACGGCTGGGTGTGCCATTCTGGAAGGCTTTGTCAAACTCGGCGGTCACGCGCTCGATGGCCACGTGCGACAGCACTTCAGGGGCCGCTGCCCGCGCCGCCGCCAGGGTCTTTGGCTCTATCTGGAAGCCGTACCGCGCCGCAAACCGACCGGCCCGAATCACCCGCAGGTAGTCCTCGCGGAAGCGCTGGCCGGGGTCGCCCACCGCCCGCAGCACCCCTGCCTCGATGTCCTGCTGGCCTCCGTAGGGGTCTATCACCCGCCCCCCGGCATCCATGGCAATGGCCCCAATGGTGAAGTCGCGCCGGGCCAGGTCTTCTTCGATGTGCTGGCCCCAGGCCACCCGGGCCTTGCGCCCGAAGGTCTCCACGTCCCGCCGGAAGGTGGTGACCTCGTAGGGGTGGCGGTCAATCAAAAGGGTGACGGTGCCGTGTTCGACGCCGGTGGGAATGGCCTCGAGGCCGTGGGCTTGGGCCAGGCGCAGGGTCTCCTCGGGCGGCGCTGAGGTGGCAAAATCCAGGTCTTCGGGGGTCAGGCCCAGCAGAATATCCCGCACCGCCCCGCCGACCAGGTACAGGTCGGGCAGAAACGATAGCTTTTGCATGACCGCTCGATAATCCATAGCCCCGCCAGACGATGAGGGTACCACGCGAATCAAAAAGAGAGTCTTCAGAAAACAACCCTGATGGTCTTTCCCAGCGCACGCCCTCCGGTCGGGCTGGCTTGTCGCCGACCGGTAGCAAACCAACCGAGTCTGGTATAACACCCACAAGGTTCGTTGCCAAGTCGGTTTTAGAGCTGCAAGGCCCGCAAATCCTCCGCCACAAGCCCCCGCACACCCCCCAGCACAAAGCACTCCTCCTCGAGCAGGCCCGGCCAGTCCTGAAGCACCTGGGCGAAGTGCTCCTCTGGCCCCACCTGCGAGGCGTGGGCCAGCAGCGCCGCCCGGATTGTGGCTGCGTAGGGGCGCACGTCCACGCGCAGCGCCAGCGAGCCAGCCGAGACCCCAAAGCGTTCGGGGTCGAAGCGAGTTTTAGCCACCTGCTCGGCCAGGCGCACGGGGAACAGCAGGTAGGCTGGGGGGTCGGGCAGCCGGTTGCCCGCCCGCCAGAAGGCCCCCAAGGTGGCCCGGTGCAGGTGAATGTGGTCTGCGTGCCCGTAGTAGCCCTGCGGGTCAAAGCCAATCAGGAGCCGGGGGCGAATTTGTGCAATCTGGGTCAGCAAGAGGTTCTCGACCTGGTGCAGCTCCTGGTGCATGAAGCCCTGCGGGTTGGCCCGGGCTACCTCGAGGGGGTAGCCGGAGTCCTGGTAGTCCAGGAAAAGGGGCGGTCGCAAACCCAAAATGCGACAGGCAGCCTCGAGTTCGGCCTGCCGCAACCGCCCCCTGGCCGGGCCTTTGGGGTAGAGGGCGGGGTCAATCCGGGGATGGCGAATCTCGCCCTGCTCGCCGCGCGTCGCGCAGACCAGATACACTTCGTGGCCTTGCGAGGCCAGCTTGGCCAGGGTGCCCGCACAGAAAAACGATTCGTCGTCGGGGTGAGCGAAAATAGCCAGGATGCGCATCGCTGCCCAGTCTACCGGGAAGGTGGGGTGGCTACTCGACCCGGGCCTGGCAGAGCTTTAGCAGCCCCTGCACCGGGCGCTTGCGATCCATCTCCTGAAGCAGCCGCACCAGGTAAATCACCGCGGCGGCGTCCCAGGCTTGCGGCCTGCAAGCCGCGGGGTAGGGCACCGGCGGCTCCCCTTCGTGCTTCTGGTAGCCGCCCACCAGCTCCGGCAGGCGCCAGTCGGGCTGGGACATGGCCAGGCGGAAGAGGTTCTCGGCGGCCCGCAGGGCTTCGGCATAAAAACCGTAGCGCACCAGCCCCCCAATCAAGAGGGCGTTGTCGTGCGGCCAGACCGAGCCGTTGTGGTACGAGAGGGGGTTGTAGCGCACCTCGCCGGTGCCCAGGGTTCGCACCCCCCACCCGCTGTACAGCGCCTCGGAGAAGAGGGTCTCGACCAGTTGGGGGGCCACCTCCTCCGGTACAATGCCGCTCCACAGCAGATGGCCGGGGTTGGAGGTGAGGATGGCCATGGGTTTCTTGGCGCCGTCCAGGCCAGCGGCGTAGGTTCTGAGCTGCGGCAGCCAGAAGCGCTCGTGAAAACGGGCTTTGAGGGCCTGGGCCCTGGCCTCCCAGGCCTCTGCCAGCGCGGCCTGGCCCAGCGCCCGGTAAAAGGCCGCCGCGGCCTGGTAGGCCATGTAGGCATAGCCCTGCACCTCGCAGACTGCGATGGCCCCCTGGGCCAGCGAGCCGTCGCGGTGGCTTTGGGAGTCAAAGGAATCCTTCCAGGACTGCACCACATGGCCCCGGTCAGTGTTGGGGGCATACTCCAAAAAGCCATCCTGGTCGGGGTCGGCGTAGTCGGTCATCCAGGCCAGGGCGGCTTCCCAGTTGGGCTGTAGCCGGCGTACCAACGCCAGGTCGCCGGTATCTTTCCAGTACTGCTGAAGCAGGATTACAAACAGCGGGGTGGCGTCCACCGTGCCGTAGTAGCGCAGAAAGGGCACCTTTCCGGTGCGGGAGAGTTCGCCCAGGCGCATCTCGTGGATAATCTTGCCGGGGGTCTCGTCTAAAAAGGCATTGACCTGGGTGCCCTGGTGCCTGGCCAGATAGGAGAGCACCCCCCGCGCGACCTCGGGGGCCCAGGGCTGCATCATGTAGGCCGTGAGCAACGAGTCGCGGCCAAAAGGACAGACATACCAGGGAATGCCCGCCGCCGGGAACAGCCCCTCGGGCAGGGAGAAGAGCAGCGCCCGCAGGTCGGCAACGGCCTGCTCCAGAACCCGCTGGCTGCGCCCGCTTTCCAGTCGGAGGGGAAAGCGCTTCTGCCAGTCCTCGTAGCTGGGCAGGGGGGGCGTCTGGGGCTCGAAGGGGCTCTCGAAACGGGCCTCGAGGGTCAGCACCACCTTCTCTTTGGGCGCCAGCGTCCATTGCCAGGCCCATTTTTTGCCGTTCTCCCCCAGGGCTTGGGCCTGGGCCGGGTGGGGATGCTGGCTGAGATGGGTCGCTACCCGCAGGCCGTCTTCGGCGGTGTACTCGAAACCCTGAATTTTGCGCGAGACCTTGTGCCAGCCTTTGGCCTCGAAGAGGTCGGCGAAGTCGGCGGCGGCCTCGAGGCCTATCTCCACCGCCTGCGCCTCCAGCCAGGTGTTCTCGAGCTCGAGCCGCTCCGCAAACCCCCCCCGCCGCAACTGCAACTCCCGCCGCAGCCCCACCCGCTGGTCGGGCCCCACAATCAGGCTCCAATGCTGCACCAGACGATCCGGACGCGGGGCCTGCGAAACCAGCAGCCTAAAGCCCGGTAAGTTCCAAACATAGCGACAGAGGTAGCGGGTATCGTGGCGGTAGAAGCCACGCTCGTCCCCATCGGCCATTCCCTGTTCCGATAAAACAGCGTAGGTATCGTCTTCTTTGAGCGGCAACATGTAAAACCTCGATGGAGCCGAGTAGCGAAGGTGCCAGCCAAATCGGCGTTATGCAAGCAACGTGGGCCTGGCCAATGCGTCCGGCTTTGAGCCTAGCCCTTCAAAGCGCTGGTCGAGACCCCCTCCACAAAGTAGCGCTGGAACACCACAAACAGAATGATAATGGGAATCATGGAGAGAAAAGCGCTGGCCAGCATCAAGCCCCAGTCGCCAGCCACCCCATAGGCGCTGCGGAAGAAAGAAAGGCCCAGCGGCAGGGTATAGTTCCCCTGCTGACCCGACAGCACCACCGCGGCCTTGAAGAACTCGTTCCACATGCCCTGGAAGGTCAGGATGGTCAGCGCCCCCAAGGCCGGGGTGGCCATGGGCAGGATGATGCGGAAAAAGGTGGTGATGGGGCTGGCCCCGTCTATCAGGGCCGCCTCCTCGATTTCGCGGGGAATAGACTCGAAGAACTGCTTCATGATGAAGACCGCCCCGGCCCCCACCGCGCTCCAGACCACCATGCCCCACAGGCTACCCAGCAAGCCCAGGTCGCGCAGCACCAGGTAGTTCGAGATGAAGATGGCCTGGGCCGGGACGGTCATGGTGAACACCACAAAGGCGAACAGGTAGTTTTTGCCCGGAAAGTACATCCGGGCCAAGGCGTAGCCGGCCAGCGAGGCAAAAAGCAGGGTGCTCAGCACCACCGTCAGGCAGACCAGGAAGGTGTTGAGTGTCCAGCGCAGAAAAAAGCTGGCCCCGGTGTTGGGGTCTCTGGCCTCGTTGAAGACCCGCACATAGTTGCGGAAGACGTAGCCCAAAAACCCCGGGGTGATGCTATCCCAGCTCGCCACCCGCCCCCGGCGCTCGAGGCGGTTGGGGTCGAGGGTGGCCGCGTAGTACAACTGCCCCCGGGGGGCTTCGACGTCCAAAGGCAGGCGGGCTGCTTTGGGGCCCTGGCCTTCGTAGGTGACGGTAAAGCTATAGGTGACAATCTGGCCCGGCTCTCCCCCCACCACCGCCGGACGGCGGCCCACCTCCTGCACCTCGGAAACCTGGGCATACCGTGCTGCTTGCACCTCGTCGAAAATGGCCCCCAGGCCGGCCCCGGCCCGCCGGGTGGGCACCGTGACCAGCGGGGCTTGTGGCTCCTGCCCGGCCTGCACAAAGTAGCTAATCTGGAAGGGCACCCTTGCCCCCGGTACAAACCCGCCCAACCAGGGGTCACCCGCCCCCAGCTGCCCCAGCCGCCAGGCGGCCGCCCAGTTTTTGGGCTGGGTCTGGGCAAAGGTATAGCGAAAAGGCCACTCGAGCGGGTTGTCTTTCAAACTGCCCAGGTAAGCCACATAAAAGGGCCCGATGAAGAAAACCGCCAGGGCCAGCATGGCACCATAAATCCAGCCGGCCCGGGCCCAGCGCTGCCGGGCCAGGTAGCGCTCATCGAGCTTGCGCTTGGGTTGCAGTGCTTGCGCGGCCATCGCTCCTCCTAGTGGGCCTTCTCCGAGATGCCCAAAGCCCGTTGCAGCAGCACAATGGCAAAGGTCAGCAGCGCCAGCACAATGGCCGCCGCCGAGGCCAGCCCCACCCGGCCCTCTCCGCTAAAGACGTTGTTGAAGACGTAGTAAGCCAACACAATCACCGAGTCCAGGGGCGCCGCATCGCCCATCAGGGCCACCTGGTCAAACATCTGCAAGGTGCCAATCAGCGAGAGGGTAATCACCAAAAAGGTCACCGGGCGCAGCATGGGCACCGTCACGCTGAAGAACTGCTGCAAAGGCGAGGCCCCGTCAATGGCCGCCGCTTCGTAGATGCTTTTGGGGATGTCCTGCAAGCCCGCCAGGAAGATGAGCATCAGGGTGGGAATGGTGGTGAAGGTGTTGAGCATGATGATGCTCCAAAGCGGAATGGGAATCCCCAGGAAGCGGTCGGAGTTGGTCAGCCAGGTGAACTCGGGGGGCCGGGCCTCGCGGGGCCCCACCACCCCCAAAGCCACCAGCGTCCAGGTGAGGGCCAGCCCCACCGCCAGCGAGATGGCCGCCAGGGCCGGGTCGGTGAGGGCCACGGGCAGGCCTCGCATCCGCTCCCAACCCACCTGCAAGGCCTGCGCCAGGGCGAAGATGGCCAGAAAAGCCAGCAGCACCGGAGCCACCGACCCCACCCAGCCGATGAAGGTATTCAGAAAACCCGTTTTTTGAAAGAACCAGATGGCAATCACGGTCACGGCTGCCGAGGAAAGCACGCTGGGGATGTAATACACCGTGCGAAAAAAGGTAATCCCCTTCAGGCGCTGGTTGAGGATGGCCGCCATGCTCAAAGCCAGAAAGGTCTGGAGGGTGGTCACCACCAGCATGAAGCTGATGGAATGGGTCAGCGCGGCTATAAAACGCGGGTCTTGAAACAACTGCACAAAGTTGGCCAAACCCACAACTTGATAGGACTGCCCGATTAGGGTTTTGTCGGTGAAGCTGAAGCCCAGGGTTCGCACAAAGGCAAATACGAAGAAAACCCCCAGGTGAATCAAAAACGGAGCCAGAAACAACAGGGCGTAAAGGGCTTCTGTTCGTTGCGACCTACGCATGGCTCCCCCTTCCCTACCGCGCGGGGTCGAGCCCCGGCCCGTGGGAGATACTCAGGGAGGGCTGAGCGCATGGGCGCCCAGCCCCCGGCTTTGGCCAGCTAGCGCACCAGGCGGTTGAGTTCGGCCTGGGCGTCGGCCAGGGCCTGATCCACCGACTTCTTGCCGGTGATTACCGCCAGCAAAGCCTCGTTGATGGGGCGCATCCAGTCGCCCCCGTCCAGCGAGCCAAACTTGAAGGGCAGCACGGCGCCCCCCACGCTGGTCGAGCCCTGGAAGACCACCCGGTTCAGCTCGTTTTCCTTGCCGGGACGCTGGAAGATGGGGCTATTGGCCAGCGCGCTGCGGCTCGGCAGGGCCAGGCCCCGCGAGAGAATCCAGTTCTGAGCCTCGGGGCTGGTCAGCGCCCGCAGCACCTTGGCCGCGGCCTCCTTGTTGCGCGAGGCCGCGTTCATGCTCCACGACACCGTGAAGATGAAGTTGCCCCGCTGCTTGGTGACCGGGTCGAGGGGAATCAGGGTGGTGCCGTAGCGCATGTTGGGGGCTTTGTCGCGCAGGAAGCCCCCAATCCAGGCCCCCTCGATGGCCACCGCGGCCCGTTCGGCCCCAAAGCAGCCGCCCGTCCAACCCTCGCCCAGGTCTTGCGCGTATTTGCCGGCTCCGTCTTTGACCAGGCTGGTGTACCACTCGAAGGCCCGGCGGAAATTGGCATCCAGCACGGTGCGTCCCTGGGCATTGAAGGGCCGCCAGCCGGTTGCGTAGGCAAAGGCCCCAAAGCGGGCATGGTCGGCGACCACGCAAAGCCCGGCCACATCCTTAACGGCGGCCTGCACCCGCTTGAGCTTGTCCTTGAAGGTGTCCCAGGTGTCGGTCTGGTTGGGGTAGGGCACCTTGGCCTCGTCGAACAGGTCTTTGTTGAACTGCACCGCCAGGGTGTTGAAGTCCTTGGGCAGGCCGTACACGTTGCCGCGCAGGGTAAAGGCGTTGAGCAGGTTGCGGTTAAAGACCGCGAGCTCCTGTTGGGTGAAGTACCGGTTCAGCGGTTCGACCCGGCCCGAGGCAAACAAGGGCTCCGACCAGAAGATGTCCACATAGAACAAATCGGCGGCGGTGCCCGCCGAAAGCGCGTTCAAAAGCGCTGCCCGGTAGTCGCCTTCCACGCCCTGGTACTCGGCGCGGATATTGTCTTTCTGCAGGGCGGGGTTGACCACTTCCCGCACCAGGCTGCTGATGATGGCCGTATCGTTGCCACCAAAGCCCTGCAACCGTACCACCGTTTGCGCCGAGGCCACACCCAGCGCCGCCACAGCCAGACCTGCCACCCACCATCGCTTCATCTTTGCCTCCTTACTTCAAAAGGTGCTCGAGCCGAAAAACAAAACCAACCAGGGCTGATGTTGCCCTTTCGAGGGGCCTGAGTGCCTCAGGCGGTTCTCACCTCCCGCAGGCTGGTCGTACCCCGGAGCACCAGTTGCACCGGTATCCGCATCCCATGCGGCCCACCACCGGCCAGCGATTCTTTGAGCAGCCGCACCGCAGCCCGGGCAACCTGTCCGATGTCCTGGCGCACCGTGGTGAGGGTCGCGCCGATCTCCGGCAGGTCGTCGAAGCCGACCAGCGAAACATCTTGGGGAATCCGCAAGCCCAGGTCTTCCAGGGCCGCTGCCGCGCCGACGGCCATCTCGTCGGAGGCCGCGAACAAGCCGGTAAAGCAGAGCCCCTGTTCCCAGGCTTTGCGCAGCACCCGGTAGGCGGTGAGGGTAGAGAAGTCTCCGTCCAGCACGAGATGGGGCTGGAAGGGAACGCCATAGGCCTCCAGCGCCTTGCGGTAGCCCAGCAACCGCTCGCGCCCCACCTGGTGCTGGGGCTGACCCGTAAGGTGGGCAATCTCGCGGTGGCCAAGCTCGAGCAGGTGCCGGGTGGCCGCATAAGCGCCCCCTTCGTCGTCGGGGGCCACCCAGTAAGTGCCGGGATAGACCCCAATCAGCACATGGGGGGTTTGGGCATTTTGGAGGGCCTCCAGGCGCGGGTCGTGGTCATGCGCACCCAGCAGAATGTAGCCCCTGGCCGGCTTCAGGGGAAGTCCGGCTGCGTCGGTGGGGGTTTCCTCCACCCGCAGCCCCTCGCGCCAAAGCGCCTCGGTCAGATGCTCGAACAGCAATACAAAATAGGGAATGTACCGCCGCACCCCCGGGGCCAACAAAATGCCCACCGTATCGCTGTGACCGGTCAGCTCGCGGGCAGCCCGCATGGGCACGTAACCCAGCCGCTCCATGACCTCAATTACCCGCTCCCGGGTTTGCGGGTGTACGCCCGCGCGCTGGTTCAGAACCCGACTCACCGTCCCGGTAGAAACTCCGGCCAGGCGGGCAACATCTCCAATGGTGGGCATCCGGCGGTTGTCCATAGGCCATTTTGTAAGCGATTACAACCTTTTTGTAAAGCCAGTTTAGCGACCTTTGGTAAAACTGTCAATCTCTAAAATATAGGAGCTGGATCGAAACTTTCGAGACTAACTGAAGTATATTGGACTCCGACCCAGGCAGGGCTGGCTGTAATCGCTTACAAAGCGCTGCCCACACCCTCGCAACCCCACCGCACCTGTCATATGAACAACCCTTTTCCTGCCTGCACTGCTAAGATGGGCCTCAGCATGAAAGGATTGATTCTAGCTGCCGGACGTGGCACCAGGCTCCGTCCCCTCACCCACACCCGGCCCAAACCGGTCATTCGGCTGGCCGGCAAACCCATCATTTACTACGCAGTCGAAAACCTCTTCGAAGCGGGCATCACCGAGGTGGGGGTGGTGGTCTCCCCCGATACCCAGGAAGATATCCGGCAAGCCCTCAGGGATTTTCCGGGGGTTGAGATCACCTACATTGTGCAAGAACAGGCCCTGGGAATTGCTCATGCAGTTGGCACCGCCCGGGAATGGTTGGGCTCGAGCCCTTTTGTGCTCTATCTGGGCGATAACCTGTTTCAGCGAGGCATCCAAGCTTTCGTAGAGGCCTTCAAGCCCGGCGTGGGGGCCGTGATTGCCCTGGTGCGGGTGCCCGATCCCCGGCAGTTCGGGGTGGCCGTGCTGGATCAGGGGCGGATCGTCAAGCTGCTCGAGAAACCCAAAGACCCTCCCTCCGACCTGGCCGTAGCGGGGGTGTACGTATTCAGTCCGGTCATTCTGGAGATCATCGCCAATCTCCAGCCAAGCGCCCGCGGCGAGTACGAAATTACCGACGCCATCCAGGCCCTGGTGGATCAGGGCCATACCGTGCTGGGGCAAGAAATTACGGGCTGGTGGAAAGATACCGGGCGCCCTGCCGACCTGCTGGATGCCAACCGGTTGCTCCTGGTGGAACAAAAAAGCCCCACCCCGGTGGTGGAGGGCCACGTCCACGACAGCCAGATCACCGGTCGGGTGGTGATCGAGAAAGGCGCGGTGGTCAAGAACAGCACCGTGCTGGGCCCGGTGCACATCGCCCACAATGCCATGATTGAGGGCGCCTACATCGGCCCGTTCACCTCCGTCGGGCCAAACGCCACCGTGCGGCAGGCCGAGGTGGAGTTTTCCATTTTGGAAGACGGGGCGGTGGTCGAGGACGTGCCCCTGCGCCTGCACGAGTGCATTCTGGGGGTGGGCGCTAGAGTGACCCGTCGCAACGGCCTGCCCAAGGCCCACAAGCTGGTGCTGGGCGATTTGAGCAGCCTCGAGCTGGCCTGATACCGTTTGCATATTCCTTTTACACAGCCGGGGTATACTCCGGTGGGAGGTAGGTTATGTGGCCGTTCGGTAAGTCATTGACTGCTCGAGTTCAGGATGCCATCAATCAGTGGCCCCCCCTTCAGGGTCTGGGCCTCAACATTCAAGAGCAAGGAGGAAATGTTCGCATCACCGGCGCAGTGCCTCGTCAGCCCCATCTTTCCTTGCTGCAGGCCACCGTAGAAGGGGTCAAGGGGGTCAAGTCGGTTGACCTGAGCGGGGTCATTGTGGCCCAGCAGGAGGTTTCCGAGGCCGCCGTTGCAGCCGAAGAGGAAGCCATCCGCAAGGCCACCGAGGCCAGCAAGCTGGCCAAAAAGGTGCTGGCTACCCTGGAGGCCAATGGCGAGCTCAAGGACGACCCTATCGCGGTGCTGCAAAAAGGCACCGGGGTTGTGCTCAAGGGCGCAGTAGACAGCCAGCACGAGTACAACCTGGCCGTTCAACTGGCGAAACAAGCCGGGGCAACCGAGGTTGACGCCAGCGAACTGCAAATCGTGGAAGGCGCCAAGGCCCGCTTCGCCGCCGAGCAGGGCGGGGTCAACATCCCCGACGAATGGTACACCGTACAGCCCGGCGATACCCTCTCGGGCATTGCCCTGAAGTTTTACGGCGATGCCTCCCGCGAAAGCTACATGAAAATCGCCAGGGCCAACAACATCACCAATCCCGACCTGATCCGGGTGGGCCAAAAACTGCAAATCCCGCGCTAGGGCCCAAATCCGCCAAGCCCCCGCCTGGGGGCTTTTTTTACCGAATCTACGACGAGGTAACACATAAAGCCTCCTGAATCCAAGACCAGATCCCAAAGCTATCTGACCCTAGCAAGCTGAACGAGATGCCACTCGGCAGCCAGGCGTTGGTGCTCTAGCCCAGGGTACACGCTGCCTTCAGGGTTCTGCCTGCCCCTTCAACGTTGTATGGCCCGATCCTGACTTTAGGTATCGCTTTGAGGGAGATTTGGTATTTGTTGTCATACCAAATTCTAGAGCGCTCTTCACATATTGTGAGCCATTCGAGTTCGAGAAAGCCTGGTTCTGAACAGAACAGTGGCCCCCTGGAAACTCGAAAAC
>NZ_JANWVH010000044.1 GCF_025056915.1 Meiothermus sp. | reverse complement strand
CCGGGGTGAGGCACGCTTGTCTGCGTTGCGTCCGGGCCGAGACGCATGTGAAGAGCGTTCTAAAAGCCCGTCCAACCCCACCTGCAAGGTGAGCGAAATGAGTCTATTCTGGCCTGAACCCGCTCGGTTCCTCCCCGGCCTCGTAGGAGAGGGCAGGTGGGGCGGTTGACCTGGCCCTTCATGCAACCAGCAGATGGGGGGTCTTGTACCCTCCCCAAGCCCGCTCTACGCGGTCGGGAGGGGCTCGAGGGGTATCACTCTTTGGAACCTGTGGGAGGGTATGGGGACGACCGTGTACTAACGGCTCTCACGCAAAACCCATACAATGGGCGGCGGTATGAATCGAAACGTTGTTCTCATCGCCGTTGCGGTGTTGGCCTTGCTGGGCGTGGGGGCCTATCTGTTGCTCGGGCAGCGCTCCGGAGGCCAGGCCGGCGTGGGCAGCGGAACCCTCTGCACCAACCAGCCCCCTGCCGCGACCGGCCTTACCAACGAAGCCGTGACCACCCTCCGCATCGAAGACCTCAAGGAAGGCAGCGGCCCCCAGGCCATCACCTCCAACACCGTGCGGATGCAGTACATCGGGCGTTTGGTGGACGGCAAGCAGTTCGACACCTCCTGCCAGCCGGGCCGAACCCCCTTCGAGTTCACCCTGGGGGCTGGCCAGGTGATTCCAGGCTGGGACTCGGGCATCGTGGGGATGCGCGTCGGGGGCCAGCGCCGCCTGATTATTCCCGCCAACCTGGCCTACGGCGAACGCAGCCCCAGCCCGGACATTCCACCCAACTCGGCGCTGGTCTTTGATGTGGAGCTTTTGGAAATCCGCAAATGATTGGCCTGAGCCACATGGCTTGGCCTTTCGGCTGAAAAGTGTGAACATGGCACCCCCCGACCCCCGGGTATACTGGTCGGGTAGGCCTGTTGGTCTCACAGGCAAGCCTTAATTTCAACCTTCAGCAACGAACCCTGGAAACGTGGAGCGACCGATGCGGTTTGTGGTGCTAAGTGGACAGAGCGGCGCCGGGCTCACCTCGGCGCGCATGGCCCTGGAAGACCTGGGCTATTTTTCGGTAGATAACATCCCGCCCCAGCTCTGGGACGACCTGCTCAAAACCGTAGCGGCCCGTGGCATCCACAAGGTGGTGGTGGTGCTGGACATCCGGGCCCGCGACCTGCTGGGCGAAGTGGAAGCGGTGCTCACCCAGCTCAAGCCCTTCATCATTTTCCTCGAGGCCAAGTCGGACATCCTGCTCAAGCGCTACAACCTCTCGCGCCGCCTTCACCCGCTGGGCATGGGCAACCTGCTGCGGGAGATTGAAGAAGAACGCCAGGCCCTGGCCCCCTTGCGCGACCGCGCCGACCTGGTGATAGATACCTCCGAGCGCACCCCCCGCCAGCTCAAGGAGGCCCTCGAGGCTGCCCTGGGCGAAGAAGAGGGCTTCTTGCTGCGCATTTTCTCCTTTGGCTTCAAGTGGGGGCCTCCCCAGGACGCCGACCTGGTGCTGGACGTTCGCTCGCTACCCAACCCGCACTACGACCCCGTCCTGAAATCGCGCCCCGGCACCGACCCGGAGGTGGCCGCATATGTGTTTGCCGAGAAGAAGAACGAGCCCTTTTACCGTACTTTGCTTGCGACCATCGGGCTTTCGGCGGAAGGGGCCCGTTCAACCGGGCGGGCCGCGTACACGGTGGCCATTGGCTGTACAGGAGGGCAGCACCGCAGCGTGGCCGTGGCCGAACGGCTGACCCAGGAGCTCTCCGGGCGCTTTCGGGTGGAACTGGAGCACCGCGACCTGGAAAAGGCTCTGGTTGCCTGAGCAAGGCCGACGAACATGATCTGGAACAAGACCAAGCGACCCAATCTCCGTGCCCTCGCCCAGGGCCTGCAAACCAACCCTGCCGATGACCGTTTCCTCAGCACCTTGCGCTGGCTGCTGCCGGGCATGCGGGTCAAGCGGTATGCGTTGCTGGCCGTGCTGGGAATGCTGTGTATGTTTACCGGGGTGGTGCATCTTTCCTGGCAAACCTCGCTCCTGCCCTGGTTTTTACAGACCACCCGCTGGGCCGGACACTTCTCCATCCCGCTGTGGGCCTCGGGGGGGCTTTGGCTGCTGGGCGGGTTGGGCCTTTTCTTGCTGGGGTTGCGCTGGATGAACCGCAGCATGCTCTCGGCCATCACCGACCCCAGCTCGGTCTCCAAACAGGTGTATATCCGCCGAAGGCTCGAGGCCGGCCCACGGATTGTGGCCCTGGGAGGAGGCACCGGGCTTTCACGGGTGCTACGCGGTCTCAAAAGCGAAACGGCCAACATCACCGCGGTCGTTGCTGTCAGCGACGATGGCGGCTCCACCGGACGTTTGCGGGTTTCGTTTGGGGTTCCGGCGGTCGGCGACCTCGTAGACTGTCTGGCCGCCCTCTCCGATGCGGAAGGGCTCCCCGACCTGATGGAGTACCGCTTTCAACGCGGCGATGAACTCAAGGGCCACACCTTCGGCAACCTGATGCTGGTCTCGCTCTCGGAGCTCAACAACGATTTCGCCAAGGCCATGCGGCAGGCCAACCAGGTGTTGCGCCTGCGCGGCGCGGTCTGGCCTGCTACCTTCGAGGCGGCCCAATTGTGGGCCGAGCGCGAGGATGGCACTCGGGTTCGAGGAGAAACCGCACTGCGCGAACAATCTGGGCGTATCCGCAAGGTAGGGCTGGCCCCCGTCGGGGTATCGGCCATGCCCGAAGCCGTAAATGCCTTGCGAAAAGCCGAGATGATCGTGCTGGGGCCAGGCAGCCTTTACTCCAGCGTCATCCCCAGCTTCCTGCCCAAAGGCATCCAGGTCGCCATCCAGCAGTCTCCGGCCAAGCTGGTCTACATTGTCAACATCATGAGCGAGCGGGGCGAGACCGAGGGCATGGATGCGTACGACCATTTTCAGGCCGTTAGTCAACACCTGGGCCGCAAACCCAATGTGGTGCTGGTCAACAACGCCCGCATCCCCGAGGACCTGCTCAAGCGCTACCGGGCCGAGGGCCAGACGCCGGTACGCTTCAACCCCAAACGCTTTGAAGGTCAGGGGGTGCAGATCGTGGCCGATGACTTTTTGGAACCCGGTTTTGCCCAGCACGACCCAGTTCGCCTGGTCAAAGCCCTGATGTCTTTGCGGTAAGTCGGGCATTTCGATGACCCCTTGATGTAAGGCCCCAGACAGGGTAGGGTGTGGATTTGTGGGCCACCCCACCCATTTGTCACGCATTCATGCACCACCTGAGGTGACTGGACAACCGGGCTCGAGCCTTGGAACCGGCCTGGGGCGCTAAGAGGCCCACCCCATCTCAACATTTCACCCACATCCACAGATTGCCTTGTTGGGGATTGCAGGGAACCCATCAGTCATGATCCCACTCCTGTTTTCCGATCCGGTAGGTGACGACTACGGCCTGGGCTACGCCTACCCCCGCGCAGCCCTGTTTGCCGAGGCCGGTTTTGCCGACTTGACCGGCTTCGAAGCCCTTCGCAACGGGGACAAGGTAGTTCTGCGGGTTCGGCTGCATCGCTACCCCAACCCTGGCAACGCCCCAAACGGTTTTTCTCTGGCGACCGTGGGCATCTACATCCATACCGGAGCAGGCGGCAACGAAGAACTTCCCGGCGCTGGCTTCAAAACCCCTACCGGCCAGGGCTGGAACTATGCCTACTTGCTCACCGGCTGGAAGGCCGAGGAGCACCGTCCCGATGGCAGCGTGCAGGCGGTAGCGGTTTCCAAGAACGGCGACTGGCTCGAGCTCACCCCAAATCTGCCCCCAGGGGACTATGGCTACTACGTAGCAGTAGGGCTTTACGATCCCTTCACCCCCTGGCACTTTCGCCCGGTACGCCCGGGAGGTGGCACCTGGGCAGTAGATGGCCCGGCGGGGGCTCCCGCCGCCGTGGACGTGCTTTCGCAAAGCCAGATCCAGGCCTATCAAAGTGGTGTCCTGCCGCCCGTGCGTGCCCTACAAAACCGCATTCCATGGGCCCTTTTGAGCGCTGCTTTGGGTGTGCTCTCTATTTTGCTCGCCTTTCGCTTTCCGCGAAGATGAAGCCAGGGTCTGGGCAATCCAACGATGGTCAATCGTCACATGTCCATTGCCGACCGTCAGCATCTCGGTCGCACCTCCGGCATAACAGCGCACCCCGAGGACACGGACTGCACGATGGCCTGGCCGCTTTACGGCTGTACCATTGGGCACTCAGCACAGCCCAGCATCACGAAAACCCAAGTCCCTTAGCCAGACACCCCCAAAAGGTGTACCCTGAACCATGCGCGACCTCCTGCTGCGGCTGTTGCTCAATACCCTGGCTTTGTGGATTGTGACCCAGCTCTACGGCGGCATCTATTTTGCCAGGGGCAGCGGTCTGGGTGATTACGTGTTGGCCGGCCTGATTTTTGGTCTGGCCAACGCGTTGCTCAGGCCCGTGCTGCTGCTGCTGGCCCTACCGTTCAACATCCTGACGCTGGGTCTATTTACCCTGGTCGTCAACGCCGTGGTTCTGTTGGTTGTGGCCGGTCTGACCCCGCTGGATGTGCGAGGGTTTGGGGGCGCTTTGATTGGCGCCATCCTGCTCTCGATTATCAGCTTTGGGCTCAACCTCTTCATCGGCCCCGCGAAGCAGCACCGGGTGAGGTAAGGCGGGTGTCAGGCGCAATCGCAGCAAAGCGGGTAAGGGCTGGGTTGCCCTTCCGCCGCTCAGCGCGAACCGGTGATGTAGCTCTCCAACTCGGCAATCATGAATTCCTGCTGGGTCATGATGGCTTTCACCACGTCCCCAATGGAGATAACCCCTATCAGCTGACCCTCTTCAATCACCGGCAGGTGGCGTATCCGGTTGCCGGTCATCAGGTTCATGCAATCCGCTACGGTCGCGTCGGGCGAGATGGTAATGAGGTCGTCGGTCATGACCTCCCCCACCAGGGTATCCTTGGAAATGCGGCCCATCAGGACAATCTTGCGGGCGTAATCGCGCTCGGAGAAGATGCCTACGAGTTGCTTGCCGTTCATCACCATGAGGGCCCCTACGTCGTAAGCGGCCATCCGCTCGAGCGCCTCAAACACCGTGGCATCTGCCGGAATCGAATGCACCAAGTTGCCTTTGGCCTGAAGCAGTTGCCTAACCGTGCTGGTCATTCCACACCTCCCAAAAGCTGCCTTTGCAGACCGGGTAAACCCACCCAGGTCGAGTTCAGCAGGGCAAGATCACCCCATATGCCCTATGGTCTCTGAACGTTGGGGATATTTTACCCTATCACGCTCTTCACAGACGTGGCCGCCCAGGAAAACGAGAAGGGACAAGTGTCTGCGTTGCGTCTGGGCCAAGACGCCTGTTTTCGAGTTTCCAGGCCGCCACTGTTCTGTTCAGAACCAGGCTTTCTCGAACTCGAATGGCTCAGGTGTGAAGAGCGCTCTAAAACCAGCTACGAACCTGTGCGCACGGCCCCCTCGAGGTCTGGGCTGGCCTCACGCACCGCCAGCGACAGGGTCAGGGCCGGTATCAGCAACAATCCCAGCACGCTCAGGCTCTCCAGCACCCCAAAGCGCTCGATGATGGGCCCCACCACCCCGTAAAGCAGCCCGGCGAACCCCCAGGTGAAGCCCATCAGGAGGCCCGAGACCGTGGCCATCTGACGCGGCTCATGCTCCTGGGCCATGGTGACTGCAACCGGCACACCCGCGTTCATCAGGGCGCCCGTAACGGCCAGCAGGGCCACGTAAAACCAGTTTTCTGGAGGAACCACCAGCAGGGCAATATAAAGCGGAATGGCAAAGAGCATGGTACCCACCAGCACGTTGCGCCGCCCCAACCGGTCCGAAAGGGTTCCCCCCATAAAAGCGCCAACCGTGGCCGAAACGCTATAGATAGAAAGGGTGAGGGCCACCTGGGCATCGGAGATGCCGCGCTGGGCAAACCAAAAGGGGATGGTGGTCGAAAAGCTCATAAACACTATGCTGCGAAGCGTCGAGACTGCCCACAAACGGGCCACATGGCCGCGAAACACCCGCTGCAAATCGCCAAAGGTGGAGGGCTTGGTGTGCAGTCGGATAGGAGGGGCTTGCCGCAGCAGCAGAAGAGCCGGCACCAGGGCCAGGGGAATGAACCAGGCCAGGGTTTGCAATCCCCCCTGGTTGACTGCGGTGAGCGATACGATGGGGCCCAGCGAAATGCCCACATACCCCCCTGTGCCGAAGAAGCTCATCCAGAAGCCGCGCCGGGCCGGGTCGGCGTACTGCCCCACCAGGGCGGCCCCCGCCGAGTGAAACAAAGCCGAGCCCAGCCCCGACAAAGCCAGCACCACCCCCGCCACCCAGAGGTTGGGGAAAAACCCCAACAGGCCACCCCCCAAGGCCATCAACAACGGCCCCAAGGCAGCCAAAACGCGGCGGTCGTAGCGGTCGGCCACCAGCCCGGCCAGGGGTTGCAGCAAGCTGCCGGTGAGCGATTGCAGGGCCACCAGAAGCGAAACCGCTCCGTAGCTCACGCCAAAAGCCGTCTGGAGTTTGGGCAACAGGGGCGTCAGAAATGCCCCGAATAAGTCGTTGGTGGCGTGAAGCCAGGAAAGCAAAAACGGTAGCACCCCAAGAGCATACGCTGACCGGCGGGTCAGGAAAAGCGACCTGAGAATCAAAGCCCACGGTCGCGCTGCTTCTGTAGTCTGCACAAGATTCAAGCAACGTTGAAGGTTCTGGCATCATTGGAGCCGTGAGCAAAGAAAAAGCTTCGCGGCCTGCGGCCAGGCTCGACTCTTCAGGGGTTCTTTTCTGGCTTTCGCTCTGGGTTGGGCAACCACCTTCAATACGGTGTTTTCGGACTGTTTTTGAACGGCCCGCTGCGGTAATCTGACCCCGTGAGCGACCTATACGAGCTTTATCAACGCCGGGCCAGTGTGCGACGGTTCAAGCCCGAACCCCTGAGGGAGGGTGACCTCGAGAAGATTCTCTTTGCCGCCCAGCGGGCCCCCACCGACGCCACCGCCCAGATGTACAGCCTGCTGCGCATCAGCGACCCCTTACTCAGAAGGGAAATCTCGAGCCACTCCGGCCAGAATCCCCACATCGAGACCTGCGCCGAGTTTTTTCTGGTTCTGGCCGACGTGTACCGCCTGCGAAAGCTGGTCGAGCACCGGGGGGGCACCTTCGGGCGCTGGCCCCGCACCGCCCTGCACTTTGCCATTGCCGATGCGGTGCTGGCCGGGAGCGCCCTGGCCACCATGGCTGAGAGCCTGGGCTACGGGATTGTGTGGATTGGGGGGGTGCTGAACGGCATTCGAGAAATCGCCCGGCTCTGCAAGCTGCCATTGGGGGTGGTTCCGGTGGCGGGGCTGTGCGTGGGGGTGCCGGACGAAAGCCCGGCCCCGCGCCCGCGGCTGTCGCGGGGGCTGGTGGTACACGAGAACCAGTACCACACCTACAGTCCGGAGGAGCTCGAGCAGGCCTACTCCGATATGGCCCCAATTACCCGCAGCGGCGACTGGTTCAAGGTGCTGGAGCGCTACTTTGCCCAGGGCGGCACCATGGAGCAACGGGAGCGGGCCTACCAGCTGCTCACCGCCCAGCAGGGTTTCGAGCCCGACCTGCCCCCGGAAATGCTGGGCGAGCTTCAAGCAAAGGGCCTCGAGGCTGGCTCGCTGGGCCAGCTCATCGAAGCGACCTTCGCCCAGGGCTTCCGCAGCCTCCAGTTCCACAGCCAGGGCCATGTCTGGATTGAGAAAGAACCCGAGGCTTACCGGGGCGAGGGCCCGCCCGGCCAAGCCCTGAGCCAGGCCCTGTTGCAAGCCCCCAAGGAGCGGGTTATTCCCTGAGTTCCTGGTAGACGCGCAGGGCGACCCCCGAGGGGTCGAGGACGGTGAACTCGCGGGTGCTCCAGGGCTTGTTTTCCAGCTTGCCATTGGGGTGCACGATACCCGCCGCCTCGCAGCCCACGTAGAGCAGATCCACCTCGTCTACCTCGAGCCGGAGGGCATAGTTCTGGCCGATCTGGGGGCTGGGTTCATGGTAGAAGTGCAACCGCAGCCCATCCCGGCTCAGCCTGCCGTACTCGATGGGGTTTTCCCCCAGGTAAAGGGGTCTTGGAAGCCCAGATAAGCCTGATAAAAACACAACGACGCCAACACATCGCGGCTGGGCACCACCGGAATAATTGCCGAGACCATCACCTTCATGGAACACCTCAAAATTGGGGGCGACCCCTGGATCGCCCTGGTTAGCAAAACCCTGGTTCAAATGCTATAGGGTCTGCGATGTATGATTGTCGTACATCAGAGCCACTGCGGTAGGGTGATTCAGGTGTAAGCTCGTTGCAGCTCGGCAAGCTCGAGCTTTTTCATTTGGAGCACGACCTGGTTGACCCGCTGTACCCTCTTTGGGTCGGGGTCTTGAAGCATGGCCTCCAGGGCCTTGGGCACCACTTGCCAGCTCAAGCCATACTTGTCCTTGAGCCAGCCGCACTGCTCAGCCTCGGGAACCGCCGAGAGCCTTGTCCAGTAATAATCTATCTCTTCCTGGGTATCACAAAACACCATGAATGAGATGGCTTCATTGAAGCGAAAACCATGCTCGAGGGCGCTCTCCGAAAGCGAAAACCACTGGCCCTCCAGCATAAAATCGCTGTACATCAGCGTGCCCTCTTGCTCGGGCTCCGAGCCTTCCGGGTAGCGAAAGGTCACGCCCCGTTGCGTATTGTTGAAGACCGAAAGATAGAAGTTCTGGGCTTCCTCGGCTTTGCCATGTAAATCCCCCACAAATAAGAGCGACGGGACGACAAAGGGAAGCCTGGGTTCCATGTTGTCCGAGAGGATTAACTGCCAGAAGACCCCGTACCGATCTCGAAGGTAACCGAAAAGGGGTGCAAAAGGGTATTGACCCAAGGGCATTAGCTCCTCTCCGCCGGACAAAAGGCTGTTCCACAGGGCCTCGAGGTCTTTTCTGGAGCGGCCTTGGGAAGGGTCAAAGTTGAGGATAAAAGAGACCGAGGGATTGAACTCGAACAACGGCCCCGCGTTGATGGCCATAAAGGGCTGGCCCGCCAGCTCAAACCAAAGCAGATCGCAATCACCCGACGGGGTGTCCTTCAGGACGACAGCGCTATGTATCCGGGCATCGGGAAATATACTGCAATAGAACGTTGCGGCGTCCCTGGCTTCTTGGTCAAACCACAGATGGGGCACGATGTGGGGCATCTTTGCACTCCTTTGCGCTGTTACGTGCAGGGGGCTCTAGACGGTCTGCCGATTAGGCCGCCAGCTTCACCGAGACTTTTTTGACCCCAGGCGTAGCCTGCACCTCGGTCAGAAGGGTTTGCAGGGCTTCAAAGTTGTGCCGCTCCACCACCAGCACCGCCTCGGAAGCCCCCAGCAGGGCATCGGCCTTGACCACCCCCGGCAGGCGGCTCAGGGCGTGCACGATGCGCTTGGGCTGGGCACAGGAAACGAAAACATAGGCCGATACTTGACGGGCTTTTCCCACCCCTGAAACCTGGGTTTGCTGGGCGAGTTGCATCATGCGGGCCTCCTGGACTGCTATTGGAATGGTGGGGACAACCCCCAAGGTTTGCGCGATTAGGCGTTGGTGCCGATCTGTAGCCTCAACTTCCCCAAAAAATGTTGGAAGCATAACCGCCTCCAGCCCCTTGTGTGGTTCGACCTCGAGAGCTAGCTGGCGAGGGGCAGGGTTCTGGCCTCGCTTGGGGCCTCGGCCCCCACCAGACGGTTCCACAGCCGGGTCAGGCGGGTTTCGGGGTAGTAGGTGGTGCGGTACTGGATGGTGGCCTCGAGCCAGGCCTGGGCCAGCGGTCGGGCCGACGGGCGCAACAGCGGCATTTTCTCGCGCAGCTCGTTTTCCAGGGCCCACAAACCAATCTGGCCCTTGCGGTTGTCGAGTTCAATGAGGGTGTTCAGCACCTCGCTCGGATGCACGGCTCCCCGTCCGATGGTCTTCCAGACATTTTCGTTGATGTTCATGTGCCTGCCTCCCGTTATGATATTAGCATAATCCATCTGCATAACGCAATACTGACTCAGGACATTACGTCTTGACCGTATAAAAGTTTTATGCTAAGGTCAGAATCATGACACTAGCCGAACGTCTCCGCGAACTGCGCAGTCAACAGGGCTGGCGCCTGAAGGATTTGTCTCAAAAAAGCGGGCTTTCTGTGCCGTATCTATCGGACCTCGAGCGGGGCCGCACCAACCCTTCCCTCGACACCCTGCAAACCCTGGCCGGCTCCTACAACGTGACGGTCAACGACCTGCTGGCCCCCGTAGACTTTTACGGCGAGCGCACCGAGGCCTCGCTGCCCAAGGGCCTGGCCGAGCTGATTGCCGACCCCCAGCTTGGGGCCGAAATCACCCCGGAGTGGCAGCGCACCCTGGCCCGCATCGAGTTGCGCGGTAAGCGCCCGGAGTCCAAACGCGACTGGTACGAAATCTTCCTGCACCTCAAGCGGGTGCTGGAAGGGTAGCCTGGGGCCACAAGCCGTAAGCCGAAGGCAGCGCAGCCGACGGCTTTTTTTGTGCAGGGGACTAAACGGCAGATGACTTTTGTCAAAGGCCTATCAGCCGTCAAGCCTGTCGGCGTGAAATCCCCTTCGGCTTGCGACCGCCGACCCACCCCACGGGCGGGTACGCTGCTTTTGAAATCCCAATAAGATGTGGGCTATGGACAAGCCCGTTCGCACTTCGGAGTCTGGCTTTTTTGTGGCGGGCTACGAGGTTCGCACCAGCCAGAGGGCGGAAGCCGATCCCCAGACTGCCAAAATCCCGGCCCTGTGGGAAAAGATTGAGCGCGGGGAGCTCGAGCTTCTGATTCCCAAGCGCCTGGCCAAAGGCAAGCCCTTTGTGGTCTACTACAACCACCAAGACCCCCCCCATGGCCCCTACTCGGTGCTGCTGGGCTACCAGGTGATTGGGTCCGACGACGTGCCCCCTGGCCTGAGCGGGCTGAATGTGCCGGCGGGCCGATACCTGATGTTTACCGCGCTAGGCCCCAGGCCGGGGTCGGTCGCGCAGGCCTGGCACTTCATCCAGAGCTATTTTGAACAACCGGGCGCACCCCGGCGGGCTTACACCTTCGATTACGAGGTGCACGAAAACAGCCAGCGGGTTTCGATTTTTGTGGCCATCCGGTAAGGTGAAAAAAACGGCGGAGCCTATGGATTTGAGACCTAAAGTGATTGAGCTGGCGCGAAGCTACCGCAAGACCCACGCGCCGCTCACGCCTGAACGGCTGGCCGGGGGCATCGGGGCAAGCCTCTCCTACGGCAAGCTGCCGGAGGGCAAGTTTGGGGCCCTGGTGCCGGAACAGAAGCACATCCTGATTGACCAGGACTCGCCCCCCAAACGCCAGCGCTTTACCCTGGCCCATGAGGTGATGCACGTGCTGATCCAGCAAGACGACGACCTGCTCTCCGACCTGCACGAAGCTTACCAGGGGCAGGAGCTGGAAAAAGAACTCGAGGCCTTGTGCAACCTGGGCGCCGCCGAAATGCTGCTGCCCGGCGAGGTGGTGGACGCCGCCCTGGACAAGAAAGGCCAAAGCCCCCGTCTGGTGCCCGAGTTAGCCGAGTTGCACCAGGTCTCGGAGGAAGTGGTCATTATTGCCCTGGCCGAACGCGGCCCCACCCCCTCCATTGTGCTGATGGCCGGCAGCAAGCCCCTGCGGGTCTATTTCAGCGCCAGGCACCCCCGCATCCTGGACCGGGTGAGCCGGGGCGCCGGCTTTCGCCGCGACGACCCCCTGGTGGTGGCCTTCGAGACCGGCCTGCCCCAAAAGACCCACACGGCCCTCCCCAACCACGCCGTGCGGTACAGCCTCGAGGCCTACCCCAAAGGCGGGCGGGTGTATGCGGTCTACAAGGAGTTGCCGAATTAGTTTGGGCTCTGGCGTCAGGGTCAAGCATGGGGCCACATGGCCTTCGGCCCATGTTAACCTCCAGCACCTTTCCATCTTGCCTGCCCACGTAGCCTGAAGGTCGCTGTATGGAGCCCAGATATCCCATTCCCACCGTAGGGGCCCTGGTGAAGGGGCCGTCGGGCCGGGTGCTGATTGTCAAGACCCCCAAGTGGCGCGGCTTATGGGGAGTGCCGGGGGGCAAGATTGAGTGGGGCGAACCCCTGGAAACCGCGCTGCAAAGGGAGTTTAGGGAAGAGGTGGGGCTCGAGCTGTTCGGCATCCGCTTCGCCCTGCTTCTGGAGGGGGTGTTCGACCCGCAGTTTTACAAGCCCCAGCACTTTTTGTTCATCAACTACTACGCCCAGAGCCGGGTCGAGGCCATCACCCCCAACGAGGAAATTCTCGAGTGGGCCTGGGTAAGCCCTGAAGAAGCCCTGGGGTATCCCCTCAACCACATCACCCGTACCCTAATTGAAGGGTACCTTAAGGAGCCAGCATGAGCCGGGTGGCGCTGGTCACCGGCTCGGCCAGGGGCATTGGGCGGGCCATTCTGCTGGCGCTGGCCGAAAAGGGCTTCGATGTGGCGGTTCACTACCGCCAGAGCGAGCTCGAGGCCGAGCGCACCCGCCAGGAGGCCCAGGCTATGGGGGTGCGGGCCATCAAGGTCGCGGCGGATGTGACCCAGGTGCAGGAGGCCCGGCGCCTCGTTCACAGCGTGGTCGAACAGCTTGGGGGCTTGCAGGTGCTGGTCAACAACGTGGGGGATTACCTCAAAAAACCCATCGAGACCCTCACCCCCGAGGAGTGGCACGCCATGCTCGACTCCAACCTCAACGCGCCATTTTACCTGACCCAATCGGCCCTCCCCTACCTGTGCGCAACCGGTTACGGGCGGGTGGTCAACATCGGCTTTGCCGGGGCAGCGAACCTGCTGGCCCGTCCGGGCATCACCCCTTACGTCATCGCCAAAACCGGGCTGATTATCTACAGCAAGTCGCTGGCCAAGCGCCTGGCGGCCAGAGGCGTGACGGTGAATGTGGTCTCGCCGGGGGTGGCCGAGAACTCGGTCTCCAAGCCCCTGGAGGAGATTCCTATGGGCCGCCTGGCTGGGCTGGAGGAAGTGGCCCGGGCGGTGCTGTTCTTCGTGGAAGAGGAGAACGGGTATCTAACCGGCCAGATTTTGGAGGTTTCGGGCGGCTGGAATCTGTGACCTGCCCTCGCCGATGCACTTCTTGAAAGACTAGCGTTTAGGTTACGTTCACATTTTGTATAAGGTGGCATCCTGTAGCAGTGCAGCCATGCACGGCGCTTGTACCAAGCAGAGGGAGGTGGTACAAGCAGCCCGGAACCCCGCTCCCTTCGCGCCAAGCGCCCGTCAGACTGCTCGAGGTTGCTGACGGAAAAGGAGACCCCCTTGCTCAGCTACGACAACAAGCAAATCCTCGATTTACCCCTTCCCAAACTGGACAAAAACGGCGGCAAAAAAGCCTACCTGTTTCGCAATACCGATGGTGCCGAGCCGGTCATCACCCGCTCGTACGACCCGCATTTCCGGCCCGACGCCGCCTACAAGGCCAGCCTGCCGGACATGACCGAGACCGTGGACTCGGTGGAGGGGGCCAATGTGCCCATCCAGCAGGTCGGCATCTCGGGCTTTCGGCTGCCGCTCAAGCTGGCCACGCCCCAGGGTGAAGCCCTGACCCTCGAGGCCCGTGTCACCGGCACCGTCTCGCTCCAGGCCGACCTCAAGGGCATTAACATGAGCCGGATCATCCGCACCTTCTACAGCCGCAGGGACGAAGTGTTCTGCCTCGACACCCTGGCCCAGGTGGTGCAGGACTATCGCCGCGAGCTGGGCAGCCTGAGTGCACGGGTCAAGGTGGCCTTCAGCTATCCCATGCTGGTGACTGCGCTGCGTTCGGGGCTGGAAGGCTACCAGTACTACAGCGGCAGCTACGAGGCGGCTGTTGAAGAAAACGGGTGCATACGCCGCTTTGTCGAGCTCGATTTCGTCTACTCCTCGGCCTGCCCGTGCTCCGCCGAGCTGGCCGAACACGCCCGCGACAACCGCGGGGCCTACGCCATTCCGCACAGCCAGCGTTCCAAAGCCCGCATCAAGGTGGAGGTGGCCCCCGATACCTCGCTGCACCTTGAAGACCTGATTCACCACGCCCGCGAAGCCCTCAAAACTGAGACCCAGGTCATGGTCAAGCGCGAAGATGAACAGGCTTTTGCCGAGCTGAATGGGGCCTATGTCAAGTTCGTGGAGGATGCCGCCCGGCTCATCTACGAACAGCTCATCGCCGACCCCCGCATCCACGACTTTCAGGCGGCCTGTGCCCACCTCGAGAGCCTGCACTCTCACGATGCCGTCTCGGTGATTGCCAAGGGGGTTCCCGGCGGATTCCGCGCCGACTTCAACGATTTCAGCACCCTGGTTTGTTAGGCAACCCGGTGCTTCTCGCGCCCTTCACAGACGTGGCCGCCCACGAAAACGAGCCTGCGTCTGGGCCCAGACGCACCCAGGCGTAAGCCGGGCCCGGCCTATGGGCGCTGGGGTTTAGAGTTCCCAGGTGGCCCGTGTTCTCACCAGGACAAAGCTTTATCGAACTCAAATGCCTCAACATTCGTGAAGCGTTCACCAGGCATAAGCGTAACTTACCAGCAGGTGGTGGGAGGCAGGTAGCAGCTTTCCAGCACGCGCTCTCTCCCCAAACCCTGCTCCCTGCCTCGCCGCACATACAGTTTGTATCGCGCTCTTCACAGACATGGTCGCCCAAGCCCGGTCTCATTCCGGGCGAGCACGGCAGTGGGCGCACGATCATTCCCAAATGTACCCTCTGCGCCGTTCAGATACCTTGCTGGCGGCGCCTTCACGTGACCTTCGCAGTTCTGGCGCCTGTTCCCCGTTATAGCTGTTGCCTGTGGTTTGCGGATGACTACCGCCGCACCCCCGCCTGGTGGGCCGCTTGTTCCAGGGCATTCCAGGCCAAGGTGGCACACTTGACCCGGGCGGGCAGCTTGTGCACCCCAGACAGGGCGGCCAGGTCGCCGAGTTCGGGGGTAGGCGCCGCACCGTCCACAATCATGGCCTTGAACTGTTGTTCCAAAGCCAGCGCTTCAGCCCAGGACTTGCCTTTGACCAGGTCGGTCATCAGCGAGGCTGAAGCCTGCGAGATGGCACAGCCCTGCCCCTGGAAGCGCAGGTCGGCGATGCGCTCCCCAGCGGTCTCGATCATCAGCTCGATCTGGTCGCCGCAAGAGGGGTTGTCGCCTTTCACCCGCACATTGGCTGAGTCCAGGGGGCCGTAGTTGTGGGGCGATTTGTAGTGCCGAAGGATGATTTCTCTGTATAGTTCATCCAAAAGGCTCATCTTTTCTATTGTAAAGCCCGTCGGCGGGGTAACCGAACCCAGCGCACAATGCCCAAGAGCCCTCTGGAGCAAACTAGCCACAGTATGCGACCCGCATTGCGCACCCAGGCCCCTTCGGATAAAGCCCCCAAAGCCGATTTCCGTCAGTTAGGCCGATTGCTGGCCTACACCCGGCCCTACCGCTGGGGCCTGCTGCTGGCTGGCCTGGCCAGCCTCATCTCCACGGGCTTTTTCCTGGCCTTTCCGCAGCTGGTCAGCCGGATGCTCGATGCCTCCATTTTTGAGCAGGGCAACCTGGAGCAGATTGACCGCTACACCCTGTTGCTGATTGGGGTCTTTGCCGGACAAGCCCTTTTTAGTGGGCTGCAAAGCTACCTCTTCGCCCGCGCCGGCGAGGGGGTGGTGGCCGACCTGCGGCGCGACCTGTTCGCCCATCTGCTCACCCTCTCGCCCCGCTTCTTCGAGAACCACAAGACCGGGGATATCACCAGCCGCCTGACCTCGGACGTCGCCACCGTGCAGGGGGTGGCTTCCAACGCCCTGGTGCAGCTTTTCACCACCCCCTTGATGTTTGCTGCCACGCTGACCATTCTGTTCGTTACCAACTGGAAGCTCTCGAGCTTCATTCTGGCGGTGGTGCCGCTGGTTATTTTTGTGGCCATCGTGCTGGGGCGCATCATCCGGCGCATGAGCAAGGCATTCCAGGACAAGGTTGCCGAGGCCAACGCCCGGGCCGAGGAGTCTATTGGCGGTATCCGGGTGGTGCAGTCGTTCACGGCGGAAAAGCTCGAGGCCGAGCGGTATGGCCGCTTGATTGGGGAGTCCTTCCGCACCGCGCTGCGGCGGGCGCTGGTGTCTTCCGGCCTGAGTGGAGCGGTCTTTTTCAGCATATTCAGCGCCCTGGGCCTGATCTTCTGGTACGGGGGGCGGCTGGTTTCGCTGGGGGAAATCACGCCCGGCCAGCTGGTCTCGTTTATTCTGTACGCCTTCAACGTGGCCGCCGGCGTGGGCACCCTGGCCGGCATCTGGAGCCAGGTGCAAAGCGCCCTGGGCGCCAGCAGCCGTATTTTCGAGCTTCTGGACACGCCTTCGGAGCTCAAGGAACCCGCCAACCCAAAGCCGCTGGGCGAGGTGCGGGGCGAGGTGCGCCTGGAGGACGTGCACTTTGCCTACGACGAGCGCGGCGAGGTGTTGCGGGGCATCCACCTGACCGCCCGGCCCGGACAGGTGGTGGCGCTGGTCGGCCCCAGCGGGGCCGGCAAAAGCACCCTGATTGCCCTGATTCCCCGCTTCTACGATGTAACCCAGGGCCGCATTACCCTGGACGGGGTGGACATCCGGCAGCTGGCCCTGCTGGACTTGCGCCGCCAGATTGCCCTGGTTCCCCAGGAAACCCTGCTCTTCTCCGGCACCATCGAGGAAAACATACGCTACGGCAACCCACAGGCCAGTCCGGCTGAGGTCATCGAAGCGGCCCAGGCCGCCAATGCCCACGAGTTCATCTGCGCTTTTCCACAGGGCTACCAGACTTTGGTGGGTGAGCGCGGGGTCAAGCTCTCGGGTGGGCAGCGCCAGCGGATTGCCATCGCCCGGGCCTTGCTCAAAAACCCCAAAATACTCATCCTGGACGAGGCCACCAGCTCGCTTGACTCGGAGTCCGAGGCGCTGGTGCAGGAGGCTCTGGACAAGCTGATGCAGGGTCGCACCACTTTTGTGATTGCCCACCGGCTCTCCACCGTGCGAAACGCCGACCTAATCGTGGTGCTGGAGCGAGGCCAGATCGTGCAGCAAGGCACCCACGAGGAGCTTCTGGCCCAGGGTGGGCTTTACAAAGACCTCTACGAGTTGCAATTCCGCGAGGAAGCGCCCTCGGCCTGAGGCCGTCAGGCTTCAAAGCCAGTCTTTGAAGAAGTCCCGCACCTTCTTCAGGGCCTCGATAAAGCGGTCCACGTCTTCCTGGGTGGAATAGACATAAAAACTGGCCCGTACCGTGGCCGGAACGCCCAGTTTGCGGTGCAGGGGCTGGGCGCAGTGGTGCCCGGCCCGCACTGCGATGCCGTACTGGTCGAGGGCCGTGGCTACGTCGTGGGCGTGGATACTGCCCAGCACAAAGGGGATGACCCCGCTGCGGTCGGGGCCCCTGGGGCCAAAAGTCCGCACCTCCGGAAGCTCCTCATCCAGCCGCTTCAGGGCGTAGGAGACCAGCTCGAGCTCGTGTTGCCAGACCCAATCCATGCCGAGCTTGCTCAGGTATTCCGCCGCCGCGGCCAGCCCAATGGCCTCGGCCACCGCCGGGGTTCCGGCCTCGAAGCGCTGGGGGGGCGCGGCGTAGGTGGAGCGGTCCAGGTAAACCTCTCGAATCATGCTGCCGCCGCCCAGAAAGGGGGCCAGGGTTTCCAGCACCTCGTAGCGGCCCCACAGCACCCCCACCCCGGTCGGCCCCAGCATCTTGTGCCCGGAAAAAGCGTAGAAGTCGGCGCCCAGCGCCCGCACATCCACCGGCAGGTGGGGGGCGGCCTGGGCCCCGTCCACCACCATCAGGGCCCCTACGGCTTTGGCTGCCTGGGCAATCTGGGCCACCGGATTGACCGTCCCCAGCACATTGGAAACCTGCATCACGCTGACCAGCCTGACCCGGTGGGAGAGGAGGGAGTCCAGGGCCTCCATTTCCAGGCGGCCATCCGGGCCCAGCGGAATGGCCTTGATGCGGGCCCCGGTGCGCTCGCAGATGAGATGCCAGGGCACCAGGTTGGCGTGATGCTCCATCTCGCTGAGCAGAATCTCGTCGCCGGGGCGCAGGTGGTAGAGCCCCCAGGCGTAGGCCACCAGGTTGAGGGCCTCGGTGGTGTTGCGCACGAAAACAATCTCACGCTCGTCGGCGCCGATAAAGCGGGCCAGGGTGCGACGGGCCTGCTCGTAGGCCTCGCTGGCCTGTACCGAAAGGGTGTAGGCCCCCCGGTGGATGCTGGCATTGAGCTCGCGGTAGTAGCGGGCCACCGTTTCAATAACCACCTCGGGCTTCTGGCTGGTGGCCGCCGAGTTGAGGTAAACCAGATCGGGACGCCCCATCAGAAGCGGGAAGTCCTGGCGGATGGCTGGGGGTGAGACAATGGCCATGCTTCCAGGGTAGCCCATTTCGGGCAGGTGGTTTAGGAGATTGGGTGCATTTGCCCGTTGCCTGGTTTAAAAACCCGGGGAATAACCCCCTGCTTCTGCCCAGAAGCACGTTTCAAGGTATGAAAATAAATGAACAATCCACAACAAAAACCCAAACCGGGGGTCGCTTTTTTCCGCTCCAGAACAGGTTTGCTCGATGATTGGGCGGCTTTCGGGGGCTCGTTAAGAAAGCCGTTACGCTCTCGTTGTTCTTGCAAAGGCGCATTTTGTGGCCCTTAACGAATCGGTGCAACCCGCTACCCATGCGGCCAACCCCCGATAACGGGAGGATTACGGCCCCATTTGTACCCTCTACGCAGTGACGCCGCTGGCGCAGCCCTGGAGATTTCAATGAAGAGACTCAAGACGTGTCGCTCGTGCGGATCGGGGGAACTGGTGCCCTTCCTGAGTTTGGGCCGGCTGCCCCTCGCCAGCACGCTGGCCGCCGATCAGCTGGCCGCCCCCGAAGAACGGCAGAGCCTCGAGGCGGGCTTTTGCAAGCGCTGCGGGCTGGTTCAGCTCCTGAGCGACGTCGTGGAGGATTCACCCACCCCAACCGCCCCGGTGCAGGGAGGGCTGCTCGAGCAGCTTTTGCACCACCACCGGCTGGGCCCGCACCACCTGGTGCTGGCCCTGGAGGGCAGCGGCATCGAACTGCTGCGCCCGCTGATGCAGGCCGGGGTACGGGTAATGTACCTCGAGCCCCAACCTGAGCGCGGCAAAGCGGCTTCCAGCAAGGGCATTCCCACCCGACCGGAGCGTTTTGACCGCCCCTACGCCCAAAAACTGCGCGACGAGGGGTTGCAGGCCGATGTGGTGCTGGCCCATCAACTGCTCTGTCACAAAAGCGACCTCAACGGGTTGCTCGAGTGCCTCGGGCTCGTCCTGAAGGATGGTGGCTTGGTGGTGATGGAGCTGCCCTATGTGCGGCCCATGCTCGAGGCCCGGCAGTTTGAGCACTTCACCCACTCGCAACTCCACTATTTCTCGGTCAGCGCCTTGCACGAGCTGGTGCGCCGACACGGGCTGTGGCTTCAGCAGGTTGAACCCCTTTCAGAGGGCTATCTGCGCTGTTTTTTGGGCAAGACCCGCCAGGTCGAGCCCTCGGTGGGCTGGTATTTGCAGGAAGAGCAAAAGCTGGGCCTGACCGATGTGGCCTATTACCTCGAGTTCGCCTCCCGCATCGCCGCCGTGCGTGAGGCCTTGATGGCCCTGCTCACCGAACTGCGGGCCCGGGGTCGAAGGGTAGCCGCCTACGGAGCCAATGCCCAGGGCACGGCCCTGCTCAACTACGTGGGCCTGGGCCGCGAGGTGATTGATTTCGTGGTGGACAGCGATACCGGCCAGCAGGGGCGCTTCGTGGCCGGGGTGCACATCCCCATCTACGGGGTGCAAAAACTGCTCGAGGAACAGCCCGACTACCTGCTTTTGCTCGGCCACCCACCCGACGAGGTCGCCCGCCAGCACCCGGAGTATGTGAAACGAGGAGGCAAGTTCATCGTAGCCTTGCCCCACCCCGACATCCTCACCTCGCCCCTTGCACAGCAGGTTCAGGTCGGCCTCTGAACCCAGCCTCGGCAACGGGCAAACCGGCCTCCTCGAGCGGGTTTTCCAGAGTCCAGGCGGATTCGACTAACCCACCTTCCCCTCACGACACACGTCCCTAACGCCGCAGGTGCGGCAGCGAAAGCCGGGGTTGGGTTCGACCACCCCGGCCTTATAGCGGGAGTGAACCTCCTGGGCCTTGCGCTGAAGCCTTTCCAGCGCGTCCCAGACCTGTGTGATGGGCTTTCCATAGACCTGCACCGGCTCCCCCAGCACCGGCCAGGCCCACAGGTACACCCGCTGAATGCGCCCTTTGAAAGCCGAGAGCAGGTAACCGGCGGCCCAGCGCTCGCTCCAGCGGTCGCGCACCGCTTCTTCGGCTGCTTTCGGGGGGGTCTCGGGGGCCACAAAGCGGTAGAGGTGGGCCTCGCCGCCCTTGCGCAGAACTCCGTCCAGGTAAGCCTCCAGCCCCTCGCCCTGCAGCGTGTAGCCAAGGCTCAGCTCACCCAGAAGAGCGCAGTGGTGGCGCATCCAGCCTTCGGCCTGGGGGAACTGCTGGGCGAGGGCCTCGAGCCGGGCCGGAACCAGTTTCTGGGCCTTGCGAAGCTCACGCACCCACTGCCGCCACCACTCGGTCTCGGCTGCCTCGGGTTGGAGCCGCATGGCCCAGAACTGAAAGCCGCACTCGTGGTAGCGGCGCAGGTCTTCGAGGCGGGCTGGGCCCAGGTTCACCGAGCCCAAAGGGGCCTGGTAACCCTGGCTCTGGAGGGTCTCCAGGGGGCTGGCCGGCGGCAGCGGGGGCAGGACGGGCGGGACTGCAGGCACCAGGGCCGGCTCGGGCTCAAAGGGCCCTTCCTGGCCGGCCTCGGGATAGGTGACCACCACTGCCTCGGCGCGGCTTCGCAGCTCCTCTAAGAGCAGCCGGTCGCGCCCCAAAAAACGCCGGGGCAGGAGGCCCCCGGCCTGCCGCAGAACCTCTTCCAGGCTGGCCCGCAGCTCCTCGGGCACGAAGTAGTCTTCCTGTTCGGCGGCGCTGTAGGCCCCCTCCACCGCGTAGGTCAGGTAAAGCCTCTTCCAGCGCTGCCCCGAGGCCAGGTTGGGCGTGAGCAGGGCCACCCCGCCGGGCGGGCGGTGGGGCTCGTGGGTCTCGGCCAGCAGGGCCGCCCACCAGAGGCGGAACTCGGGACCGGTGGCGATGCGGTGCGCCTCCAAAGCCCGTTCCATCAGAACGGCCCGGCGCGGGCTGTGTCGCACCTCGGGCAGCGCGTCCAGAAGTTCCTGGGCCCAGGCCAGCGAAGGGTGCGGGGCGGGGCCAGAGGCAGGGGGATTGAGCCGGGCCAGCCAGGCGGCCCAGAACCCCTGCAAGCCCAGCTCGGCAGCCAGCCGGGTGGTGGCCTCGAGGCCCACCAGACCCCGTTCTAAAGCCGCCCGGCCCAGCGGGGCCAGGTCGGGCACGGCCAGCAGGCGGCTGGGGGTGGGGTAGTCGGGCAGCTCGAGCAGCTCGAGCAAGAGCCGCCCCTCGGGGGTCTCGGCGGCTGTGGAGGCCAGCTGGCTCACCAGCGGCAGGCCGTACTCGTCGGCCAGGGTCAGAAGCGCGGGAATCCGCGACTCCGGCGCCACCACTGCAATATCCAGCGGCTTGATGCCCTCTGCCAGGTCGCGCTTGATGGAGCGCAGCACCCAGCGGGCCTCGCTCACGGGGTTCTGGGCGCGGTAGGCCTGGGTGGCCACCGGTCGGGGTGGAAGCACCTCCTGGGGCCCCCACCCCGGCGGGGCCTCCGGCAGCCCGACCCAGACCGGCAGGTGGGCCGCCAGGGCCTTTATCAAGCGCAGCTCGAGGGCGCTCAGCTCACGGAAGCCATCCACAATCAGGAGGTCGGGCTCGAGCCGAACCCGCCCCCCCTCCAGCAAGGCCAGCGCCCCGGCGCGGAAATCGTCGTAGTCCCAGCGGCCCCAGCTCGCTTTAAGTTCCTCGTAGCGGGCGTAAACCCTTTGCAGGCGCCGGGCCTCGGGGCTGTGGGCCGGAATGGCCTCGGGCTTCACCCCGTTGCGCTTGGCCTCGGCAATGGCGCGGGCAAACAGGCGGGCCTCGCCGGGGCTGGGCCGGGGGTCGTCGCCGGACATGAGCGCCTCCCCCACCAGCGCCACCCGGCCCGGCCCGGTCAGGATGGGTTTCAGGCCGTAGCTTGCGGCCAGCAGGCGGTAGTAAAGCTGCTGCGAGGTAAGCACCTCGAGGCCCAGCACCGCGCCGTTCTCGGTGGCCCGCCGGTAGACATAGGCCTTCTGGGCCGGCAAACAGACCCACCAGACCCGCTTGCGTTTGGCCAGGTAAGAGTGTGCGACCTCGAGCAGCCTTGTGGTCTTGCCGGAGGCCGGGGGGCCCACAATCAGATGCACAGCTTCACTATAGCGGCCCCCCTAAAGGCCCGTGAAGCCGATAAACCCGGCGTGCGCTCCCAAATTCTCCGGGGGACAACCCCCTTGGAGATAGGGCCCGCACCCGCCAGAAAGGACACACTGGCTAAGCTACCGAATCACCGGCTCCACCGCCGGGAATCGCGCCGGTGAGCGCTGGTAGGCGGCCAGCCAGCGGGGGTCGGAGAGGGGCTCGAGGTTCCGCCCCAGCCCCAACACCCCCACCACCCGGCCCTGGTGAACCAGAAAGCAGCGGTAACCCCGCGGCTCGCTCACGTACCAGTTGCCCAGGTTGAGGGTTTGCATCACACCATCAAAGCGCCGCAACTGGTTGCGCAGCCGCAGGGCATCCTGCACCGGGCGGTCAAAAGCCACCACCGCGATGTCCTCGAGGCCCAGCGGCACCGGGGCCAGGTCTATGTTTACCGTGAGGCGCACGACCGGGGTGTTCTCCTGGCCCAGCACCACCCGCAACAAGAAGCGCTGGGGAGCCACCCGCTCGGCATAGGCAAACTGGGGCCGCAGGCCCTGGAAGAGGGCCTGGCAGCGTTCCATCACCGGCGGTTCGCCGGCCTGGGCCAGGGCGACCCCCACCCCCCAGACACCCAGGGCCAGGGTCAGCAGAACCGCCCCACGCCCCACGCCCTACTCCCGCACCCCAAAGAGCGAACCCAAACACATCTCGTCGGTCGTACCTTCGCCCCAGGTCATGTAGCGCGGCGGCAGGGGCTCCCCGCCGGGGCCGGGAATGGCCGATTTGTTGTCGTAAACGCAGGTGACCCGCACCTTATCGCCCTGGCGCAGCCGCAGGGGGGTCTGGTACCAGTACTCGCCCTGCCACTGGAAGTTCCACTGCGGGATGTTGAGAAGCGTCCGGGCGCCCGCCGTGCCGGGGTTGACCTCCACCCTGAACTCCACCCCCCGCAGGTGCATGTGGGCCGTCACCCCATAGACCTCCAAAGCGCTCTGGGCCGTCCAGTCGCAGGAAGTGGCCTGGCGGCTGCCATCGCCGATGTTGCGCCGGGCGTAGTCCTCGATGGAGGTGTTACAGAGCAGGTGAATCCAGTCGGCAATAAAGCCCAGCTCGGTACGGGCTCGAGCGTACTCGCGGGTACAGGTCTCCCCGGTCAGGCCCGGCGGGCACCGAATCTCGACCGGAGCGGCCAGGGTCATGCCCACCAGGCGCTTGAGCTGCACCCCTTTGGGGGCCAGGTACAAAGCCATCTGGGTCGCGTCGGGATTGGCGCCCGAGGCGGTGTTGTAGTGCACCTGCATCACCACCCGGCTCCCCGCCCGCAAAAACCGCCCGGTGCCTTCGGGCAGCAGCGTAGCGCCCCCACCCGGCACCCAGAAACCCAGAATGCCGCCGATGTTGCGGGGGTCGCTGCTCAGGCCCGGCCCGCCAAAGCACTTCCAGCCAGGGCCGGGCTCGGCGCGGTCTTTGGCCTCGGCGGCCCCCACCATGTCGGGGCCGATCAGGAACAAAATCACGTGATGCACGCTGCGCTTGTCGCCCGGAATAATCTTGTAGCCGGTTACAAAGGTGTCCTGCTCGAAGGTGGCCGGCATCAGGAAGCAGCGGTAATCGTCCTGCAGGGCATCGTCGGGCGTGTAGGGGGGGTTCAGGGTTGCGACCAGGTCGGGCTTGGGCGAGGGCGCAGACGCCTTCACGTTTATGGGTCTGGGGTCGCCCAGCGGGGCCCCTGCTTCGGCCCAGGCAATCAGGGCGGCTTTGGCTCGAGGGGAAAGTTTGCGCTCGTCCTTCAGCGGGGGGGTGCCCTCGCCAGGGGGCCAGGGCGGCATCCGGCCCTGCTTCACCGAGTCGGCAATGGCCGCCGCCATGTTGCGGGCCCAGCGGGCATCGTCCAGGGGAAAGGGGGCAATGCCCCCTTCGGTATGACAACCCGCGCAGTTGGCTTGCAGAATTTCGGCCACCTCGCCGTGGTAGGTGGGGGGTTGGGCCGGCCCCGCGCCAATCAGACCCAGGGCCAAACAAACCAGCAGCAGCAAACGTTTTGGCATGGTCACCTCAGCAGTTGGGCAATTTCTTCTTTGAGTTTAGCAGTGGAAAGGCGGCTCACCCCGTAGAGCATCCGCACCAGCCGCCCCTGGGCATCCAGCAGGGCCAGCGCGTCGGTGTGAAAGACCAGCCGCCCGCCGGGGGCCAGGTTGTACTCAACCCTGGCAGCCTCGGCAATGGGGCGGATGGCCTCGGGCCTGCCGGTGAGGCCCTGCACCGGTGCAAAGCCCTGCAGGTATCTTTGCAGGGTCTGGGGGGTGTCGCGCTCGTCCACGCTCAAAAGCCACAACCGTAGTTGGGGTGGCGCGCCCAGGGCTTCGTAGGCAGGCAGCAGGCGGCCCAGCGTGAGGGGGCAGGCGTCGGGGCACTGGGTGTAGCCAAAGAGCAGCACCGCCGGGCCTTTGGGGGGAAACAGCACCGGTTTGTTCTCGTGCGAACGCAGCTCCACGGCAGGCAGGGTTCGGGCCGGCCTGAAGTCGAAAGCCCCCGGCCCAGAGGCAGGCAGATAGTGCCCTCCGTGCGCCCAGACCAGACCTGTCCACAAAAAGAGCAACAGCTTGTGTACCGGCGGTTTCATTTTCAACATCATGCCCCGAACAGCCCCAAAAGAGAACCGGTAACGCACGGTGTAATGCCCGAAGCGAACGTTGCTGGACGCAGGCATCAGGGCGAGCTGTTGAGTGGGCCTTTTACAACCAGGCCTCCCGTGGTTCCTGCCTTTTCAGGCTAGCCCCGCCCACTGAAATCAACCTGAAGCTTCAACCCACCACCTCGAGCCGGGCGTAGCGCAGCGCGAGCCGGCGAACCCCATCCCCAAAGGCCACGGTGGCCACCCCATCCTCCAGGCCGACCACCAGCC
>NZ_JANWVH010000043.1 GCF_025056915.1 Meiothermus sp. | reverse complement strand
GAGGCGCAGGGGAGCCTCGAGGGCGTTGACAGGGAGAAGATAATTGTCAAGTTTTCCATCAATCCGATTGAGAAAGAGATTGACATAATCATCATCATTGGCAAGGACGCCTCCAACCCGGCCCGGATGCACATCGTGAGCAGCCTGCCCCCCGACACCCTGCCGGGCCGCCCCCTGAACCGCACCCTGGACGCCGAGACCTACGAGGCCAGGTTCAGGGAGATTTGCTGTGGCCGTCCCAAGCCCTTCCCGCCTTCCTGGCCCCCGGTCTGGCTCCAGCGGGAGGACGTGGTGGCAGTGGCGGTTCCCTACAACAACCCCAAGCTGCAAGGGAGCGGGCCGATTGAAGAGCTGGTGGGAGAAAACCTGGGCTTCCTCTACCTGCGCAAGAAACCCTGGCCCTCCCCCGGCCCCACCACCGACTGCGGCCCGGGCAATGTCTGGTGCCCGCCCAACACCGACCCCTTCCTGAACCTGCGCCTGGTGCGCAATCCGGATGGCGGCTACGCGGTGCAGCTCACCAGGCTGAGCGACCCTGGCCAGGTGATCGCCACCCTGCCGGCCCAGGTCAGTGTCAACGACGAAGGTACGAGAGGGGTTGGGATTGAGGACGATATCGCCAGCCCGAACACGCCCACCCTCGAGCTGCGCTGGCCCCGCATCAGAATCCGCATCATCATTTGAGCAGGATTGATGATCTCTGCATTGAGGGGTGCGCTGAGCACCCCTTTTTTACCCGACTTAAACCTCCCCTGCCTAACGTATGGCCTGTGCCTGCCTGTGCAGGCAGAGGAGAAACCAACATGAAAGCCTCGGTAAAAACATCTACCCTGCTGGCCGTGGCGGTGCTTTCGGGGTCGGCCTTATGGTTCGCGTTGAGCCAGGGCCAGTCCAGCACAGCCCCCAGCCTGACCCAGAGCACCCTCCAGAGCCTCCTGCCCGACGAGCGCAACACCGTAGAAATTGCCCAGAAGGCCAGCGAGGGGGTGGTTTATGTCTCGGTGCGCAGCAACCCTGCGGCCAGCCTGCCCGACAACCTTCAGCCTTTTGCCCCCTTTTTGCAACCCCAGCCGCAGCAGGGCACTGGCTCGGGCTTTGTGCTTGACCCTGATGGCCACATCCTGACCAACTACCATGTGATTCAGGGGGCCAGCCAGATTTCGGTGCGGTTCAAGGACAGCCCCAAAACCTACCCCGCCAAGGTGCTGGGCACCGCCAAGTCCCTCGACCTGGCGGTGATTCAGGTGCAGGCTCCGGCCAACCTGCTCAAGCCCCTCTCTTTGGGCAACTCCGACCGAGTGCTGGTGGGCGAAAAGACCATCGCCATTGGCAACCCCTTTGGCCTGGACTACAGCGTTTCCACCGGCATCGTTTCGGCGGTGCGGCGCAACCCCGGTGCAGTAGATGCGCTGGTGCCTACCCTCATCCAGACCGATGCAGCCATCAATCCCGGCAACTCGGGTGGGCCTTTGCTCAACTCCAAAGGTGAGGTCATCGGCATCAACACCGCCATCCTCTCGCCCTCGGGCGAGTTCGGCAACGCCCAGAACGCCGGGGTGGGTTTTGCCATTCCCATCAACCTGGCCAAGCAGTATCTGAATGTGCTTAAGCAGGGCAAGAACGTAAGCGACAAAGAAATCCTGGCTTCCCGCCCACGCCTCGGCGTATCGGTAATGCCGCTGGCCGCGTATAGCCCCCAGATTCTCAGGGCCAACAATCTGCCCGAGGATGGCCTGATGGTTCAGAGCGTGGAAAAAGGCTCGCCCGCCGAGAAGGCCGGCCTCAAAGCACCCACCCGTTTTCTCCAGGTGCAGGCTCCAGATGGAACCGTACAGCAGTTGGGTCTGAATGGGGATGTAATCCTCGAGGCCAACGGCAGCCCCATCCAGGACATCAACGACCTGCGTGGGGTGCTGGAAGGTGCTGCAGGCCAGCCAGTTACCCTCAAAATCTGGCGCGAGGGCCAGAGCCTGACCATCATCGCCACACCGCAGTTCCTGACCAGCACCTGAATCCTCGTTGCAGTTCGCTCATCTCGACCTCTTCGAGAAATCTCGAGGAGGTTTTTACTTTGCCAGCGCGTTTACGTATGTCGCGAGCGAGGTTGGAACTGAAGGAGCATCTGAGCCAAGATGGAGTTTTCGGGGCGGCATCGGAAGGGCAGTGAGCAGTAGCCCTTTACGGTCGTCGTGAGTTGGTGTAGACCGATCACAGCTCGCCTCGGTCATTGCAGAGGAAGTGGAGTTTGAAACCATAGAACCAACCCATTGAGTTCCTGCCCCGTCTGGCAACCCCTTCAAAGACCTTGTGCGAATGAATCCGTAGGTTATGGCAGACCTTTAGGCTGAATGAGTCTACAACAGTCCAGGGCCGCTCTCTAATAGCTTTTTCGACAGTTCAGCCTCGAACGCCTGGCAGAAATCGTCCACATCAGAGAACAACTCGAGTAGAGATAAGCTCCTGTTGACCTCCTGTTAGGCTTGGGCAGTTGCTGGGCTGCACCCTCAGCCTACTTGGAGACTTTCTTTTCTCTACCCACACGCTTTTTTCTTCTTCTTTATCCCCGAACTGGCGTTACCTTAGCACGAGCGGCCCTTCCTCCCTTCAAGAAAGAGCTCGGCTTGGGCAGGAGCTGCTGGCCGCCCCAGCAAGTAGCCCTGGCCCAGGGCAAAACCCTCGGCTATCAGGAAATCGAGCTGGGCCTGGCTTTCAATGCCCTCCACAATCACCTCCAGCCCCAAGCCCTCCCCCAACCCCTGCAGGGCGTGCAGCAAGCGAGCCTCGGGGGAATGGGCCTTGGGGCGGGAGCCCAGGCCAGCCATAAAGCCTTGGCCCAGCTTAATCGCCGCAAAGGGCAGCTGGGTGATGCGCTCGAGGGAGGACATTCCGGAGCCAAAGTCATCCAGGTGCAGCGGATGCCCCCGTTCGGCCAGGATCTGAAGGACGTGGAGGCCGGTCTCTTCCAGGGCTACGCCCTCGGTCACCTCGAAGATCAGTCGCCCTGGGGGGAGGCGGCAGCGGGCCAGGTGGGCCGCGACCCGGTCGGGTAGCCCAGGTTCTAGCTGGCCACCGGCCAGGTTCACCGCCACCGCGACCCCCCAGCGGGCGGCCTGCCGCACTGCCTCTCCCAGGATCCATTCGCCCAGTTCGGGCATCCACCCCTCCTCTTCGACCAGGGGCAGGAACCTTCCCGGGGAAACCTGCCCCAGCTCAGGGTGGATCCAGCGCAACAGAGCCTCGAAGTGGTGCAGCCGGCGCTCGGCCAGGCGGAAAATCGGCTGGTAGTGCAGGGTGAAGCCCTCCGGTGGGTTTGGCAAACGCCGCAGGGCCTGAGCCAGGGCGCGGCGCAGGGCATCGGTTTCGCGAGTCTGGCGGGCGAGGTCGAGGTCAAAAAAATGCACCCTACCGGGCGGAAGGCTTTGCTCGAGGGCCAGCTCAGCGGCCCGGGGTAGCTCGAGTGGGGATACCCCAGGCTGGGCCAGGGCCACCCCAATCCGCGGGTTGAAGTCGAGCTCAGGCCAGTGGGCAGCCAGCTTAGTCTTTACCCCAGCTTGCAGCCGCCCCAGCACCCTATAAACCTCCTCGACTTCGGTCACCCCTTCCAGCAGCATCCAAAAAGTACCCTCTTCCCAGGCCAGCCGGTCGGAAAGCCGCAGGTCGGCCTGGATGGCCCGGGCTATCTTGCGCACCGCGGTAAAGTAGGCCGTCTCTCCTTCCAACCACCGCAGGCGCTCCAGTGAGCGGCAGCGCAGGGTCACTAAAGCCCGGCGGGCCAACGGCGACCGCAGGAGCTCTTCTTGCAGGCTACGCAGGTTGGCCAGCCCAGTCTGAAGGTGATGGTAGCGGCTAAAGCGCAGCTCCTCCTGGAGCTCCTCGCCGTAGAGCAACCAGGCTACGTGGTGGGCCAGCCCCTCCAGGTGGCGCAAATCCAGTTTGTCAAAGGCATCGGCGCGCCGGAAGTGGTCGAGGTAGAGGTAAGCCCGCGGCTGCCCCCTCACCACCACCGGGGTGGCCAGCATGGCTTGGATCTCCTTGGAACGGCCCGGCCCCTCGAGCAAACTCCGCCGCTCGGGATCGAGCCGGGCGTTGAAAGCAGCCAAATCGGCCTGAGTAAAGACCCTGGCCTGAATGTGCTGGCTGAGAGAAAGTGGCTCGCCAGGGTGCAGGGAGACCTGCTCGAGCGCGGCCAGGTCGTAGCCGCGAACCGCAACAAAGTGAAAACACCCGTCGGGGTATAGCAGGGTAGCGCTGCCGGCTTGGGCTGCCGGCACCACCGCCAGAGCTGCATCCAGGGCCCGTTGTAGCACCTCCTTGGGGCGCAGTTCCTCTTTTAAACCGCTGGATAGCAACTGCAGCGAGGCTTCCTGGAAACGCCCCTGGCGGTAGGCATCGCTGATGTCATAGCCCACGCACTGCAGGCCTACCGGCTTGCCCGCTTCGTCGCAAACGGCTATAAACTCCCAACGGCTGCGGTTCCAAGCCCGTCGCAGGGGTTTGCCGAACTCCACCCAGAAGGCCTGTCCCGGGTTTTCCAGGGCCTGCTTCACTGTATCCATCACTCGGGGAAGATCTTCTTTTGCCACGTGCTCCAGCGCCGAGGCTCCCAGGAGGGGCGCCTTCAGCCCGGTATAGGCTAGGTAAGCCCGGTTGGCATAGGTGTAGCGGCCTTCCAGGTCGGTGCAGGCTACCATTAGGCCCTGGGTGAACTCCAGGGGGTTGAAATTGGGCCCGTCCTGTTTCATACCGCCGCCCTAACCCTAGCCCCAGGATAGCCTCCGCAGACCATCAAGCTGGCGGCATTTGCACCGCGGCCTTGCGCAGGCGTTTGTGCGCGTACATCCGCTCATCGGCCAGCCCCAGGAGGGCCAGGGGCTCCCCCTCCTCGGCCCAGGCCAGCCCCACGCTGAGGACGTACCCCTGGGTGGCCTGCAGCAACCGGCCTACCCCGCCCCGTTGCAACAGCACCACGAACTCATCCACCCCGATGCGGTAGGCCCCAGAGCAGGATCGAGGCTGTGCGCCCCCATTGGGCTACCTAGAGGCTGGCAAGAACCTATTCGAAACGAAGGGGGACGGCAGAGCATGAAGTGTAGACCGTACCCCTCGGACGTGAACGATGAAGAGTGGGCCTTCGTGATGCCCTATCTGGCCCTGTTGCCTCCGGATGCAGCCCCGCGCAAGCACGACTGCGGGAGGTATTCAACACCCTGCACTGGATGCTCAGAACCGGGGCCCAGTGGGTGTACCTCCCCCACGATTTCCCGCCCCCCCATATCGTCAGCGAGCAGGCCCAGCGCTGGATGAAAAGGGGCGTGTTTGAAGATTTAGTGCATGACCTGCGGGAAACCCTTGAGTACCGGCGCTGGCCGGGGGCCGATGGCCCTTCACTACGACGATTGCAGGGCCGAGCGGCTCAACCCAGCGCAGCCATCTAGGATGCTCGAACCTTGCAGTCGAGTCTTGAGAGTGTAGATCAGGGCTAAACGGGCTCCGAGTCTGAGCAAGCGGCTGCCGGGGAGGGGATCAAGCTGTGTGGGGTCAAGCTGGAGGAGGCCAGGAAGGGTTTTGTTCTGCTGCCCAGGCGCTGGGTGGTTGAAAGGAGTTTTGCCTGGATGGCTCGTTTTCGCCGACTGGCCCATGACTACGAGTGTCTTGCCGAGACCCTCAAGGGTTTTCACTGGCTGGCCTTCTCGATTCTGCTATTACCGGAAGTTCTTGATGGTTTACGTTTGGCTTCCTGGCAGGCTCTGGGCAAGTACGGTTCATAATCGCCTTTATTCGTAGTAGGGCGCTCCTCGCATACTTTGAGCCATTCAAGTTCGAGACAGCTTTTTCCTGGAGAGAACAGTGGCCGCCTGGAGAGGCGGCCAAGCCTGTTCAGAGCGAGATAGAATCTGGTCAGCGCACGCAACCCCATCCCTCAAACGCTCAAACGGAAGCTTGCTGAACCGAACTCAGGCATCGAGGATGGATCTCACATCATTTCGCTCGACATCCGACATCTTCCATTCAACCGCTTTGACATTTTGCACGACCTGTTCTGGCTTGGTTGCTCCTGCAATGACACTAGAGACAACAGGATTGGAAGCAAGCCAGCCAAAAGCCAGCTCCAGCAACGTACGGCCCCTTGACTTCGAATATGACTCAAGCTTCTCGACCAAAGCCAGGTTTTGCTCTGTCATGAAGCTCTGTGCCAACTGCTGGGATCGGGCCAACCTTGCATCCTCGGGCATCGAGCCATCCCGCCTGTACTTGCCCGTCAGCAAACCGCTTGCTAAAGGAAAGTATGGCAGAAGTCCCAGTCCAAGGTGCTGCATGGCAGGCAACAGCTCAGCTTCAACCTTGCGAGCCAGCAAACTATACTCGTCCTGACATGAAATGAAACCCTCAAAGCCCATCTGCTTCGCAATCCAGTGAGCCTCCACGACCTGCCATGCCGGAAGGTTTGAACATCCCACGTAGCGAACCATTCCCTGCCTCACCAGATCGTTCAAAGTTGAAAGGGTTTCCTCAAGGGGCGTATGGGGGTCTGGTTTGTGAAGTTGGTAAAGGTCTATGTAATCAGTCTTCAGCCTCTTCAAGCTCTCTGCAAGGGCCTTGTAGATGTATTGCCGGGAAGCACCGCCCCTTCCTGGACCCATCTCCCAGCCAAACTTGGTCGCCAGCACGATATTTTCTCGTTCAGAACCCAGATAATTGCCCAAAATGCTCTCTGAACCACCCCGATTGCCGTAAGTATCTGCGGTATCAAAAAGGGTGATGCCCAGATCTAGCGCCTTGCGAATGACGGCCTGTGAGCCATCAACATCCACCCGTCCACCGAAGTTATTGCAGCCAAGCCCAACCAGTGAGACCTTTAGCCCAGACTTCCCCAGCTGACGTTGCTCCATTTCTCAAATCCCTCCTATCCCCTCGGATTGTTCTGATAGAACCCTGAGGACGACCCACGTCGCCGATTTCCGCAGGCATTGCACATGCATGACCTCAGGAAAGACGAGGCAATGACCCAAACAACAGGCGCCCCCCCACAAAGGTCATCTTCACCCTGGCGATATCCTCAATGTGGTAATCAGGCTGGCCATCCACCACGATGACATCGGCCAGATAGCCGGGCTTCAGATACCCCAGCTTGCTGTCGAGGCGGCTGATCTTCGCGGCCACGCTGGTCGCCGAGCGCAACGCGTCGTAGGCATCCTTCTTGACGCCCAGCTTGATCATGAAGGCCATCTCGGGGGCTACCACATCGTGCTGCACTACCGGGGAACCGCAATCGGTTCCAAACCCGATGGTGATGCCCGCCTGGGCCGCCTTAACTAGGCCTGCGAATCGCGCTCCACTAGCTACGGCCCGCTGGCGTTCTTCGATCTTCCACTCGGGTACGTTGTACTTGCGCGCCAGCTCCGGCCGGCTCTGCATGACCAGCGGCGCGAAAGTGGTAACGATGGGGATGTTTTTCCTCGCGATGAGCTCGATGGTCTCATCGGTCATATCGCCCCCGTGTTCAATGCAGTCCACTCCAAACTCCGCCACGCGCTTGATGACCGAGTCAAAGGTCGCGTGGGCGGTGATGGGAAGGCCATTGCGATGGGTCTCGTCAATCACGGCGGCCAGCTCGTCGTCGGTGAATTCGTTGAGGTCGTGCGAGGCCATGATCTTTATCAGGTCGGCCCCGCCGCGCACCTGCTCACGCACGGCCCGCCGCATCTCATCGGCCCCGCTGGCCTCGCGGCAGGCCCAGTACGTGTGGCCGCCGGTCTGCACGATAGCTGCCCCGCAGGCCAGCACCCTCGGACCGGGAAAAATCCCCTGCTCCACGGCCTGCTTGGCAAATAGGTTGGTGTTATGCATTCCCAGATCGCGCACGGTGGTGATGCCTGCCCGCAGACTCAGGAGCATGTTGCCGGCGCACTTGTAGGCTGAGATTTCAGGTGGGTCGTAGATGGACTGGTGGGCCAGGTCGTGGATGCCGTCCCAGGCCAGGTGAGCGTGGGAGTTGAACAGGCCTGGCAGGATGGTTCCGCCTGTCTGGCAGGCCTCGAACTGACGGGTGCCAAAGTCGGAGGCGGGGCCAACGGCAGCAATCTTGCCATCTTGCAGCTCGACGATGCCATCCTCAATTCGCTCGTCGCCGTCGCAGGTTAGCACCCGTCCGCGCAACAGCAGGTGCTCCCTGGGCAGGTCGAACATGGGCTTAATGATTTTCTGGAACCGCCAGTGGGGGGCTTCGGGCATATGGGTCTCCTTCCAGAATGACTTCGCATCAGACACGCTTGAACTCGAATGGGAGCGGCTTGAGGCAAAGGGTTCGTAGCTCTCCTATGGGTGGCCCTGCACGCCAGGCTTTTCATGCCTTCGGTTTGAGACTTGGCTTCCCGTGGCTATGGCAACTTGATTTGCCGGCGAACCGTTCCGCCCTTCTCGCTTCTTGCCACCACCTCAACCGTGGAGCCCGCTGCTGCGCTCACTGTCCACTCCACCGGCCTGGCAGTGCGGTTCCACTGGTTGCCCCAGGGCGACCAGGTGGACTTGCGCTCGTTGCGGCCTGCCAGGTGGCCTAGGTCGTAGGTGGCAGGCCCATGGACAGTCCCGCCCGAGAGCTCGACCTGAACGGTCTTGGCGAAGCCTTCGGCAATGGCCACGTCGGTCAGGTTGGTGGGGAGGTAGCCGGTGTTGCGCACCACGGCCCGCACCCGGTAAACCCCTTCGGCCAGCGGGGTGGCGCTGGCCTCGGAAATCTCCAGGAACGGGCTGCTGGCAGCGTGGGCCAGGCAGAAGAGGACGTTGCGGTAGCACATCTCCTCGAGCAGGTGCCCGGGCGGGTTGCGGAAGGTCCAGACCTCCAGCATTCCCCCAATCTCGACCTCACCCAGCTGGGGATGGTCGAACTTCTTCCAGTCCAGGAAGGCCCACTCGCCCACGTTGCGCGTGACCCACTCGAGGATTTTGATCTGCTCGTCTTCGGTACGGGGGCGGATGCCGTACCAGTGGGTTTTCTCGAGGCCTGCTTCACGCTCGATGTCCCACAGCTCGGTGCCGAAGATGGGGATGCCCATCTGCTCGTAGGCCCAGTCGGTTAAGGAGCCGTGGCGGGCTTTGGTCTTGTCGGGGGTGAAATCCTCGAAAATCGAAATCACCGGGTAACCCGTGATCTCCGTCCCTACCGCGCCAAGATCCTTGAAGAGGGTGATGTCCCTGGCCGACATCTGGTGGTCGTACTTCACCGCGCTGGGCCGGAGGATCACCCCGCCGTGGGTGTGGAAGGAGTTCATCCCGCAGATGTTCTTGTGCTTGAGGATGAACTCAATGACGGCCCTGGCCTCAGGTTCGGAGCCGGGGTAGTCACCCGCGCCGTACTCATGGGGCGACCAGTTGGCGGGGAACTGGCGGTTGAGGTTGCCATCCCGCGGTGGCTCGATGTCGGGCTCCACCCCATCATAGTCGGGGATAAGCCCCTCGGGGTACAGGCGGTAATACTCGCCCCCTACTTCGTGCGGCAGGCGTTGAACCAGGATGCGCGGGTCTTTCTGCGAGACCTTCCATTCGCCGTGCGGATCCCTGACCCGCATGAAGACGATGTGCCCATCACCATCGACATCCCACTGGTGCAGGCCTCTGGTCACCTCATCCTGGCCCAGACTATAGCGGCCATTGCCGCACCAGCGATGGGGGGTTTTCAGGCAGATTTCCGCGCCATCCGGGTTGATGCGCGGCAGGACGTAAAAGGCCATGCGCTGCATCAGGCGGGTGACCTCGGGGTCGTGGTTGAAGCGCTCGAGCAGGTAGTTGACCGCGTACAGTGCGGTGGAACTGGTGGCGTGCTCCTCAGCGTGGATTTGTGCGTCGATGTAGTAGGCCGGCTTCTCCTGGTCGGGGCCGGTGGAAAAGTCGGTCAGGGTGAGCTGCCAGATGTCGCGCCCCTGGTGGGATTTCCCCAGGCTCTGGATGCGGGCCAGATGGGGATGGCGGGCGACCAGGTCGTGCAGGATGCGGGTGTATTCGTCGTAGTCGAAGTAGCGGTTATGGATGATGGAGAGTTGGGGGCGGGGCGGCAGGCTCATAGGCTGGCTTCTCCTGGTTTGATGGATGCAATGAGGTCTTCAAGCTTCGAGAACTCCAGGATCTGCTCGAGCTCCTTCCGCATGGTTTCGTCTACCTGTGCGCCGGGATGGCGAACATAGGCGTTTCGGATGGCGCCACGCCGGCGATAGACCTCCTTGCGGAGGGCAATGCCGATGCCGGGCTGGAACTCGTAGCGCATCAGGGCACAGGATTGGTAGAAAATCTTTTGGGCGAGTTCGAGGTTGCCCGAGGTGTAGGTGGTGTAGACGGCTTGCAGGATGTCGGGGTAGGAGAAGCCGGTCATGATGCCGTTGGCCCCGCGCCCGAGTTCCTCGAGCATGTACAGCCCGCCCAGCCCACCGAGGATGGAGAGGTGGGGATTGAGCTGCCGAAGGGCGGAGGTCTTGGGGCCGGAAGGGGTGTCCTCCAGCTTGATAACCCGAACCTGCTCGAGTTCGTTGTGCAGCCGGGTCACCAGCGGCACGCTCAGCAGGATGCCAGTGCTGACCGGGTAGTCGTGCAGGATGATCAGCGCCCCCACCGCGTCGTTGATGCGCCGGTAGTAGTCGAAAATCACCGTGTCGTTCTGCACTGGGGGCGGAGCCACCAGCAGGCCAGAGGCGCCCAGTTCCATCGCCCTTGCGGACTTCTGAATGGCCAGGTCGGTACCGCCCGCGCCGCTGCCCACGAAGACCGGCACACGCCCCCGGGCAGCCTGTACGGTTTCACGGATGATGGTTTCCTGCTCGGCTTCCCCCAGCTTGGGCGCCTCGCCCATCACCCCCAGCACCACCAGGCCGTTGGCCCCTTTGTCAATCAGGAAGTGGGTGAGGGTGTGAAGGGACTCGAGGTCGAGCTTTCCCGCCCCATCAAACGGGGTGGGCATGATGACATGTACGCCTGAGAGTGACATTCTTGCTCCTTTCCCTGATTCCAAGATGGCCTGACCATTCAATCGGCGGGTTGGCAGAGGTGGGCGGGGCCGCCGCTTGTCCCTGCGACAGGGGGATTTCTGCAACCCGCTTGCCCCCTTTCTCGCTGTGAACGACGATGGCTGCCCTGGCTCCGGGCTGGGCCTTGACCAGCCATTCCGTCTTGCGGGCAGTGCGCTGCCACCGCTCACCCCAGGGCGACCACGGGTACTTGCGTCCGTTGCGGCCCGCCAGGTGGCCCAGGTCAGCAACTGCATCGCCCATCAACAGTTCGGCATTCTCCAGGCGCAACTCCACCTTTACGGTCTTGGCAAGCTTGCGCTCGAGGGCGGTGTCGGTGAGGTGGCTGGGCAGGTAGCCGTCATTCCCAATGACCGCCGAGATTTTGAGAAGGTCGGCGCCGTCGGCCGCAATTCCCAGTTTTTCGATGCTCGAGCTGCGCACCCGCAGGCGCGGGCTGGCGGCGGCGTGTTCCAGGCAGAACAGGGTGTTTTTGTGGCAGATCTCCTCGAGCATATGCCCCGGCGGGTTCCGCAGCACCCAGATCTCGGCCAGCCCGCCAATTTCCACCCTGCCCAGCTGTGGGTGATCAAAGGGCTCCCACTCGCGCCAGCCCCTTTCGCCGTGGTGCTCCCAGACCCACTGCACCATGCGAACCAGGGTGTCCTCGTCGCGGGGGCGCAGGTTGTAGAAGGCTACCTTCTCGATGCCCGCAGCCGCTTCGATGTCCCAGAGTTCGGTGGCGATGGCCGGGATTCCCATTTCCTCAAAGGCCCAGTCTTTCAGGGTGCCGCGCCGTGGCTTGGATTTGTCGGGGGTGAAGTCCTGGAAGGAGGAGATGGTCTTGTAGCCGGTGGTTTTGAGGGCCACGCTGGCGAGGTCTTTGAACAAGGTCAGGTCTCGCGGGCTGAGCTCGTGGTCGTACTTGGTGGTGGAGGGGCGCAGGTGCACCCCGCCGTGGGTGTGGAAGGAGTTCATCCCGCAGATGTTGGGATGCGCCAGGATGAAATCAATCAGCGCCCTGGACTCGGGCTCCGAACCCGGATACAAACCCGCGCCATACTGCACGCTCTCGGGCATCCAGCCCGCCGGAAACTGGCGGTTGAGGTTGCCGTCGCGGGTGGGTTCGATCTCCACCTCCACCCCGTCGTAATCGGGAATCAGCCCCTCAGGGTAGAGGCGGTAGTACTGCCCGCCAAACTCCCCCGGCTCGCGCTGCACCATCACCCGGGGGTCTTTGCTGCTGATCTTCCACTCGCCGGCGGGGTCGGGCACCCGCATCTGCACGATGTAGCCATCTCCGTTTAGGTCGGTCTGGTACAAACCTCTGGTGCGTTCGTCCTCGCTTCCAGGTATGTATCGCCCGTTGCCACACCAGCGAAATGGGTGGGCCAGCGAGAACTCAGCCCCGTCGGGGTTGAGGCGGGGCAGGATGTAAAACGCCTGCTCATCCAGCAGCATCGTTACCTTGGGGTCGCTGTCGTAGTGATGCAACAGATACCAGGCCGCGTAAAGGGCAGTGGCGCTGGTGGCATGTTCTTCGGCATGGATGTGGCCGTCTATGTAGTAGGCGGGCTTGTCAGCGTCTGGTCCTGTTTTCCAGTTGGTGAGGGTGAGCAGCCAAATCTCGCGTCCCTGGAAGGTCTTGCCAATGGAGGAGAGCTGGCAGAGGTGCGGGAAGGCTGCTGCCAGCGCTTGCAAATGCGCGGTGAGCTCGACGTAGGTGTAGTAGCGGTCGTGGGCGATGTCAACTTTAGTCATGGCAGCAAGGCTCCTTGCTTGGCTTTAGCCCCTTCTCCCCTTGTGGGACGGCTTTGCCGCTGAGAAGGCGGGGGATGAGGGGTAGTGAGCCGAAGGCGAATGCCGCTGACTCGAGCGCACTTAGCGAGTTCTGCGAACTCGACCCTTCACCTAACCTCTCCCATAAAGGGAGAGGGACTGACCTTTGCAGCAAATTAGCTTTCGCGTCCGTCAGCTTAAGACTTTTATCCACTTCGAGTCACCTCCACCCCATCCTTGAACACCCGCAGGTTTTCCTGTTCTTGCAAGATGCGGACATCGGCCAGTACATCCCCGTGAACCAGCAACAAGTCTGCAATCTTGCCCACTTCCAGCGTTCCCACCTCGTCCAGGTCCAGCAGCTCCGCGCCGTGCTTGGTGGCAGCGGTAATGGCCTCGAGCGGCGTAAACCCGCCTTTCACGAACAGCTCGATCTCTCTCGCGTTCACGCTGCCGTGCGGCAGCATGAAGCCTGCGTCGGTGCCGGTGGAGCACTTCACGCCAGCAGCCCTGGCCAGCGTCAGGCTCTCCCACATGGCCTCGCGGCCCAGCTCGAGCCACCTCCTGCCCTGTTCGTTCACGCCCTGCGACTCCCAGGGGTGCTCGAAGTGGTTTTCCTGCACCAGCAGGGTGGGCACGTAGAACGCGCCTTTCTCGGCCATTGCCTCCACGCACTCCTGGTCGAGCCAGCGCCCGTGCTCCACGCTGTCCAGGCCGATCCGCACGGCTGTGGTCACCGACGGCCCGCCCGAGGTGTGAGCAGCCACCTTCTTTTCGAGCCTATGTGCCTCGTCAATGGCGGCCTCGATCTCGGCGTCGGTCATCTCCTGCTTCCAGGGGTTTGCCCAGTCGCGGAAGGAGCCGCCACAGAGGTTGATCTTGATGCAGGTTGCGCCGCGCTTGACCTGCTCACGCACGCCGCGCCGGAACTGGTCGGGGCCGTCGCAGGGGGCGGTCATACCCTCGAGGCTTACGTGGTCGCCCCAGCCGCCCTTGTCCATGTGCCCGCTGGTGATGGAGAGGCCCAGACCACAGGCCACCACTCGTGGCCCCACCACGTAGCCCGCGTTGATGGCCCTGGCAAGGTCAATGATCACCCCGCCGGGGGCGTTGAGGTCGCGCACCGCGGTGTAGCCCCACTCGAGGGTCTCCCGAGCATGCTGGGCTGCCCGCAGCGCCAGTAGGGGGTAGCTCATCTCGCTGGCTTCGGCGCGGAAGGCCCTGGACTCAATTGCACCTGAGTAGGCCAGGTGAACGTGGCTGTCAATGAGCCCCGGCAGCAGGGTGCTATGTGGGGCGTTGATGACCGTGGCATTGGCCGGAAGTTCGCCCAAATCGGCCTGTCGCCCCAGGCCAGCGATACGGTTATTCTTGACAAGTAGAAAGCCCTGCTCGATTACCCCTCCCGCGCCATCCAGCAGCTTGCTTACTAAAAACACTGTCTGGCTCACGCCCCACCTCTCAGCGCGTAAAGTTCACGGAACTTGCTTTCCAGGTAGTTCAGGTATGGCTCGGTGTCTAGCAACCTCCCCGTGGCTTTGACCAGTAGCTCATCGGGTGAGAAGGTGCGCCCGTAGCGGTAGACATGCTGGGTCAGCCATTCGCGCAAGGGAGCGTAGTTGCCCTCTGCCAGTGAGTTCTCCAGCCCTTCAATCTGCTGCCCCGCCGCCTCGTAGAGTTGCGAGGCCATGATGTTGCCCACGGTGTAGCAGGGGAAGGAGCCGATGTTGGAGTGCGACCAGTGGATGTCTTGCAGCACGCCTTGCGTGTCGTCGGGTGGGGTGACACCCAGGTAGTCCTGCATCTTCTGGCTCCAGATTGCGGGTAGGTCGCGCACGGCCATCGAGCCGTCCATCAGCCCCATCTCGATCTCGACCCGCAGCATGATGTGCAGGTTGTAGGTCACTTCGTCAGCCTCAACCCGGATCAGGCTGGGCTCGACGGTGTTAACCGCGCGATAAAAAGTCTCGACATCAATGTCCGCAAGCTGCTCGGGGAAGTACACCTGCAAGCGCGGCAACCAGTGTTGCCAGAAGGTGCGGGAACGCCCCACAAGGTTCTCCCACAGCCGTGATTGCGACTCGTGGGCCCCAAAGCTCACCCCGCCCACCGCGTACAGCCCCTTGAGGTCGGAGGTAAGGGCACTGCGGGTAAGTTCGGGTGCAACGTTCTGCTCGTAGATGGCGTGCCCTGCCTCATGCAGAACCCCGAAGAGGGCGGTGGGGAGGAAGTGCGGGTTGTAGCGGGTGGTTATCCGCACGTCGTTCCGGGTAAAGGAAATCTCGAAGGGGTGCAGCGACTCGTCGAGGCGGCCCCGCGAGAGGTCAAAGCCAAAGGACCGGGCCACCTCGAGCGCGAATTGCTTTTGTCGCTCGGGCGGATAGTGAAGCTTCAGAAAGTCAGTGCGCGGCTTGCGCCCTGAGTCCACAATTTCCCGCAACAGCGGAACCACCCGCTCTCGCAGCACTGCGAAGAGGGTTTGCAGGCGGGCGGCGGTCATGCCCGGCTCGTAGAGGGCGAGCATCGCATCGTAGGGGTGCTCTTTGTAACCGATGACGCGGGCAAACTCTCGGTTGAGGGCGAACATTCGCTCGAGGTCGGGCGCGAAATGAGCAAAGTCATTGCTGGCCCTGGCCTCAGCCCAGGTTTTGCCTGCTACCGAGCGCAGGTGGGCCAGCTCGCGGGTCAATTCGGGCGGCGTGCGGCGGAACAGGTCGCTGGCCTCGCGCACTGCTGCCACACTGCGACGCTCCATGGAGTCGGGGGGCAGGCAAGCAACCTCGCCCTCGGTCCTGTCCAGCAGGTCCTGTAACCGCTCCGAAATCAGGCGCTCCTGTACGAGGGCCGACAGGGTGGCAAGCTGCTTGCCCCGCGTCTCGGTGCCGCCCAGAGGCATCTGAGTGCGGGCATCCCAGTTGAGGATCGAGATGGCGTTGAGGAGGTCGTTGACCTCGGCGATGTAGCTGGAGAATTCGGTATAGGCAGACATTCACTCCTCCACAACCGCAATCACTTCCACTTCCACCTTCACCTCCGGGCTGCCCAGACCCGCTACGATCAGGCCTGTGTGGGGCGGACGGTGCTCGCCGAAGAACTCGAGTCGCACCTCACTCACCGCTTTAGAGTCGGCAGGGTCTACAAGATAGGTGGTCACCTTGACCACGTGTTTGGGCTCCACGCCTGCGGCCTCCAGGACGCGCCCCAAGTTGCGGTACACCTGCCGCGCCTGCCCCGCCGCGTCGTTGGGAGCCACAAGGTTTCCGCTTTCGTCACGGGCAACCTGCCCGGCAACATAGATGGTGTTGCCCGCCCGCATGGCGTGGTTGTAGGTTGCGGGCTGGTAGATGCCCTCAGGCTGGAAAAGCTGGTAAAAATTACCCATTCACTTCACCTCGGCCTTTCGATACCAGGCGCCCAAGGACGGCTCCTGTGAAATTCCCGTTCCGTTCGGGTCGTTTTTGAACAGCAAGCACCTGCAAACCCCGGGACATCCCTACATCAATCCCAATTCCTTCAAGGCCTGGGCCCCGCCATCCAGGTTCGTATGGTTCATTCCCGCGTAGTTGGGCGAGTAGACAATTCCCCTGGCACCCTCGCGGTAAGCCGCCTTCACGCTGCGGTAAACGATGTCGGGCGTACACACCGCCTGAGTTGCCGACGTGCGCGGCGCGTCTACCCCAATGCCCATGTACACCAGCACCCGGCCTTGTACGGCTGCGACGGTGTCCCGGGTCTGCCCCCCTACGTAGGTGTCGGGATCAAAGCCCTTTTCCAGCACTTCCTCCCAGGGGGCCTCGGAAAGGCCCAGGACGCGGTACATGATGGGGGTGAACTCCTCGGGGGTGAAGTCGCGGAGGATGGTTTGGTGGAAGTCGGCCATCTCACGCTTGTAGATGCCGCCCGCCTGGTGCTGGTAGGTGATGGGCTTCACCCAGTCGCAGTACAGGGTCTGCTCGAGCCAGGGCCACTGGGCCTTGCGGAGGGGATTGAGGTGGTTGCGGTTCCACACATTCAGACCGAAGCTAATGGAGGGGTTGCACCACTTGACGATGCCGTAGAGCTCACGGTCGAGGTCCTTGTTGCGCTCGAGCCAGAAGCGCTCCCAGATCAGTACCTCGGGGTTGCGGAGCAGCACCCGCAGGAACTCCACCAGGTAGCCATCCGCAAACCGCTCGCCCTTGCGGGCTTTCTGGAAGAACTCGTAGACCTCGCGGAAAGCTAGCCGCACCCGCTCCACGTCAATACCCCGCTCAATGGCCTCACGCCGAGCGGCCGGGCTGAAGTCGTTGGCAGGGTTGCCCGCGATCAGGTTGTCCAGCGGGCTCCTGCGCTCGTTGCACCACATGATGCCGTCAATCTCGTAGTTTCGGGCGTAGTCCTCGAGGATCGAATGCAGCCAGGTGCGGTAATGGGGGTTGGAGGTGGAGGGCTCCGAGCCAATGCGCCCGAACTGATCGACTTCCAGGTACTGGGGCAGGTTGGGAATCTGCACCGTGTTCGCGCTGCCGTGGTCGGCGTACTTGAATAAGGGCTCCATCACCTCGGGCATCACCTTCATGCCGCGCGCCCTGGCGGCGGGGATGATCATCTCAAGGATGTCCTTGCCCTCCAGGCCAGGGTCCTGGTTGGCAAAGTGGGTGATGCTGGTGTTTCGGTAAAACTCAGGCCGATGCCGGATGTACGAGCCGCCCTTCATCCCATCGGGCTCCTGCACGCCGTGGTCGGGGAAGCCCTCGAGTTTCCAGCTAATCCGCCGCCCAACCTTCAGCCCAAGCCAGGAAATCGTCCCCACCAGCAGCACGTTGATCCCAAACCGCCCTTGCAATGTGTCCAGGAGCGGCTCCACGCCCTCGTCAATAAAGCTGATCGGGCTGATCTGGATGCCGACGAATTTATCGCTCATATGGTTACGCCCCCCAGAGGCCCCTCAGCCCCAGCTCCTCTCCCAGAGGGAGCCCTGTTTGGTCTTGCCGAACAAAACCCCTGCCCCCATGGGCGAAGGGTTGAGGGGGCGTTGACTTCGACCCTAAACATACCGGCTCCAGAACTCGGCCAGCCTGTCGAGCGCCCCGTCCATCTGCGGACGGGGGCACATCAGGCTCAGGCGCACGAAGCCCTCGGCTCCGCTGCCGAAGACCACTCCGGGCCCTACTCGCACGTTTTGTTCTTCGATCAGGGCGCTGCTGAAGGTCATGGAGTCCATGCCGCTGGCCCGGATGTCGGCCATCACGTAGTAGCTACCATGGGTGCGGATAAAGGGGAGTTTCATGGCTTCCAGGCGTGATAGCAAATACTTGCGCCGCTCGGCGTAGGTTTGGAGCCGCTCCTGCCAGGGTTCCTTGGGTCCGGTGAGGGCGGCCAGCGCCCCGAGCTGCGAGGGCACGGCGGTGGAGATGGAGTGCATATGCTTGACCTCGGTGGCCACCTGCTTGAGCCACTGCGGAACCGCGACGTACCCCACCCGCCAGCCGGTCATCCCGAAGCTCTTGGAAAACCCGTTCACGGTGACCGTGCGCTCCTTCATGCCAGGAATCCTGGCAAAGGAGAAATGTTCAGCACCGTCGTAGAGGTACTTCTCGTAGAGCTCGTCGGAGACCACAATCAGGTTGTATTTTTCGGCCAGCTCCGCGATGGCTTCCATGGTCTTGCGGGTCACCACAGCGCCGGTAGGGTTGTCGGGCGATACCAGCACGATCAACTTGCTGCGGGCGGTGATGGCCGCCTCGAGGGCCTCCAAATCCCACGACCAGCCGGTTTCCGGCCTGACCGGAACCGTGACCGCCACCCCCCCCGACAGGGCCACGATGTTGTTGTAGGCGCTGTAGTAGGGGTTGGTGACGATCACCTCGTCGCCAGGGTTCAGGAGCGCCCCGCAAATCACAAAGATGGACTCCTGCGCTCCGTGGGTCACGATGATGTCGGCGGGCGAATAGTCCAGGCCGTTCTCCTCGGAGAGTTTCCGGGCAATGGCCTCGCGCAATGGCAGAATTCCATCGTAGGCGGTGTACTGGATCAGGCCTCCGGTCATCCCCTCGCGCACCGCATCCAGCACGTAGTCGGGGGTGGGCAGGTCGGGCGTGCCCGAGCCCAGGTTCACCAGGTTTCTGGCGTTGTGAATGGCCTTGACCATGCGCGGGTTGACCGGGTTGCCGATGGAGTGCTCGAGGTTGGCCACCGCGACCCTCGAGAGCATGGATGAAAAGTCAGTCTGTGTCATTCGTCCTCCCGGTTCTTGTTCTTGAAAGCCGCCCCTCTCCACCCGACGGAACCGTTGTCTTTCCGCGCGGTGGGCACAATCCCCTGCACCGACCCTGCCGAATCCCCGTGCTGGGCATGGACGACCAAGACGAAGGAAATTCCCGGCTGGCAAAAAAGCGCCCGCGCGGACTGGGACATTCTTGGTGAAAGGCGCTGGGGGATTGGTCGCATCCTAGAACTCCACGCCCAGTTGTCGTCCATAGGCCCGAAGATCAAGCATCCGTTCCTGCCTCGAGCTTTCCGCACAGCCCAGGGTCAGCAGCATGGTCTTGAGGTGATCGCGTCCTGAAGGGTAGGTGCTGGGTTCGCCGCACACCGCCTTGAGAAAATCGTCAAACAAGCCGCGCGTGTCGTCTATAAAATCTTCCTGCGGGGTCAGTTCAATCTCTTCTGGCTCAGTTGCACCGGCCCTCCAGAACTCCAGGCCCCGGAAGAGGTCGCGCTGAAAGAGCATGCCCGCACTGCCGTCGGTGCGCCACTGGAACTCGTTCTTGCCAGGGGTGCCCATCCAGGTTCCGAAGTATTGCAATTCGAAGCCGTTCTCGAACTCGAGCCAGGCCGCTACCGTCGCGTCGGAGCGGTACATGCTCCAGGGGGGGTTGGTGGTCCGGGCCCACAGCTTTTTCACCTCTGCGCCGTAGATGAAGCGGGCCAGGTCAAGGTGGTGGATGCTCTGCTCCAGGAGCATCGGCTGCTCCATGGTGAGGGGATATTTATTCAGGAGGGGCCGCCTGCCGTCGCGGTGGCGCCAATAGTTGATGCGCCCGAAGCCAATCTGCCCCAGCCTGCCGCCCTGGATGATCTCGCGCGAAGCCCGGGTGGTTTCCAGGTAGCGAAAGTTCATCCCGATTCCCAGCAGAATCCCGGCTTTTTCCGCCACCTCCACGCAGGTCCTGGCCGTGCCAAAATCGAGCGCCAGCGGCTTCTCGCACAGCACCGGGAGGCCCCGCTCGGCGCAGGCGGCAATCTGCTCCAGATGCACAGCGGGCGGGGTAGACAGCACCACCAGATCCGGCTGCAGGGCCAGGGCCTCATCCAGTGCCAGGACGGGAAAATCCAAGGTCGGCAGCTTCTCGCGCAGGATGGAGACCGAATCGACACTGGGTTCAACCCCGGCAATAAGCCGAGCACGCGGATTTTCGGCGATCACCCGTGCCCAGTGACGGCCCCGGGTGCCCAACCCCACAAGAACAACCTTCAGCTGGTTCATCTTGTTTCCCTCACCCCAGGCCCCCTCCCGAGGGGAGGGCGTGCCAGGTAGTCGAGTAGCCCATCCTCCAGTTGCACCGCTGGTGAGAAGCCGAGTTCGCTTTTCGCTTTTGCGCTGTCTATGGCCCCGTGACGCGGCGGCGGATGGGGGTTGTACTCGATCAGCTTCCCCAGATCAATTTCCGGCTTGAGGGCCTGAAAGGTGCTCACCAGATCGGCCACTAAGAGGCTCGGCCCCGCGACGTTGTACAGGTGAGCCTTGCCGTCTGCGGGCTGCTCGATGATGAGCGAGAGCAGCCGGGCCAGGTCCTGGGTGTGCAGCCAGTTATACACATCGTGCGGAGCGCACTGGAGCCTCAGGCGTTGCCCTGTGCGGATGGACTCGGCAATCTGATGGACCACCGAGGTGCGGCTTCGGGTTGCGGATGGCTGCTCCGCAGGGCCATATACCGCGCCTATCCGCAGGAGCCACGCGGTCATCGAGGCTTTGCCCAACTCCACGGCCTGCTCGCTCAAAAGTTTAGAGAGCGCATAGGCATGGGTGGTCGTGGTGGGGCCCGACTCGTCCGTGGGTTCGCTTGAGGGCGCGTAGACTGCGCAGGAGCTGAACAAGACGAAGTGCCGAACACCCGCCCTCCTTGCGGCCTGCAAAGCATTCAAGGTCCCCTGAACGTTGACCTTGATCACCTGCAAATCCTCACCCGAAGTGAGCGCGGCGGCGTGGATAAACGTGTGTGGCCTGGTCTCGAGAGTGATCTCGAGCAAGGCTTGCTTTTCGAGTACGTTGATGGCTCGAGGCGCATTCTGCAAATCACAGGCTTCAACCCAAAAACCCGCTTCTTGTAAATGAGCTGTGATGGCACGACCAACAAACCCACCTGCCCCTGTAATCAAGACTCCCCCTCCCCCAAAGGAAGAGGGTTGGGTTGAGGGGGTAGTTAGGGCCGTACAAACCTCCCATCCCCCGGCCTGCCCAGGACTTCACCGTTCAAGAACACCGTCTTGCCGTTGACGATGGTGCGCAGCACCTTGCCCTGAAAAGTCTTGCCATGGAAGAAGTAGTCGGTGTTCCGCGACTGGCTGAACTCCCTGGAGCGGTCTACCACCGTCCTGGCCTGCAAATCCACCAGGGTCAGGTCGGCATCGGCCCCCTCGGCAATCAGGCCCTTGCGCCCGTAGATACCGAAGCGCCTGGCTCCGTTGGAGCTGATCAGGGCTACGGCCTGCTCGAGCGTTACCCGGCCCCTGGCGGCTGCATCCAGCATCATGGGCACCAGAAACTCCACACCCGGCGCGCCCGGCGGCGCGGCCCAGATGTCGGTGCGGGCACGCTCCTTCTCCTCCACCGTGAAGGGCGAATGGTCGGTGGTGACGGAAATCAGCGAGCCGTCCCGCACGCCTTCCCAGAGCGCTTCGACGTCGCGCTGCTGGCGAAGGGGCGGATTGATCTTGGCGTAGCTGCCAAACTCGGCCAGGGCTTGCTCGGTAAAGAGGAGGTACTGCGGGCAGGTCTCGCCGCTGATGTCCTGGTGGCCCAGCCACTTCCGCAGGGTTTGCAGGGCGTGGGCCGAGGTCACGTGGGCGATGTGCAGCCTGGTGCCCACCAGGTCATTGAGGGTGGCAATCTTGCTGATGGCCAGAGCCTCCACCACCGGCGGGCGGGACTCGCCGTGGGTAAGCGCGTCGTTGCGGCCCGTGGCCCTCACCAGCGCGGTGTAGTGGTTCATCAGGGGCTGGCTTTCAGCGTGGACCACCGTGAGCAGGCCAGTCTCCTTCACCAGCTCGAGCGCCCGTAGCTGCTGCCACTCCTCAGGCACACACAGCCCCTCGAACTCGTCCATGCGACCCGGCACCGGGTCGGTGGTGAAGATCTTGTAGGCAATGGCCCCCTCGGCGGCCATTCCCTGCACCAGGTCGGCCTTCAGCATGCCCGGCGCGCCATAGAGGGCGAAGTTCACCACGGCCTCGCGCTGGCCCTGCTCGCGGCGGTTCACGAAGATTTCCGGCGTGGCGCAGCAAGGTTTGGAGATGGGCATCTCAAACACAGTGGTCACGCCCCCGGCGGCTGCAGCCCGGGTCTCGCTCTCCCAGGTGCCCCGCGCCGGATAGGCCGGTGCACGCACGTGGAAGTGGATGTCAATGGCTCCTGGGAGCAGGTGCTTGCCGCTTGCGTCCACCGTTTCCTTTGCCTCGGCCGGGGTTTGCGGCTCCAGCAGCGCGGCAATCTTGTCGCCCTGCACCGCTACGTCCAGGCGGCGCCGGCCCTCGGGGGTGATGACCGTTGCGCCCCGGATCAGAAGGTCGAAAATCACCGTTGCACCTCCAGACGCATCACCTGCTCCAGAAACCTGGAAATGACGGCCTCGCACTGCTCAAGTTCACCGATGTCCACATATTCGTCGTAGGTATGCGCCACCTCGTAGCTGCCCGGCCCGAAAATCACCATGTCGCCGCGCACCAGCCCCATCAGGTGCTTGGCATCGCTGCCGGGGAGGTAACCGATCGGCTCGGCAGGGGTCTGGGTGAGGCTGCTCGAGCACTCCAGAAAAGCTTTCCCAAGGGGGGTCTGTAGCTTGGACTCGAACCAGCTTGAGTAAAGGAACTCGCCCACCTCTGCCGTCGCAGGGGCAATGCCCACCGACTCCACCACCGCTTGCAACTCGTGTTGTACGTCCTCGGGGCTTTCACCAGGAATCATGCGACGGTCAAGGCGAATCATGCATTGATCCGCGACGGCGTTGGCAGTCGCACCCCCCGAAATCACCCCGATGTTGCAGGTGGGCACGCCGACCAGAGGGTGTACGCGCAACGAGAGCTCTTGGTGATAGGTCTCCAGGGCCAGGATCACCCTGGCCATCGCGTTGATGGCATTCACCCCTCGGTCGGGGTTGGTGGCATGGACACTATGGCCGGTGGTGCGGATGGTGGCCCGCATGACCCCCTTGTGCGCGGTGGCAACCCGGTTGAAGGTCTGCTCCCCGACAATGATGAAGTCGCACTGCGGTAGATGACCCGCGTCGGCCAGCCAGCGGGTTCCCAGTCGCCCACCCACCTCCTCCTCCGCCGCCGCCACCAGCAGCAGGGTTCCAATGTGTTCCGACTGGGCCAGTTTCTTGAAGGCAATCATCATAGCCGCCAGGGGACCCTTGTCGTCCACGCTGCCCTTGCCATAAAGCCTCCCGTTGCGCTCAACGGCCCTGAAGGGATCGCTCGACCAGGCCGCAGCCTCGCTCTCGCCCACCGGCACCGTATCGAGGTGGGCGTGCAGCATGATGACGGGATCGCCTGACCCGATCACCGCCACCACGCTCCGGGCCTCGGGTTTTTCGGCAGGAGCGAGCACTGCTACGCTGGCGCCCACATTCCGCAGCCACAGGGCCACAAACTCGGCAATGGCCCGGTGGTCACCCGGCGGGTTGGGCGAGGGAATCTCGATCAATGCCTTGAGGAGTTCGGTCAATTCGCTCATGACGTGTCATTGCGGAAGGCGGTCAAACATCGGGCCCGGGACTTGCAAAGGTTCTATGCGCTCCGCTTCCTCCTCAGCTCTCCCCTATTCCAGGCTGCCCTGCACTTCGGCGTAGAAGCAGCACCAATCCCCCATCAGCACGTTGGGCAACGCCCGCAGCCCAAAGATGCGGCCATCGGTGGGGGCGTGAAGGGTGTCCAGCACATCACCATAGAGGTTATAGATGGTGGCGATCCGGTCTCCCTTCCTCATGGGTTTTTTGAACTCAATCTCGGGTTCGGCCACAAACAGGCCGCTGCTGGGGGCCAGCAGGGCGTGTTGCACCCCGGTATAGCGAGGCCTGGCATACCTGGGCTTGCCTGCGATCATCTTGTAGTGGCGCATCACATTGAGCGCGGCATCGGCCAGTACCCGTCCCACCCGGTGGAAGGCCTGGGGCGAGGTGGCGCTGCGCCCACCCAGCTCCACGGTGATGCCGGTTTTGCCCGCCTCGAGCATGACCGCCATGGGGTTGCCCTTGGGGAGAAAGCTCTTTAGGACCAGATCCCAGCCCTCGCCCATGGCCCTGGCCAACTCTTGAGATTGGGCATCTTCGGTCGCGAAGATGGTCTCGGAGAGATAGGAGTGGGCTCCACCCGAGTGGATGGACAGCTCGAGGTCGGCCACCCTGACCATCCACTCCCGGTGCGCCCAGGCCACCCGTTCGGAAAAATAGCCGTTGGCTCGACCGGGGTAGATGCGGTTCATGTCGTAGCTGAAGGTGTCAAGCGGATTGCCCCGTGAAGCCGCCTCAAAGGCTGGCGTGTTAATCACCGGAACCAGCACCAGCGTTCCGGCCAGTTTCTCCGGGTTTACCTCGCGCCGCAGGATGTGGCACATCAGGGGTCCTTCCGGCTCGTCGCCGTGGATGGCCCCATCTATCCACAAGCAGGGCCCGTCCTTGACCCCATTGAACACGATGACCGGGATCTCCACGTTGCTGCCCGGAACCTCAATGATCCCGGTCGCCGTCGTGCCCGGTTTGGCCCTGGCTGTCCCCACTCTGATCACGCCCATTTTGCCTCCAGTCAGCAGAGGGCCGTTCTCCACCCATGAGCAGCAGGTCTTCTGAACCGCCCTGCGCCCGGCCCCACGCCCTCTGCTAGATGCCCTGTACCCTCTTATACTCCTCGAGCTCTGCCTCGGTGTACACCTGCATGAACTCGATCTCGACCCCGGCCGCATCGTTGTCCAGAAAGGCGATGAAGCCTTCGGGGTGAGGATGTTTGCCGTAGACCCCACAGGCTTTGCAGATGCGGAGTTGCGCGCCGTTGGCCAGGGCGTGCTCGAGGGCCTTGTCCAGGTCGCGCACCTCGTAGCAGATGTGATGCAGCCCTTCATGACCGCGCTGCTTGATCCACTCGTCAAAGCGTCCGCCCTCGTCCATGCTCTGGCAGAGCTGGTACTCAATCCCGCCAAGGGTGAAAAGGGCGACTTTGTTGCGCGACCGGGGATACTCCCTGATTTCAGTATCTGCGGGTACACCCAGGAAACGCCGGTAGGCCTCGAGCGCCTTTTCTACGTCGCGCACCGCGAAGGCCATGTGTTTGATAGAGAGCACTTGGGGGTTGTCCATAGTCGTTCACACGGAGCAAGGAGCATGGGGTTGCGGGCCGAAACCAAGGAAAGGGCCCCTTTCAGCCCG
>NZ_JANWVH010000042.1 GCF_025056915.1 Meiothermus sp. | reverse complement strand
AGTACTCGACGAAATCTCGCTAAAGCCACCCGAAAAGCCCCCTGCCAGCTATCTATCAGAATGCCCGACCATATCTCTACCAAGACTACGCGCTGAGGCGCTCTCGATAAAGCAAATTTTCACACCTTAACGGCGGGAACGCTCAGATTACGCCCAGAGTATCGAACGCCCCACACCCCTGTAGGGTAGCAAATGGCAGCGAAGCGGCTTTGTGCGCTCTTTGGGGCAGAGTTGCCTTGCACTGGGCTTAAGGCGGGCAGCCAAGACCCCCTAAGCCGGGCAAATACTGCAAAAACTCAGGGGCGACGCATGCCGCTGGCCTGCGGCGCACCACTGCCTGCGCCTGCCAAACGAGCAAACTCCTTGGGGTCTACCGCCCGCTGTTGCCCCGTCTCGTAGGCGATGAGCTTGCGCTTGAAAAGGTCGGCCAGGTAGGCATCCATGGTGATCATGCCGTGCTGCCCACCAATCTGGATCACGCTCACAAGCTGGTGGGTCTTGCCTTCTCGGATGAGCGCCCGCACTGCTGGCGTCGCAATCATGAGCTCGTAGGCCAGGACACGCCCTCCCCCAAAAGCCTTGGGCAGAAGCTGCTGGGTAAGCACCGCAACCAGGTTGTTGGAAAGTTGAACCCGCACCTGTTCCTGCTGGGCCTCAGGGAAAACATCAATAATGCGGTCAATGGTCTCGGGGGCGCTGTTGGTGTGCAGGGTGCCCATCACCAGGTGGCCGGTTTCGGCAGCGGTAATGGCCGCCGCAATGGTTTCATAGTCGCGCATCTCCCCCACCAGAATCACGTCGGGGGCCTGGCGCAACACCGAGCGCAGGGCCTTGTCGAAGCCATGGGTATCGGAGCCAATCTCGCGCTGGTTGATGATGGCCCGTTTGTGTCGGTGGAAGAACTCGATGGGGTCCTCGATGGTGACAATGTGGCAGGGCTTGCGCTCGTTGATGAAGTCAATCATCGAGGCCAGGGTGGTGGACTTTCCGGAACCGGTCGGCCCGGTCACCAGCACCAGCCCGCGCGGGCTCAGGGCAATTTCGGCCACGTTCTTGGGCAGGCCCAGTTCCTCGAAGCTCTTGACATTGGAAGGCACCACCCGCAACACCCCCCCCACGCTGCCACGCTGCAGGAAGACATTGACCCGGAAGCGGCCCTTGCCTGGCAGGCTGAAGGAGAAGTCAAGTTCCTTTTCCTCCTCGAAGACCCGCTGCTGCTTTTCGTCCATCAGGGCGTAGGTCAGGCGACGGGTTTCCTGGGGGGTTAGGGGTTCGTACTCGGTGGGGTGGAATTCGCCGTCAATTTTGACCATTGGGGGCAGACCGACCGTGATGACCAGGTCGCTCGAGTTCCGATCTACAGCCAGGTTGAGCAAATCTACGATATCCGGGGCTTTGGTCATGCGTCTCTCCAGTTGCCTCTAGAATACGTCAAGCCAAACACAAGGTATGTTCATCTGCCGCTCGCCCTGCCTGGTGCAAAGGTGCAGGCCCGCCTTCAATGCCGAAGCGCTCCGTCGGGCCGGCAGAATAAGGCCCGGCGGTTTCACTTTGCTCCCAGGTATTTGAAGTAGCGCTCGCGGGTAATCATGCCATGGACGGTGTCGCCATCGGCCACGAACACAATCTGGTGCTGACGAAACAGGGAGCTCAGTTCGCTGGCCGCGGTCTCTCCCGGCACCACCGGGGCCTCGTCCCAGGGCACCAGCGAGTCGGCCATGCCAATCACACCCACCGGATGCCCCGCCTCGAGCAACACCGCAATGTTGCCCTCGAAGGATTGCAGCGCATTGATGACCGGCACCGGCCTGGCCAGCCTGCGGGCCGAGGTGGGCGCAAAAATTCCGGCTGAGAGCAGGGTGGTGGTGGTTACCTTGACGGCCCGTTTGGCAATCCAGAGGCTCAGGGTAAAGACCAGCAGGAAGAACAGCCCCTCCACAAGGCCGAAGAAGTTCAAACCCTCCCAGCCAAACTGGCCCCGCCCGCCAAACGCCAGGTGCACCAGTCCCGAAACGATCAGCCCCGCAATGAGGGCCGCAAGATAGGCAATCAAGCCCGCCAGGCGTAAATCACGAACCGTTCGCATCCGGTTCCTAGTCTACACCGGCTGGAAGAGGGTTTGCCGATGGGCGGCCCGAAAGCGAAGAGTTTGGAGCGCTCTATACATGAAGCCACGGTCAGAAGGGATGTTCCAGGAACCCTCGAGCCAACCCCGCCACCCACGGCTCCGGGTCTTGTGATAGCGCAGCCACCGAGTCCAGATCGCCCAGCCGGGCCAGCGCCTCGGCTGCCGTCGCCCGCACCAGCGGATTGACGTCGCGCGCCCCCTGTCGCACCAGGGGCAGGTAGTCGGGGTTGCCCAGATTGGCCAGCACCACCAGGGCATTCCTGGCCATGCGGGTGCGGCCCGGACGGAGGAAAACCGTGCCGGCGTACTTGCGCTGGAAGGCTCGGGAGGAGAGGAAAAAAAAGTCTTCCAGGTTGGGGTAGGCCAGTTCGGGTTCAGGCACAAAACCCTGCCAGAAGGCCCGGGTCTTGCGGTTCCAGGGGCAGACTTCCTGGCAGAGGTCGCAGCCAAAGAGCCAGTCCCCCATACCTGCCCACCACTCCCCCGGAATGAGCCCGCGGTGTTCGATGGTCCAGTAGCTGATGCAGCGCCTCGAGTCCAGCGTCCCATCGCCCAAAAGCGCCCCCGTGGGGCAGCCCACCACACAGCGCCAGCAGGTGCCGCAGCGATTGGGGTAGAGCCCCCCTTCCGCCGGGGGCGGTTCGAGGGAGGTCAGCAAGACCGCCAGGGTCAGGTAAGTCCCCTCGCCCATCCGCATCAGCATGGTGTTGCGCCCAATCCAGCCCAGGCCGCCCATCACGGCGTAGGAGCGCTCGGAGAGGGGGCCGGTGTCCACGTAGCCCTGGGCCTGCAGGCCCAGGCTTTGGGCGAGGCGCTCGAGTTCTTGCAAATAGGGGTACACCCGCAGGTGGTAGTCCCGCACCCAGGCATACCGGGCTACCCGGCCCAGGCGAAGGCCACCGGGCGGCTTCTCTGGCGGCGGATAGGCGTGGGGAGCGGCCAGCACCAGCACGCTTCTGGCCCACTCGAAGCGACTTGTGGGGTTGAGGCGGGTGCTCAGATTTTGGCTCAGATAGCCCATCTCGGCCTGCCGGCCCTGGTCGAGCCAGGCCTGGTAGCGTGCCTGGCTGTGCGGCGGCAACGCCACCCCCGCCCAGGCCGTCAGAAAGCCCTGTTCCTGGGCAGCCTGGGTAAGGATTTCCGCCGCATCCACACCCAGATTGTGCGCGCTTCAGTGAGGTCAACGCAAGATTGAAGAACGGTATTACACCAACTTTCGGCGCACAGGCCACGTTCAAGGAAACACAGAATGGAAGGGGGGGTTGGGTCTCCAACCCCTGCCCCCTACGCCCGAACCTCCGCTTCGCTTCAATAGAGCGCTCTTCACAAGCCATTCAAGTTCGAGAAAGCCTGGTTCTGAACAGAACAGGGGTGGCCTGGAAACTCGAACACATGCGTCTCGACCCAGACGCAACGCAGACCAGCGTGCCTCACCTCGGTGAGGAATGTCTCTTTGTCCCTTCTCGTTTTCGTGGGCGGCCACATCTGTGGAGCGCGATAGTATGCAAAGCGTTCAAGCCAAGTGGGTATTAGCGGGAAAGGGCCTAATAACTCCTCAGGTGGCTGAGTCCGAAACCATGTCCTTTGACCGGTTCGGCCCTGGCCCGACCCTACGCGGGTTGGGCTTTTTTGCTCCGGAAAAATCCTTGATAGGTGAAAACCCAACCGGCCCGTTGCATTTTTTTTCATGCCGGTCATAAACTCGAGCCACTCAAGCCTTGCCTGAACACGAACCCGTTGGGTGGGTGCTTGAAGGTTTAGACAGGAGGTTGCTTATGTGTGCACCTTGCGTGATGGGTCTGGTGGAAAAGAGCCTAAACCGTCGGGAACTTCTGGGTATGGCGGTTGGTATGGCTGCGGTAGCGACCAGCAGCGCCCAGGCCCAGAGCCAGGTAGCCGGCAAGGCTTTCAGCAATGTGGCCGATCTGACCCACGTGGTCTCGCCCAGCTTCCCCATGTTCCCTGGCGCCAGCCCCATGAAAATCACCGAGGTGGTAACAGTCAAAAAGGATGGCTACTACGGCAACACCCTGGAAATCTGGGAACACACCGGCACCCACATGGACGCCCCCGCCCACTTTGTAGACGGCGCCGCCACAGCCGACGCGCTGCCTGCCAACCGGCTGATTGCGCCCCTGGCCGTCATCAACATCAAAGCCAAGGCCGACCGCAACCCCGACGCCGAGGTGACCGTGGACGACATCCTGGCCTGGGAGCGCAGCCACGGACGGCTACCCAACGGGGCCTTTGTGGCCATGTATTCGGGCTGGGACAGCCGCGTGAACGACGCCAAGGCTTACGTCAACCTCGACAGCTCCAACGTCCAGCACTACCCCGGTTTCAGCCCGGCGGCGGCAGAGTTCTTAGTGCGCCAGCGCAACATTGTGGGGGTGGGGGTGGACACCCTGTCGCTGGACTTTGGCGCCTCCAAGGACTTCAAAAGCCATGTGACCCTGCTGGGCGCAGGCAAGTATGGCCTCGAGAACCTGGCCAACCTGGCCACCGTACGCCCCAGTGGGGCCATGATTATTGTGGGCGGGCCCAAACACAAAGGCGCTTCGGGCGGGCCCAGCCGGGTGATGGCCATCTGGTAGCACGGACCCTTGAATGACCTGGCTTTGGAACTGGAAAGATTCACGGGGCAGCCACCAAATGATGCGACAGAACAATCTTAGTACTGTGTGCATAAGAGCTTATACAACCACATCTGCACGGTGAGCGAAGTGAGTCAAGCCTAGCCTGGACTCGTTCTGTCCCTACTCTGCCTTGGTAGGGGAGGCCAGGTGGAGTGGCTGACCTGGCCCTTCACACAATCTGTGAAGGCCTTGGCAAATGCCCCCCTGCGGTAAGGAGGGACTTGAGGGTCATCGCTCTTTGGAAACTGTGGGTATATTTACGACTTTTTACGCAGGAAACTTAAACCCGAGCCAGCGCCGCGCGGGCCCGGTCGGCCATCTGGTAGAGCCTGTCCCGGGTCACGGGAAATTTGCCTTCCAGCATAAGCCCTTTGCCGTCTTCCCAGTGGGCATGGTGGTGAATGTGGCCCCCGGGCACCCGGAAGGCCACGTGCTTGAGCTTGGCATGCCGGGGCGAGACCGAAGCAAAAAAGAAAGGCTCCCCGCGCTCATCCGAAAGCGAGACGGCCATCATGGTGGTGGGCACTTCGTAGGGGCGCTCCATGCGGTAGATGAAGTCGGGGAAGTCGGATTCCTTGCTGAATAGCACCCCCTTTTCGGCGGCGTATTCTTTCAGCCATTCAATGACCTGTACCCAGGCCTGGTACAGCAGTTCGTCGTGGTGAGGGTCATGGGCAGCACTCATGCCTTTTAGTTTATCGGTTTGGGGCTACAAAGTCTAAAAACCCCATTCGGCCACTGGCGAGGACTCGAAATGCACCAAGCACGCCAGGTAGAACCCCCTCGAGATCCAACAATCCCTGTTCCGGCCAGGCCCCATCCCAACCGTTTCTGGCCCTGGGCGTCGTTCGATGCTTCTACCCCGCTACCCTCTCCCCAGAAGGTGAAAGAGGTCGGAAACAGGTCACACAAGGCCCCACGGGGTGTACTAGGATAAGGTTCACATGCGGCTGGAAGACCTTCCTCCCTTGCCCGAGACCCCAGGGGTCTATCTGTGGAAGGCCGGCGAGGCCATCCTTTACGTGGGCAAGGCCAAAAACCTCAAGGCCCGCGTGACCAGCTATTTTCATGGCGAAGGCAAAAGCCTGCGGATATCGAGGGAAGCCACCTGGCTCGAGTTTATCGTGGTACGCGACGAGGTCGAGGCGCTTCTGCTCGAGGCCAACCTGATCAAGCACCACCGCCCCCACTACAACGTCCTGATGAAGGACGACAAGCACTACCCCTTCCTGAAGCTGACCCACGAGGAATGGCCCATGCTGATGGTGGTGCGGCGGGTGCAGAACGACGGCGCCCGCTACTGGGGGCCTTTCCCCGAGGCATCGGCAGTGCGGCGCATCAAGCGCCTGGTGGACCGCTTCTTCCCGTTGCGCCAGAACTCCGGATTCCCCTTCAAGAAAAGGCGCTACCCCTGCCTCAACCACGCCATGGGCCGCTGCCTGGCCCCCTGCGTGGGCAAGGCCGACCCGGCCCAGTACGCCCTGGTGGTGCAACAGGTCGAAAACCTGCTGGACGGCAAGGTGGAGGCCCTCTACGAAAGCCTGGAAAAACAGATGCGGGCAGCCGCCCAAAACCAGGACTTCGAGCGGGCCGCGGAAATCCGCGACCAGCTCCAGGCCGTGCGGAGTTTCTTCGGCACCAGCCAGCAAGCCTACGACCCCGAGCTAGGCGACCTGGATTTTCTGGGCTTTGCCCGGGCCGGCGACTACGCCCTGCTCCAGCACTACCAGATGCGCGGGGGGCAGATGCTCGGGCGCATCAGCCGGTTTGTGGAGGGGGTCAAGGAAGCCAGCGATGCGGAGCTGTTGGAAGCCTTCCTGCGCGACTACTACCTGGAAGCCACCCCCCTGCCTCCCCTGGTGCTGCTGCCCTTCGAACTCGAGGCCCAGGAGGCTTTCTCGGCTTTTTTGAGCGCCAAAGGGCGCAGGGTGGAGGTGCGCGTGCCCCAGCGCGGCGACAAGACCCGCCTGATTGAACTGGCCCAGAACAATGCCCTGACTGCCCTCCAGACCGAACTCAAACTGCTGGAGCGCAAGGGCGACCACCCTGGCCTCAAGGGGCTGATGGAGGTCTTGGGGCTTTCCCGCCGCCCCTACCGCATCGAGGGCTACGACATCTCGAACCTGCTGGGCGAGAGCGTGGTGGGCTCCATCACCGTGTTCGAGGGGGGCCGGCCCCAAAAAGCCGAGTACCGCCGCCTCAAAATCAGGGGCTTGCAGGGCCAGCCCGACGACTTTTTCGCCCTGGAGCAGACCCTCTTTCGGCGCTTCACCGGCAGCCTGGCCCAGAGCATGCCCATCCCCGACCTGATTCTGATTGACGGGGGCTTGGGGCAGGTGCGGGCCGCCCGCAAGGGCCTGGAAAAGGCCGGGCTGGAGATTCCCCTGGTGGGGCTGGCCAAGCGCGAGGAGACCCTGGTGCTGCCCGACGGCAAAACCATTGCCCTTCCCCTCACCCACCCGGCGCTGCAACTCCTGATTTACCAGCGCGACGAAACCCACCGCAACGGGCTCGAGTTCCACCGCAAGCTCCGCAACCAAAAAGCCCTCAAGAGCATCTTCGACGATATTCCGGGCATCGGCCCGGCCCGCAAAAAAGCCCTGCTGCACCACTTCTCGACCCTGGATGAACTCCGGGCCATGAGCGTGGAAGAGCTGGCCCGGCTGCCGGGCCTCGACCGAAGGAGCGCCCAGGCAGTGCTCCAGGCCCTGGGGGCCGTCACCCCTCCCGAGGGGTCAACAGCCTGAAAAGGGAATCTCCATTACCTGGGGTCCATAGCCTCCGGCTGGCATTCTCCTTTGCAGCGCGGTAGGCTTACGCCTATGGAAACCGTGCGAATCGCCCTGATGGGAGCCGGTACGGTCGGAAGCGCTCTGGCCGAGCTGTTGCCCGGGCACCGCGCTCGCTTTGCGGCGCTGGGCCTCGAGGTCGAACTGGCCAGAGTGCTGGTGCGCGACCCAAGCAAGAGCCGGCCCGGCATTCCCGCCGGATTGCTCACCGACAACCCCGAAGGCTTTCTGGACGACGTGGACGTGCTGGTGGAGGTCGCAGGCGGCACCACCCTGGCCGGCGACCTGGTTTTGCAGGCGCTGGAAATGGGCCTTCCGGTGGTCACCGCCAACAAGGCCCTGCTGGCCGAGCGCTGGGACGAGCTGCGCCCCCACGCCGAGGAGGGCAACCTCTACTACGAGGCCAGCGTAATGGCCGGGACGCCCATCCTGGGGGCCCTGCAAAGCCTGTGGGGCAACCAGACCCTGGAGATGCACGGCATCGTGAACGGCACCTGTAGCTACCTGATCCGGCGCATGGAGGAGGGGGCTTCCTACGACGAAGCCTTCCAGGAAGCCAAAAGCCTCGGATATCTGGAGGCCGACCCCAACCTGGATGTGGGCGGGATTGACTCGGCCCACAAGATTTGTGTGCTGGGGCGGCTTACGGTAGACCCGGGGCTTTCCTGGGAAAAGGTGATGCACCGCACTCGAGGCATCCAGCACCTCACCCCCGAACTGCTCCAAAAAGCCCGTGCCGAAGGCTATGCCATCAAGCTGGTGGCCAGCCTCTTCCCCGAACAGGGCGAGTGGGTGGCGGCGGTGCGCCCGGTGCGCCTGCCGGAGTCGCACCCGCTGGTCACCCTGGGCAGCGGACGCAACGCCCTGGTCTACAAGGGCGACCCCGTAGGCCCGTTGGTCTTCGCCGGGGCCGGGGCCGGGGGGGGTGTGACCGCCAGCGCCGTTCTGGGCGACCTCTACCGGGCCTTGCTGGGCCTGCCCGGCCACCAGCCCGTTCCTTCGGCAGCGCCGGTGCCTGCGCAGGCAGCGGAGCCATTCGAGGAAGTCTGAACGCTACAAGGCCCGAGGCTGAAAGTACCCAGGTCAGCCATCCTGAGACCTGTAACGCACCCGTTATGATGAATCCCGTTGTATGATTCGCTACTACAGCACCCGCGACCCCCACAAAAACCCGGTGCGTTTTGAGGAGGCCCTGCTCAAGGGGCTGGCCCCGGACGGCGGCCTGTACGTGCCCGACCAGATTCCCAGGCTCGAGCCCGCCTTGTGGCAGCAGGCCCGCTCCATTGCTGATGTGGGGGTCGCGGTTTTGGGGGCATGGCTGAAGGATGAAATGCCCCTGGCCGACCTCGAGCCCATCCTCCGCGAGGCCCTGAACTTCCCCTGCCCGCTGGTCAAGCTCTCGGACGATTTATACGTGCTCGAGCTCTTCCACGGCCCCACCCTTTCGTTCAAGGATTTTGGCGCCCGCACCATGGCCCGCCTGATGCAGTATTTCCTGCGCAAGCGGGGGGAGCGCCGCATCATCCTGGTGGCCACCTCGGGCGATACCGGCAGCGCGGTGGCCGACGGCTTCGCAGGCCAGGACAACATCGAGGTGGTGCTGCTCTACCCCAAGGGCAAGGTGAGTGCGGTGCAGGAACGCCAGCTCATCACCCGGCGACCGGGGGTTCGCAGCTTTGCGGTGGAGGGCAGCTTCGACGACTGCCAGCGCATGGTCAAGGAAGCCTTTGTAGACCCCGAACTGGCCCACCTGCCCCTGAGCAGCGCCAACTCCATCAACATCGGGCGGCTTTTGCCACAGGCGCTATACTACCTGTGGGCCGCCCGGCAGCTACCGGCGGAAAGGGTCAACTTTTGCGTACCCAGCGGCAACCTGGGCAACCTGATGGGGGGCGTTCTGGCCGCCTGGATGGGCCAGCCGGTTCACAAGTTTATTGCGGCCCACAACGCCAACCACTTCTTCCCCGACTTTTTGCAGGGCAAAGCCGAGGCCTATGGCTTCCACCCCACCATCGCCACCCTTTCCAACGCCATGGATGTGGGCTCGCCCAGCAACTTTGAGCGCCTGTACACCCTTCTGGGCGCGGAAAAACTGCGGGCCTGGGTCTGGGGCACCACCGTCTCGAACGAGGCCACCCTGAGCCGCATGAAACAAACCTACGATGCCTACGGCTACATCGCCTGTCCCCACACCGCCGTGGGCTTAGAAGCCCAGGCGCGCTACCGCGAGGCGACGGGCGACCCCACCCCCCTCGTCAGCCTGGCCTGCGCCCACCCGGCCAAGTTTCCCGACGCGGTCTCCCAGGCGCTGGGCCAGGAACCCCCCACCGAGGAGGCCCTGCAAATCCTCTACAGCCGGCCCACCCAGGTCGAGACCATCGGCCCCACCCTTGCGGCCCTCAAGGCGCATTTGCTGTAGGCGGAAGCGCCTTGCCGGGCCAAAAGGCGGTAAGCTATAGGGTAGGTACGAAGCATGGCAGAGAAAGCAAAGGAAAAACCCAACAAAGAACCTTTTTCAGGCGCGTACTTCATCGGCCTGGTCATTACCCTGGGGCTGCTGGTGGTGGTGGTCGCCGTTGGCGCAGGTTTGCCGCCCGCTCTTTCGGGTTTCCTGGTGGCGCTGTTGCTGGGGGTGACGGTCAACCCCAAGTATGCCCTGGGCTTTCTGAGCGCGGGGGTCTTTTCGGCCCTGCTCGGCTTTGCGGGCAGCGAACCCCAGGTGGCCTGGGGCGGCCTGGGGCTTATAATCTCGAGCCTGGTGGTCTGGCGCTTTATCAAAGCCTGAGCCCCATTTCTAGCCGGGTCTGACCATGCACGGCACCTTCTGGAGACGCTCGCTGGCCCCCGACCGGCTGGCCCGCACCCTGATCTACGCCGGCATCGCAGGTTTCGTCTGGTTTTTCTTTGTACAACCGAGCCCCTTCGGCTCCACGCTCTCGGTGACCACCCTGGTGGGTGCCGGGCTGGTGCAGTACGGGAGTGGCAAGCCCTTTGTGATTCCGCTGTACATCTACGTTCTGGCAGCCCTGGTACTCGTGCAGCTTGCGGGGCTGGTGCTGGGCGTGGGGGGGCAGTTCGGGGCGGCTTTACTGGGTAGCGCCCTGGGGCTGGGTCTGCCGTACCTGGCCTACCGTCTGGGAGAAAAAGCATGAAAGTAGCCCTGGTCCACCTGGCCACCCGCGAAACGCCCGAGGCCACCCTGGAAGTGGCCCTCTCCCTGCTCGAGCAAGCCCATCAACAAGGCGCCGAGGTCGCGGTGCTGCCCGAGCTTTTTCCCAGCGTGTACCGCTATGAGGAAGCGCAGAAGACCCCCTGGGTGCTGTCTGCGCTCACACAGTTCTGCAAGCAGTCGGGCCTCACGGTGGTGGCGGGGGTGCTCGAGCCCCACCAAAACCGCTACGCCAACCGGGCAAAGGTCATCGGGCCTGAAGGCCTGCGGGCCACCTACACCAAAACCCACCTGATTCCCGCCTTCAACGAACCGGCCCACATGACCCCTGGGCAAGACCTGGTGCAGCTCGAGCTGGGACCATTCCAGGCCGGCATCGCCATCTGCTTCGACCTCCGTTTCCCCGAACTCTTCCGCGCCTATGCCCTGGCGGGGGTCAACCTGTTCCTGATTCCCTCGGCCTGGCCCATGAGCCGGAGCTACGCCTGGGAGCTCTTTTGCAAGGCTCGAGCCGCCGAGAACCAGGCCTACCTGGTTGCGGTCAACCACGCCGAAGACCCCTTCGGCGCGGCCAGCCTGGCCGTAGACCCCCTGGGCATGGAGCTGCTACGGATAGAGGCCGAGGGGGTAGGGGTCGTGGAGCTTGACCCCGGCTACCCGGCCCGGCTACGCCAGGAGTTCCCGGTATTTCCCCAGCGCCGCCCGGAGCTTTACGCGGGCCTTTTGAAAAGCCCCGCCAACAAGTAGGCCAAAGCCCCCAGCATCAAGCCCTCGCCCCAGGCCGGAAAGTAGGGCCAGAGCATTGGCGCCTCAAAACGCCCCGCCAGCAACAGCGGCCAGGGCAACAAAGCCCAGGCCAGCCCGTACTGACGGAAGCCCGCTGCCAGCAGGAAAGCCAGCCCCACCCCGCGCAGGTAGAAAAGCCAGCCCTGGCCCAGCTCGTTCTGGTAGATGAACCAGATTAGGTTGAGCCAGACCCCCACTGCCCCCCAAGCCCAACCAGAGCGCTTCACAACGGCCAACCCCAACAAAAACAAACCCAAGGCGACGAAAAGGTCAAGCATTGCAGTTTATTCTAGGGCCCTTTGTGCTTTGAGAGGGATGAGCGGCCTTTGCTTGAACCCTTTGCAAACTGTAGGAACCGAGGGGCAGGAAGCAGCGGGTTGGGGGCAGGAGGCTAATCGCGCTCTTCACAGACGTGGCCGCCCACGAAAACGAGAAGGGACAAGCAGACGTGCCTCACCAAGGTGAGGTACGCTTGTCTGCGTTGCGTCTGGGCCGAGACGCATCTTTTCGAGTTTCCAGGCGGCACTGTTCTGTCCAGGGCAAAGCTCGAATGGCTCTGAATATGTGAAGAGCGCTCTAAAGTTGCCAATACACCTGAAGTTGGGCTCGCCCGCCCCACCCTGCGGTTGTCATACACTCAGGCAGCCAAAAGCCCCGCCGCACGGCGGGGCATGGCAGCAGCCTGGTTTCCTACAACCCCGCGCCCTTCTCGATGTGCGCCGAGACAATGCCCTGCTCCTCGGCGTCGCGGGCCAGGATGGCGGCCTTGATGCGCTTGAGGGTGGTCACCTCTTCCAACGCCCGCTGGTCGAGGGTGTCGGTTACAAACTTGATCTGCTCGTTGATCTCGGGGATGGAGATCTGCTCCAGAGCGTTCACCCGGCGGTTGGTTTTCTTGATTTCCTCGCCGATTTTGCGCAGACGGTTTTCGGTGTTGGCCACCGCCACGATGGCCTCGGCCAGCTTGCGAAATGCGGTGGCGGCTTCCAGGGTTTTGGCCCCCACCCCAATCGGACTGAACGCCAGGGCCCCATCCGGAGCAGGCGCGGAAATCTTGGGCACCTTCACCCCATAGAGGCTCTCCACCTCCATGTGCACATCTATGGGCGTACCCGAGAGCGACTCCACGGCTTCGGGGGTATCAAACGCCTTGGCAATCAGCAAGCTGAAGTAGGCGTCTTTGGCTGCGTTGTTGAGGGCCTCTCGAGCCTTTAGGGAGTCCTGCACCAGGGCAAAAAACTCCCCAATCAGGGCATCCCGCTTGTTCTTGAGCAGGTCAACGCCTTGCAAGGCCAGCCGCTTCTGGTCGCGCTTGGCCAGCAGGGTGGAGCGGGTCGGTGAAACAGGTTCAGCCATGTGCACCTCCGGTGCGCTTTAAGCCAAAGGCCGAAGGCAAAGGGCACAGGACGCCTCGGCTCCTGGCTTTAGACTTTCGGCCCTGGACTCTCAGCATTGTTACGCTCCCGCCAGCTCTTCCAGCTTTCCGGTCTTCTGGTGGTACTGCTCGATGTACTCCCGTCGGATGCGCTTGAGTTCGGAGGCCGGGAAGTCTGCAAGCAGGGCCCAGCCGATGTTCAGGCTCTCCTCGATGGAGCGCTCGTTCTGGCCCTGGTTGATGAACTTCTGCTCGAAGTTGGCCGCAAAGCGCAGGTACTTCTTGTCCATCTCGGTCAGGGCATCTTCCCCGGTAATGGCCACCAGCCGGCGCAGGTTCACCCCGCGGGCGTAGCTGGAGAAGAGCTGGTCGGCCAGCTCCTTGTGGTCGGCGCGGGTCTTACCCTTGCCGATGCCGTTGTTCATCAGACGCGAGAGCGAGGGCTGCACGTTGATGGGGGGGAAGATGCCCTGCTGGGCCAGGTCGCGGGCAATGAAAATCTGGCCCTCGGTGATGTAGCCGGTCAGGTCGGGGATGGGGTGGGTGATGTCGTCGCCCGGCATGGAGAGGATCGGAATCTGGGTGACCGAGCCCTTCTTGCCGTGCACCACCCCAGCGCGTTCGTAGAGCGAGGCCAGGTCGGTGTACATGTAGCCGGGGTAGCCCCGGCGGCCCGGAATCTCCTCGCGGGCCCCGCCAATCTCGCGCAGGGCCTCGCAGTAGTTGGTCAGGTCGGTAAGGATCACCAGCACGTGGTAGTCGTGCTCGAAGGCCAGGTACTCGGCGGCGGTGAGGGCCATGCGGGGGGTCAGGAGGCGCTCGACGGTGGGGTCGTCGGCCTTGTTCAAGAAGAGCACCGAGCGAGAAAGCGCTCCGGTGCGCTCGAACTCCTGCATGAAGTAGCTCACCTCGCGCTGGGTGATGCCCATGGCCGCAAACACCACCGCGAAGCCCTCGCCTTCACCCAGCACCTTGGCCTGGCGGGCAATCTGGGCGGCCAGCTCGTTGTGCGGCAGACCCGAGCCGGAGAAGATGGGCAGCTTCTGGCCGCGCACCAGGGTCATGTTAACGTCAATGGCGCTCACCCCGGTCTGGATGAACTCCTCGGGCTTCTCACGGGCCACCGGGTTGATGGGGGCACCGTTGATGGGCAGGCGCTTGTCGGCCACCACCGGCGGCAGGCCGTCAATGGGCTTGCCGATACCGTTGAAGGCCCGGCCCACCATCTCCTTGGAAACCCCCAGACGGGCCACATCCTCCACCAGCGAGACGGTGGTGCGCTCGAGGTTGAGCCCGCTGGTCTCCTCGAAGACCTGCAGCACGGTGTACTGGTCGGAAACCTCAATCACCTGGCCGCCGCGAATGCGGCCCGTACCGTCGTCAATGTTCACGATGGCGCCATAGGCCAGGTCAGCGGCCCCTTCCAGGAACAAGAGGGGCCCGGAGACGTAGGTTACGGCGTTGTATTCTTTTTTGAGCATCGTTCACCTCCGTTGGAGGTGTCTTGGGTCGCCAGTTGGGTCTTTTTGACCTGCGACCTTCGACATCCTTTACGCCTTGACAGCCCCCAGGAACGCGGTCTTGATCATCTGGTCGAACTCGGCCTTGTAAGCAGGGAAATCGGCCTCGGGCACGTAACGGGCCCGCCCAATCTTCTCGATCACCGGGTCGGTGAGGAAGTCGGTGATGGTCGCCCCCTTCGAAAGAGCAATCTCGCCCTGTTTATAGGCCGCGATAATCATCTGCATGATGCCGTAGGCTTTCGCCATCGAGCAGCTCGCATCCACGGGGTCGTAGCCGTTTTGCTGGAGGAAGTCTTCGCGGGCGATGCGGCCAATCTCGAGGGAGAGGCGTTCGGCATCCTGCAAGGCATCGGGCCCCACCAGTTGCACCACCTGTTGCAGCTCGGCCTCGCGTTGCAGCAGGGTGATGATCTGGGTGCGCACCTCGGGATAGTCGGGGGCCACGTTCTCGCGGTACCAGGGCTCCAGGATGTTCAGGAAGAGCGAGTACGAACGGGCCCAGTTGATGGCGGGGAAGTGACGGGCGCGGGCCAGCTGCGCATCCAGCGCCCAGAAGCCCCCGGTGATGCGCAGGGTGGACTGGGTCACAGGCTCCGAGAAGTCGCCGCCTGCCGGGGAAACCGCCCCGATCACCGAGACAGCCCCCTGCTCGCCGGCCAGCGTGACCACCTTGCCGGCCCGCTCGTAGAAGCTGGACAGACGCGAGGAAAGGTAGGGGGGGTAGCCCTCTTCGGCGGGCATTTCCTCGAGGCGCGAGGCAATCTCGCGCAGCGCCTCGGCCCAGCGGCTGGTGGAGTCGGCCATCAGCGAGACCTTGTAGCCCTGGTCGCGGAAGTATTCCGCCAGGGTGATGCCGGTGTAAAGGCTGGCCTCGCGGGCCGCCACGGGCATGTTGGAGGTGTTGGCCACCAGGATGGTGCGCTCCATCAGGGGCCGCCCGGTCTGGGGGTCTTCAAGCTCGGGGAACTCCACGAGCACGTCGGTCATCTCGTTGCCGCGCTCCCCGCAGCCCACATAGACCACGATGTTGGCATCGCCGAACTTGGCAATGCTCTGCTGGGTTACGGTCTTGCCCGAGCCAAAGGGGCCCGGAATGGCCGCGGTGCCCCCCGCCGCCAGCGGGAAGAGCACGTCCAGGATGCGCATTCCGGTCAGGAAGGGCTGGTTGGGGTCGAGCTTTTTCTGAATCGGGCGCGGCTTCCGCACCGGCCAGAAGTGGGCCATGCGCAGCTTGGTGCCGTCCTCGAGCTCGGCGATGGTGTCGTCAATGGTGTACTGTCCCGCCGGCACAATGCTCTTGATGGTGCCGCCCTTGTCGGGTGGCACCAGAATCTTGTGGGTGAAGCTGAACTCGGGCACCGTGCCCAGGATGTCGCCGCCCTTGACCACATCGCCCACTTTTTTCAGGGGGGTGAAGTCCCATTTTTTGGTGCGGTCAAGCGAGCTGACCTCAATACCCCGGCTGATGAAAATCCCCGAAACGGCCTGGATTTTGTCCAGGGGCCGCAAAATCCCGTCGAAGATGCCGTTCAAAAGCCCCGGCCCCAGCTCCAGCGCCAGCGGCAGACCGGTGGTCACCACGGGCTCCCCCACCTTAAGGCCGTTGGTATCTTCGTATACCTGGATAAAGCAGGTATTGCCATCCAGCCGGATGATCTCCCCTACCAGTTTCTCGTTGCCGACACGCACGATGTCGTACATCTTGGCGCCCTGCAGGTTCTCGGCGATGACCGCCGGCCCTGCGATTTTTTTAATGGTTCCCACATATCCTCCTTTGTCGGATGCAGATGGCCAGGGGCGGTTCCTCGGCTACCGGCCATCCGCCATGGGCCTACAGCTTGATGTCAAATCCGATGGTCTCCCGCACCAGCCTGCGCATGTAGGCTTTGGCATCACCGCCCCCACTAAAGCTCTCCAGCAGGTTGGGCAGCGACAGAAGCACTGGCGCGCTGCGCCCGCGCATGACCCGCTCGGTCGCTTTGTTGGGGTCGGGGAGCAGATTCTGGTCAACCGCCACCAGGGCATACTGGTTGGACTGAATCATCTCGACGAGCTTTTGCACCGCCTCGTCGGCAGTCGCGGTGACGGCCTCGAGGCCCGCTATGCGGTAGCCAGAGGCGGTTTCGGCATCGGTCAGAACACCGATTTTCATACGACCTCCTTTGGGGCCCCGGTCATCAGGCCACCTCCTTGGCTACCGCGTCGGTCGGCAGGTTGTAGAAAGCACGTCGAGCCAGCAGGCGAATGCGCGCTCCCTCCCATTCCTTGCGGCGGATGTAGTCCAGGGCCAAGCCGGCCCCCAGGGTATCCCTGCCGCCCTGGGCCGCTTTTTCCAGCAGGGCCCGGCGCAAGGCCCGCTCGAGCTCGCCCAGGGTGCGGGCGCTCGAGGCAGCGGCCAGCGGGGTCGCATTCAGGGCCTCCATAGCCCCAAAGTCCCCGGCGGCCACCCGCCCAAACATGATGGCGTTTACATGGCTACCGCCCGGCACAAAGTAGCCTTCGGCCCCGCCCACCCCGAGGGCCTGTAGCTTGAAGGCCGTGGCCAGGTTGAGGGCATCAACCTGCAAGGCAAAGTACGAGGCCAGCGCAGGCTCCCGCAAGCGGCGGGCCTTTTCCAGGCTAAACGCGTAAAAATCGCGGTCGAGGGCCACCTCGAGGGAAAGCGCATCGGGGTTGCCAGCTGCTGCACCGCGCAGGGCTTTGGCCAGCGGGTGGGTTGGGAGTTGCAACACCTGGGCCATGCTGGCCGCATCCGGCGCTTGCAGCAGGGCGTTGATCAAAACCTCGGGCAAGGTTCCGCTCACCAGCCTGCCCTTGATTTCTTCAGCAGACTGCCCTGCCGCCTTACCGCGCAGGATGGTCTTGAGGTTGGTCAGATCAGATTGCAACAATAGGAGGTTGACCGCCTCGCGCATGTTGCCACTGACCAGCCCGGGCAGGTCGCCGACCATGCGCTGCATGTGATTGGTCACCGCCCGATCCACATCGGCCAGGGAATCGCCCACCATGTCCGGGCCGTAAACGGTGTCTTCCAGCGAACGCACGAAATCGGGGAACGACTGTCCCACGGCCTGCTGGAAAAACGCCTCGGGAACCATCTGGTTGCGCCGAGCCCGCAGGCGTGCGTTTAGGTAAGCGAAGCCGCTGCCCGCCATACCTACCCCCAGATGGCTCTGGCCGCTTTGGCCGACAAAGCGTCCCAGGCCCGCTCAAGGCGCTCCCCGAGCGTGTTCTGGACAAAAGACCGCCCCCCCTTGGCCACCAGGCGAACCCCGTCCCGAAGGGCCGGGTCGGTTCGGAGCTCCAGACCCTTGCGCTTGGCCCAGTCGCCCAGCAGCGAGGCATGGTCGGGGTGCAGCACCAGGGCCTCGGCCTCACCCACCTCAGCCAGGGCTTCTTCGGCCAGCTTCTCTAGGGTCTGGCCAAACTCAGGCCGAGCGGTCAGGTCTTGCAAAGAGCGCACCGCCTCGGCCTTGACCAGATCCACCACCTTTCCACGGGCCGCAATCCGGGCCTGGTTGACGGTCAGCTCGGCAGCGCTCTCGGCCCGGCGCAACGAGGCCTGGTACTCGGCCTCGAGCTGGCGCTCTCGGGCCGCCTTGAGGGCCTCGGCCTTTTGCCGGGCGGAGTCCAAAATGGCTTTGGCCTTGGCCTCTGCCTCGGTCGCAATGGCGTTGATTTCCGACGCCACCTCGTTTTGCAAAATATCTTCGAGCTTCGACATTGCGCTCCTCTCTCACTCGCTGATCGCCGATGGCCAAGGGCAATGCCAGAGCACAGCCGGCGAGCAGCCACCGGGCTTAGTTGATGAGGAACGAGAAAGCCAGACCGAAGATGGCAAGCGTCTCAGGGAGCAGGAAGAACAGCAGGGCCGTACCAAAGTTGCGGCGATCTTCCACCACAGCCCCCAGGGCTGCCGCGCCGATGGCCGACTGGGCCACACCGGTGCCCAAAATACCCAGGCCAATCGCCAGCCCCTTGCCAATGGCCGCATAGTTCGCACCCGCAGCCGCTTCGCCTTCGGCAGCGAAGGCAACGGTAACCAACAGGGCAAAGACAAAAACCGAAACCAACTTAGCAGCTTTAGTGATCTTCATGTGCGTTCTCCTTTTCTTCTTTTGGTTCCAACCTGCCGGGTCGCTGCCCGACACTTTGTGGATCAACGTTCTTCGCCTCGAACCGACTTGAAGGGGCGGTAAGGGCGTCCGCTTTCATCGTAAAAACCAAAGTTGGTGCCGAACTCAATCCACAGCAAACGGATTGGTTGCAGCACGTGGCCCAGGGTGGTGATAATGATGACGGCCAGCAGAATCACCAAACCCACCACAAACCCCAGGATGCCTCCCACAAAACCGAGCCGCTCGGCCAGTCCAAAGCCCACCTGGTTGGCCAGGCTGGCCAGCAAGGCCCCCGCGACCCCCACCGCATAGATACGGATATAGCTGAGGATCTGCCCCCCTTTGGAAGGAAGCTCGGCAATCATCAGGGGCATCTTGGCCAGCAGGGCGCTGACCACAAACAAAAGCAACCCCACCACCAAAATTGCGGTGAGCAGGCCGCTGTTGGACTGGGTGAGGTAGTTGTACGCAAAAGCAATCAGACCCACACAACCGGCCAGATACCCCAGCCCTTCCCAAAAGTGGCTCATGTGGCCGTGCTTAAGGCCCTGCTGCATGCGGATAACAAAGGCGTACAGCACCTGCAACACCCCAAAGGCAATGCTGGCCAGCATCAGCAAGGTGGCGGTTTGTTCGAAGTCGAGGCGGTTGATGGTCATGGGGATCAGACCCTGGCCTCCGTGGTTGGGGTCGTAGAAGATGGTTCCGCCCCCCGGCAGTATTTTGAGCTTTTCCAGGAAGGTGCCGAAGGCTTCCCCGTAGATAAAGCCCCAGACCGCCGCCCAGCCGGTCATCCACCACAGCACCTTGGAGAGGCTTCCCACAACATCGGGGCCAAAATTGGCCCCCAGGAAGCCAATAACCAGGTTTTTGCGAGCCTTGGCCAGCGAGCCCAGCCAGTAAGCCAGCAAGCCAAACAGCAGCGCAATCCCGATATCGCCCACCACCATGCCGAAAAAGAAGGGAAAGAACGCCGCAATCATCAGGGTGGGGTCGTAGGTACCGTAGCGGGGGGTGTTGAGGAAACTGTGCAAAAGCTCAAAGGGCTTGGCCCAGGCCGGGTTTTCCAGCGTGACCGGCACCTGGTGTCCCTCGTGGTGCTCATCCACAGGTTCAAAGGTATACACGATCTGGTCGCGCAGCCGGCCCAGCACCTCCTCCACCCGCCCTTTGGCTTTTTGGGGCACCCAGCCCATCAGGGCCACCCCGTAGCGACCTGCGGCCAGATCGGTGCTGGTTTTGTAGCGGGCGACCTCGTCTTTGGCCCGCGTCCACAAAAGGGTTAGGGCTTCCCTGGACTCCGCCCTGAGCTTGCCAATCTCCTCGCGAATGCCGACCAGTTCCTCCGGGGCCAGTTTGGCCCGCTCTTTCATGCGGGCAGCGGCCTGGGAAAGTGGCAGAGTGCCATACACCCCCGGAAAGCGCAGCTCGGCCAGGCCCAGGCGCGACAGAATCGAGCGGGCGGTCTCGAGCTCGCTTCGCCTGACCACCACGGCTGCGGCTACCTGGTTGTCCAGGGCCTCGGCATCCAGGACAAAGCGGTCTTCCAGGGCTTGTTGCAGAGCGGTTCGAACCCCCTCGAGTTCCTCCGTTTTGGAGAGCAGAAAGGGAATGACCGCCAGCCGGGGGCTCCGATCCAGCCCGTGCACCAAAGCCGCCAGTTTGTCGGCGGCTTTGCCGAACAGCTCGATGGTCTGAATCTCCTCCTCGAGGGCCGCCCGCTCCTTGCCCAGCACCTCGGCCCGGTTGGCCACGGGTCGGAGGGTGGCTTCGGCCTCCTCGAGCGAACCCCCAAACTGCTTCGCCGCCGCTGCTGCCGTCAGGCCCACCACCGCAAGCGACTGCTCGGCCTGGGAGGCTATCGCTTCCCAGCGCTTGAGTTCGGCTTCCTCGCTTGGGGAAAGGCGGTACTCGCTCAGCTCATCGGGGCGCAGGGGGTCAATGTGAACCACCCCGGCTTTTTGCAGCTCGCTCAAAAGCTCCCGCGCGAGCCGCTTAGGGCCGGCCACGATCAGCTTTTCCATGGGCGCAATCAAGGCAATACCTCCCCCAGCACCGCCTGAACCGCCCCCGCGACCTTGGCAGTCGCGGCTTCGCCAATGGCCCTGGCCTCGGCCTCAGCTTTAGCTTTGGCCTCACTTTCGATCCGGGCCACCGCCTCAGCGGTCCGGGCTCGGAACTGCGCTTCCAGTTCCTGCGCGGCCTGCTCGGCTTCGGCCAGAATCTGCGAAGCCCTGGCCTCGGCCTCGCGAACCCTGGCCTCGGCTGCCTGACGGGCGTCTTCAAGCTGCTTCGCCAGAGCTTGTTCACGCTCTGCCAGGCTTTTGATTAGTCCTGATCCTGCCACGTTCCCTCCTTTCCTGGTGCCGTCCTTGCGGCCTCTGTACAGCGAGAAAAAGAGCAAGTGAAAACTTGCTCAAAATGAACCCCAAGAATCATAGCGATTTCTGGGGATTCGTGTCAACGCGAAATAGCATACAACAAACACTTTCGCCCGCTTTTTGTTGGAAAGCACACATTTTAGCGTACCCTCAAGCACCCGATGCTCGAACAACCCCTCAACTATGGAATACTTCCATGTTCAGCTAAGCAGCAGCGCCGGGTTCGAGCCAGTAGAATCCGGTGTAGACTCGCAGGGTGAAGATTCGTGTGACTTCCAGGGGTGCGGCCCGGCTGCTGGCCCATCATCCCTGGGTTTATCGAAGCGATGTGCTCGAGGGGCCTGATCGGCCCGGCTTGTACCCGGTTCAATCCGACAAGGGCGTGCTGGGGCTGGCCCTGTACAACCCTGCTTCCGAAATCACGGTACGGGTATTCAGTTTCGGCGACACGGGCCGACCCCAGGAGGTTCTGCTGGAAAACCTTCGCAAAGCCCTGGAGCGGCGCAAAGCGGCCCTTGCCCAGGAGCCAGAGGGCGCCTTCCGACTCGTACATGCCGAGGGCGACCTGCTGCCTGCCCTGGTGCTCGATTACTATGCCGGGCACGGCGTACTGCAGGTGGGCTCAGCCGCCCTGGAGCCCCTCACGGAGACCCTGGCCGAGCTGATTCAAGCCGAGCTTTCCCTGCAAAGCCTGCTGGCCAAAAACGACCAGAAGTCCCGCAGCCTGGAAGGACTGCCCTTGCAGATCAAGCCTTTGCGCGGTTCAGTACCGCCCTTTGTGATGGTTCGGGAGGGTGCCATCCGGTACCGCGCAGACCTCCTGGAAGGCCAGAAAACCGGGGCCTTTATTGACCAGCGCGACAACCGTATTCGCCTGCAAAGCTTTAGGGGCAAAACCGCTCTGGATGTGTTCAGCTACCACGGCTCGTTTGCCCTGCACCTGGCCCTGGGTTTTGAACAGGTAATCGCCGTGGACAGCTCGGCAGCCGCCCTGCAAAGGGCCCTGCAAAACGCCCAGGCCAACGGTTTGACCAACCTCCTAGCCCAAGAGGCCAACGCTTTTGAGTTTTTGCGGGAACAGGAAAAACGCGGCAGCCAGTACGACCTGATTGTGCTGGACCCGCCAGCCTTTGCCAAGGGCAAGCGCGATGTGGAGCGGGCCTATAGAGCTTACAAAGAGATTAACCTGCGGGCCATGAAACTGCTGCCCAGCGGGGGAATTCTGGCCACCGCTTCATGCAGCCACCACCTGAGCGAGCCGCTCTTCTACCAGATGCTGGCCGAAGCGGCTGCCGATGCCCACCGCACCGTGCGGGTTCTGGAAAAGCGCGGCCAGGGCTGGGATCATCCGGTGCTGCTCAATGTGCCCGAGACCTACTATCTGAAGTTTGCCTTGCTGGAGGTCATGTAGGGCCCCAAGCCTGGCGTATCTGGACCTGTGACCTGAGACATGCGACATTGCGAGTGCGGTTCAACCATCAAAGCACCCCGTAAACCCACCTGCGGCCAAAAATGAACGAGGCGGCGCCAGGCCACCTCGTCTTGACTACAGAGATTTACCGGGCGCGGTTCAGGTTCAGGCGGACTTGCAGCACCCGCCCGGGCTCCAGCCGCACGTCCCGCACCTCGGCCCGGAACCCAGGCGTGAGGGCCACCAGTTGCACGTTGCCAGGCTCCACGTCCTCGAGCCGCAGGAAACCGCCCCGGGTCTGGCCTACCTCGCGCCCATCCAGGAAGATGCGGGCTTCCACGTTGGTGAAGACCTCGAGCGCACCCCGCAGGGCTTGCAGGTTCACGCTCACCGGCACGGTCTGCCCGTTGCCCACCGTCACCGAGGTGCGGAAGCCCTGGTAGCCCCCCAGGCGCAGCTCAATATCGTAGCGGCCCGGCTGCACCGTCAGGTTGAGTGGGGTGTTGCCCACCACCCGGCCATTCACCAACACCTGTGCCCCTTGCGGGTTGGAGTTAATCTGCAACAAGCCCTCCTGGACCACGGGCGTCAGGTTGGCGTTGATGACCGTGGTCTCGCCGGGCCGAATCTGCGCCGAGGTGCGGAAGGCCTGGTAACCCCCCAGGCGCAGCTCGAGGTCCACCCGTCCGGGTCGCAAGACCAGGTTTAGAGGGGTATTGCCCACCACCCGGCCTTCCACCAACACCTGGGCCCCGCTGGGCGTGGAGTTGACGCTCAGGGTTCCGGTGGCCGGCTGTACGGGCTGCACCGGCGTTACTGCGGCCCGCCCCACGATGAAGAAGGCCACATTGCTCACCCAGTCGCGCTCGGGCAGGGGCGTGACCACGATGGAGAGCGCCCGGGCCAGGTTATCGGCCCCCTGCACGTTGACCTGCCCGGTCTGGATGTTGGCAATCTGCGCCAGCGAAAGCGGCTGGCGGCTGGCCACCGCCAGCACCCGGTCTTGCCCCTCTGGGCCCCCCACATCCAGGCTGTAGCGGGCCCCGGTAGCGGGTGGGAAGGTACGGGTTTCGCCAGCCCGCAGCAGGTTGTTCTGGTCGAAGGCGTTGGGCAGAATCAGGCCAATCTCGCCTGTGGACTTGACGCTAAAGATGTAGACATAGGCCTCCTGGTTGACCTGCACCGAAACCTGAATGCGCTCGCCAATCTGGTAGACCGGGTTGCCGGTCTTGGCGGGGTCTTTGTTGACCCAGACCCGCACCTGCAAGTCGGTGGGGATGGGGTTGACGATGATGCCCTGGGGGCTCAGTTCGGGCGCAGCCAGCGCAGCGCCTGCGAGTAATCCTAGTGCCGTGAAGATTCGCTTCATGTATGGCCTCCTCCACCCCCAGGGTAGGATACACCGTCTGGCAGGCGTGAGAAGCCGTTCAGCCAGGGTTAACCTTGGCGTTGAGCAAGTCTTTAGCAAGGTGTAGAGGAGGCTTTTCGGGCCGGGTTCACAAGACCCCCGCCGCCCTGAAGGCGGCGTTGACCACCTCTTTGGCTTCGCTGACCACCCGCTCGAGGTGCGCCTCGCCCCTGAAGCTCTCGGCGTAAATCTTGTACACGTCCTCGGTGCCGGAGGGGCGGGCGGCAAACCAGGCATTCTCGGTCACCACCTTGAGCCCCCCGATGGGCTCGTTGTTGCCCGGAGCCTGGGTCAGCTTGGCCCGGATGGGCTCGCCGGCCAGCTCGGTGGCCGCGACCAGCTCGGGCGAGAGGTTGGCCAGGGCTCTCTTCTGGGCGCTGTTGGCCTCGGCGTCTATGCGGGTGTAGGCCGAAGCGCCGAAGCGGGCCTCGAGGTCGCGGTAGTGCTGGCTGGGCGACTGGCCGGTCTTGGCCAGAATCTCGGCGGCCAGTAAACCCAGAATTATGCCGTCTTTGTCGGTGCTCCAGGCCGTACCGTCCATGCGCACGAACGAGGCCCCCGCGCTTTCCTCGCCGCCAAACCCAAGGGTTCCATTCAACAATCCCTCCACGAAATACTTGAAACCCACCGGCACTTCTACCAGCCGCCTGCCGAGGCTCTGGGCCACCCGGTCAATCATGCTGCTGCTGACCAGGGTCTTCCCCACCCCCATCTCGGGGCTCCACTGGGGGCGGTGCTGGTAGAGGTAGAAAATGCAGACCGCCAGGTAGTGGTTGGGGTTCATCAGTCCGTCGGAGGTCACGATACCGTGCCGGTCGGCGTCGGGGTCGTTGCCAAGGGCCACGTCGAAGCGGTCTTTCAGGCCAATCAGCGAGGCCATGGCGTAGGGCGACGAGCAGTCCATGCGAATTTTGCCGTCCTTGTCCACGGTCATGAAGGCAAAGCGGGGGTCTATCTGTTCGTTGACGAGGGTCAGGTTCAGGCCGTAGTGCTCGGCAATCTGCTGCCAGACCGCCAGCGAAGAGCCCCCAAGCGGGTCTACCCCAATCCGCACCCCCGCCCCCCGGATGGCCTCCATGTCCAGGATGCGGCCTAGCTGCTGCACGTAGGGGGTGACGAAGTCGAACTCCTTGACGACCTCGAGCGCCCGGCGCAGGGGCCAGCGCTTCACCTCGCCGAGGCCATCGCGCAGAATCTGGTTGGCCCGCTCCTGAATGACCCGGGTCACGCTGGTGTCGGCAGGGCCGCCGCTGGGGGGGTTGTACTTGAAGCCGCCGTCCTGCGGGGGGTTGTGGCTGGGGGTAATCACGATGCCGTCGGCCAGTCCGGCCTCGCGGCCCCGGTTGTACTCGAGGATGGCGTGGGAGATGAGGGGGGTGGGCGTGTAGCCCCGCCCTTTTTCCACCCGCACATCCACCCCGTTGGCCGCCAGCACCTCCACCGCGGTCATCCAGGCCGCTTCGGAGAGGGCGTGGGTGTCCATGCCCAGAAAAAGCGGCCCGGTGATGCCCTGCTCAGCCCGGTACTCGGCCACCGCCTGCGAGACCGCCAGAATGTGGGCCTCGTTGAAGGTGCCCAGAAGGGAAGTACCCCGGTGGCCGCTGGTGCCAAAGGCCACCTGCTGGGCGGGGTTTTCGGGGTCGGGCTTTAGGGCGTAGTAGCTGCTCACCAGCCGGGGAACGTTAACCAGAATGCCGTGCGGGGCGGGTTGGCCGGCCAGGGGGTGTAGGCTCATGGGAACTCCTTCTGGAAGGAGTTTATTGCAGTGAGCCTGGGTTGGGCAATGCGGGTGGGGGGTCTATCGTCC
>NZ_JANWVH010000041.1 GCF_025056915.1 Meiothermus sp. | reverse complement strand
GCCGTCAGGGTGGTCTTCCCGTGGTCTACGTGTCCGATGGTCCCCACGTTCACGTGGGGTTTGGTGCGCTCAAATACTCCCTTGGCCATATTTGGTTGTCTCCTTCACTCGTCTTTTGGGTTAGAGGTTGCCAGCCTTCGACCTTACTGACCTTTGATCAGCTTCTGGGCGATGTTCTGGGGCACCTGCTCGTAGTGGTCGAAAAACATCGAAAACTGGGCGCGGCCCTGGCTCATCGAGCGCATGTCGTTGGCGTAGCCGAACATCTCGGCCAGCGGCACAAAGGCCCGCACCAGCCGCGCGTTGCCGCGCTCTTCCATGCCCTGGATCTGGCCCCGGCGGCTATTCAGGTCGCCGATGATGGAGCCCAAGAACTCCTCGGGGGTGATCACCTCGACCCGCATGATGGGCTCGAGGATGGCCGCGCCGCCCTTCTCGATGGCCTCCTTGATGGCCATGGAACCGGCAATCTTGAAGGCCATCTCGGAGGAGTCCACCTCGTGGTAGCTGCCGTCGTAGAGGGTGACCTTCAAGTCCACAATGGGGAAACCGGTCAGGGGCCCCGACTGCATGGCCTCTTCGATGCCCTTTTGCACCGCCGGGATGTACTCGCGGGGAACCACCCCACCCACAATGGCGTTGACAAACTCGAAGCCCGAGCCACGGCCCAGGGGTTCGGCCTTGATCTTGACGTGGCCGTACTGACCGCGACCGCCGGACTGGCGCACAAACTTGCCCTCCACGTCCACCGGGCGGGTGATGGTCTCGCGGTAGGCCACCTGGGGCTTGCCCACGTTGGCGTCCACCTTGAACTCCCGCTTGAGCCGATCCACGATGATTTCCAGGTGCAGCTCGCCCATCCCGGAGATGATGGTCTGGCCGGTCTCGGGGTCGGTGGAGACCCGGAAGGTGGGGTCTTCCTCGCCCAGGCGCGACAGGGCCACGCCCAGCTTGTCCTGGTCGGCCTTGGTTTTGGGCTCGATGGCCAGGTCAATCACCGGCTCCGGCACCTCGATGGACTCGAGGACAATCGGCTCGTCCCCATCACCGACCAGCGAGTCACCGGTGATGGTTTCCTTGAGGCCCACCACCGCACCGAGCTCGCCGGCCCGCAGTTCTTCCACCTCTTCGCGGTGGTTGGCGTGCATCTGGAGCAGGCGGGCCACTCGCTCCTTCTTGCCCTTGGTGGTGTTCTGCACATAGGAGCCCGACTTGAGGGTGCCCGAGTAAACCCGGATGAAGGTCAGACGGCCCACGTAGGGGTCGGCCATAATTTTGAAGGCCAGAGCCGCCAGCGGCCCGTTGGGGTCGGCGGGGCGCTCCACCTCTTCGCCGTTGTCGGTCTTGCCCTTGATGGGGGGAATGTCGAGGGGCGAGGGCAGGAAGTCCACCACACCGTCCAGGAGGAGCTGCACCCCCTTGTTCTTCAGGGCCGAGCCCAGGAAAACCGGGAAGATTTCAATGGCAATGGTGCCCTTGCGGATGGCCCGGATCAGCTCCTCTTCGGTGGGCTTTTCCCCCTCGAGGAACTTCATCATGATGTTTTCGTCGTAGTCGGCTGCGGCTTCGACCAGCTTCTCGTAGTACTCGGCGGCCTGGGCCTTCATGTCCTCGGGGATTTCGACCTCTTTGATGTCGGTGCCGAGGTCGTTGCCGTAGAGGTAGGCCTTCTGACGCAACACGTCAATGATGCCCTTGAAGGTGTCCTCGCGCCCGATGGGCAGCTGCATCAGCACCGGCCTGGCCCCCAGGCGTTCTTTCATGGTGTTGACCACCAGCCAGATGTCGGCCCCGGTCTTGTCCATCTTGTTGGCGAAAGCCACCCGGGGCACGCGGTACTTGTCGGCCTGACGCCAGACCGTTTCGGACTGGGGCTCCACCCCCTGCGAGGCATCGAACACCGCCACCGCCCCGTCCAGCACGCGCATAGAGCGCTCTACTTCGATGGTGAAGTCCACGTGGCCGGGGGTGTCGATGATGTTGATGCGGTGCTCCACCCCGGTCTTGCTGTGCTTCCAGTTGGCGGTGGTGACCGCCGCCGTGATGGTGATGCCCCGCTCGCGCTCCTGCTCCATCCAGTCCATGGTGGCCGCACCTTCGTGCACCTCGCCAATCTTGTGGATGCGCCCGGTGTAGTAGAGGATGCGCTCGGTGGTCGTGGTCTTGCCCGCGTCAATGTGCGCGGCAATCCCGATGTTGCGGAAGAGTTTTAGGTCAAAACCTGTCTTGACGGACATACTCACCACCGGTAGTGGGCGTAGGCTCGGTTGGCTTCGGCCATACGCTCTACATCTTCCTTCTTCTTGACCGCGCCGCCTTTGCCCTCGGCAGCCTCGAGAAGCTCGGCAGCCAGACGCTGGTGGGCCTCGCGCTCGCTGCGGTTATTGAAGGCGGTCACAATCCAGCGAATGGCCAGGGTCTGCTGGCGGCGGGGCGAAACCTCGACCGGCACCTGGTAGTTGGCCCCGCCCACCCGGCGGCTGCGCACCTCCACGCGGGGACGCACGTTGTCCAGAGCCGCCTTGAAAACCTTGAGGGGCTCCTGGCCGCTCTTCTCCTGGATGATTTCACAGGCGTCCTTGAAAATTCGGGCGGCCAGGTTCTTCTTGCCGTCCCGCATCATGCGGTTGATGAGCGCGGTGACCACCACATCGCCATAAAGATGGTCGGGCTCGAGTTGACGAACTTCGGCTTGTCTTCTCCGCGACATAACTCACCTACTTCTTACCCTTCGCAGCCGCACCCTTGGCGTCGGCCTTGGGCCGTTTGGCGCCATACTTGGAGCGGCTCTTCTTGCGGTCTTTCACGCCCTGGGTGTCGTAGATACCCCGCACGATGTGGTAGCGCACCCCCGGCAGATCTTTCACACGACCCCCGCGAATGAGCACCACCGAGTGCTCCTGGAGGTTGTGGCCCTCGCCGGGGATATACGCGGTGACCTCGTACTGGCTCGAGAGGCGCACCTTGGCCACCTTGCGCAGCGCCGAGTTGGGCTTCTTGGGGGTGACGGTACGCACCACGGTGCAGACCCCTTTGCGGAAGGGGCTTCCCTTCAGGGCAGGCACTTTGCTCTTCTTGATCACGGGAGCGCGGCCTTTACGGAGGAGTTGGTTGATGGTTGGCAGTGTAATCACATCCTTTCGTTCGACTAGACTTCTCTCAAAACCGAAAACCCCACACAGAGTTCTGCGTATTTGCGCTGCGCTCGGTGCGGGGTTCCCGTCGAGAAGCGAATCAGGCCGAAGCCCGGAGTTCGCCCCTGGATTCTCAAGAATCGCTGTGCGCGAGGGATTTCCCGTGAGCGCAACCGATGTGACCTCAGGGCCGGGGCTGGCCTGAGGCAACGCAACCCTAGAAGTATATACGGGTGTTGCGAGTTAATCAAGGGGCCGGAATCGCAGTCTGGAACTGAACTCGAGGCAGATATTTGGCTATGTTCACAAAACGGCCAGGGTCGTGTTTCTTGGCCCCCTGCCCGGCATGGGCGACGAGCCACCCCGCCACGGCCCGAGGGGCGCTGCCGAAGGGCCATCACGCTCTTCACAGACGTGGCCGCCCACGAAAACGAGAGTGCGTCGGGGCCAGGGCGCAGGTTACACACCCAGGCGTGGGCCGGGCCCGGCTCACGGGGTTTCGAGTTTCCCGGCGGTTTCTGTTCTGTCCAGGACGAAGCTTTCTTGAAGTCGAATGGAAAAGTGAAGCGTGCTCTAATTGCGCAGCAACCAGCGCACGTCCTCGACCACCCGCGCGGTCTCGGCGACCTTGCCGTTGCCATATACGAGGCGCAACTGTCCTTTGGGGTCCAGGGCAAACACGGTGGCGGTGTGGTCCACGTTGTACTCGGTAGCCGACTTAATTTGGGACTTCTGGTAAAAGACCCCGTACTTTTTGGCCACCTGGGCAATCTGTTCGGGCGTCCCGGTCAGGCCCAGGAAAGTGGGGGCGAAAAAGGTCACATAATCCCTGAGCTTTTCTTTGGTGTCGCGTTCGGGGTCTACCGAGATCAGGAGAACCTGAACCCGCGCCTGCTCGGGGGGGGTCAGGGCTTTGTAGACCTTGGCGAGCTCGAGCAGGGTCGTAGGGCACACGTCGGGACAGTTCACAAAACCGAAGAAAATCAGAACCACCTTGCCCCGGAAATCGCTCAGGCTCTTGGTTGAACCATCGTGGGCGGTCAGGCTGAACTGGTTGGCCTCCACCGGACGGATGTTCAGAAGGCGGGTTCCGTAGGGCTGGTAGGTATCGCGCGAGAGAACAAACGCAATGACCGCCAGCAGCAAAGGCAAACCAGCCAGCAAAGTAATCCATAAGGCACGACGTGGCATCTTTGGCTCCGCAGGGCCCAGTCTGGAACCCTCAAAAACCCCCCTCAACCTAAACAACCCACTCGAGGCAAATGTCCCTGGAGCTGAATCCAGGCCACGTCACTTTACAACATCCCCAACTTCTTTCAGCATGAGGTGGGTTACGATGGGAAAAGAATCAGGTACCTTTTCCGCTGCTGAGAGTCGCTGGGCTGCCGCCTTGCTGATGGCCCCTTTTTTCCTGCAACTGCTGGGCATGGGCAACACTTTTTTGGGGGGAGGGCTGTGCGGCGAGTTGTTCGGCAACGATACCCCGCTGGGGCTTCAGGGGGCCGGTTTCTGGTATGCCGTGATGTTCATGATGCTGTTAGGTTTTCAGCTAATGTACGGGGGGTTCTTGTTGCTGGCCCGCCTGCTCGAGATGCCCGCAAGCATGGAGGCCGGAAGCTACCGAGCCGGGGTCTGGCTGGTGGGCCTGGTCACGCTCTTGTTCATTCTCACGCGCACCACCGGTCTTCCCTACCCCAGCGCCCAAGGTCTGGCTCTGGGCGATACGGCGCCGGTTGATCTATTGAGCCTGATTCTGGTCGGATGCTCCTGGATGGGAGGCTTCCTGCTGTGGCGTCTCATCCGAAAGGCATAGGCCACAATGCAAAACCCGCTAGGCTATAGGGCATGGAACGTTTATTAGAGGTTATGCGCCGCCTTCGGGCACCCGATGGCTGCCCCTGGGACAGAGCACAAACCCATCAAAGCCTCCGGCCTTATCTGCTCGAGGAGGCCGCCGAAGCCGTGGATGCCATCGGTCGGGGCCACCCCCAGGAGATGGCCGAGGAGCTGGGGGACGTGCTGTTGCAGGTGGCCTTTCATTCGGTAATTGCCGAACAGGAGGGCAGTTTTAGCTACCTCGAGGTCGAACAGCACATCGTGGACAAGCTGATCCGGCGGCACCCCCACGTGTTCGGCGATGCCAGGGCCGATACCCCCGAGGCCGTGACCGCCAACTGGAACGCCATCAAAGCTGCCGAGGGCAAGCCTGCCCAATCGCTGTGCGACCAGGTGCCACGCAGCCTGGGGGCCCTGGCCAGGGCCGCCGAAATCCAGAAAAAGCTGGGCACCCCCTATAACGGCAAGGCCGAGCTGATCGAGGCCATCCAGCAGGGCCGCCTGGGGGAGGCGCTATGGCAGATGGTGGCCTGGTGTCGCCAGGAAAAGGTAAACCCAGAGGTGTTGCTGCGCGAAGTTTGCGAGGAACGGTGTTCGCAAGAAGTTGGTGATGGGTAATAGAGCGCCCTACGCATATTGTGAGCCACTCGAGTTCGAGAAAGCCTGGTTCTGAACAGCGGCGGCCTGGAAACTCGAACACATGCGTCTCGGCCCAGAGGCAACGCAGACAAGCGTACCTCACCGAGGTGAGGCACGTCTCTTTGTCCCTTCTCGTTCTCGTGGGCGGCCCCGTCTGTGAAGAGCGCGATAAGCCACAGATGTTCGGCCCTGTATGAACGAAAATACGCCAAGGGGCCTCCGAACCCTTGGTGGCGGGGGCTGGCCCGGGACAGCAGCGCAAAAGGTTGCTGGAAGGTTCGTATGAAATCTGAGATTCTCAAAGCTGCGGTCTCCCGCCCGCCACAGGAAATGCAGCGCCCCGAGGGGTTCGTGGACGCCGCGGTTTTGTTGCCGGTATGGGAAGGAAAGCTCCTGTTCACCGTCCGCAGCGCCCATCTTCCACACCATGCCGCTCAGATTAGCTTTCCTGGGGGCCGCTTTGACGACGGCGAAAGCGCCGAGGGGGCGGCCTTGCGGGAAGCCTGGGAAGAGGTGGGTCTGAACCCTGCGCACGTCGAAATACTGGGACACCTGAACCCCACCCTCTCGCCCTTTGGCTACCGGGTGTTTCCCTTGCTGGGCCGCATTACCCAGGAGCCTCGTTTGCAACCCAACCCGGAGGAAGTAGATGCCTTGCTTTGGGTGCCGATTGAAGAACTCCTGGCGGCCCCCGCCTACGCCGAAGAACGCATCCCTCCGCCCACAAACCGCTTTCCACGGGGTTTGGGTGGGGAGTTTTCCGAGCTCGATGGAACGCTACGGCGCAGGGTCTGGCACTATCCCTGGCGGGGCTACGATATCTGGGGCGTAACCGGCAACATTGTGCACGATTTTCTGGAGCGCCTCCGCTCGGTGCGCTTGTAGGCCGCGCTTGGGCCAGCCTCAATCGGCAGCGGCTGAGCCCTTCGAGAACAGGGGTCTGGCCTGCTTGGAAAGAAGGTCGTACAGCTCCAAAAACTGCTCCTTGGCCCGCTGCCCCAGGAAGCCCGGCGGGGTCAGCTCGGGCGGCAGGCCGGGGTCAAGGAAGAGGTTTTTGCGGGCCTGGTGAATCATGTGGGTCAGGCGCACGAAGGCTTCCTCGGCATTCTTGGGGCGGTTCTGCTGTTGGGCCAGAAAGGCCCGGTAGCGGGCCTGGGCCGCTTTGAGGTTGAACGATTTTTCGATGAGCTCGAGGGGCGGCGTGCTGGAAAAGCGCTCGGCCTGAAAAAGCTCCACATAGCTTTGCAGACCATAAAAGCCCACCAGATCCCGTGCGGCTTCCAGCGAACCGTTGGGGCTGATCCAGACCCCCGGTGCAGGCGTCCCGAAGCCCAGCAGAATCAACTCGTTGCGAAACCGATCCCGCACCGTGCGTTTGGCCTCCGGCACGGCATAGACCAGAAGGCGCCATTTCCCGTCCCAGGGAGCGCCGTAGGTGTAGAGCCGCTCCCGCACGTTCTCAACCTGCCAGGCCACGCGGGGCGAGAGGCGGTAGTAGGCCCGTCGTCCGTCCTTCTCCGGGATAATCCAGCCACGCTTGACGCTCCGCGATACCGCGGCGCGCACCGCCGGTTCGCTAAACTCCAACAGCTCCATCCAGCGAATCAAGTCCCCCACCCAGGCCCGGTTCTCAGGGTACAGGTATTCCATGTAGAGCGTGAAGAGGTACGAACGCGCCCGCATTGCTCCTCAGTATAATACGGATTTTTTCATTCCAGACAAAAAAACGTTCGGGTCTTACGGGAATATCGGGCACAGGGCAGTCAAGGGGCCGGCACATCCGAACAATGCCCCTCGCCTGGTTCCCACTAAAGCAATCTTTGCCTGCGCAGCAGACCTGACCGCCCATCCAGGCCGCCACTGTTCTGTCCAGGGCAAAGCTTTCTTATAGTCGAATGGCTCCAAATATGCGAAGAGCGCTCTAATCGGTAGCCACAGGGCTGGCCTTGGCCTCGAGCCGGAACCACTGCCCGCCCCGGTAACGCCACACAAACATGGCGACCCGCACGGTCTCCTCGCCCAGGAGCCGCCCCAGGAAAATGCCCCACAGCCCCAACCCCAGAGGAAAAGCCAACAACCAGGCCAGGGGCAGCCCGACCAAGAACACCGTCACAAAATCGGAGAGCAGCAAAAATCGGGTGTCGCCCCCGCTGGCCAGGGTGCCAAAAAAAATGAAGTTGGAGACCTTGACCGGCTGGAATAGGGCGTTGAGGATGACTGCCCAGAAGGCCCACTGCTGCACCTGGGGGGTGGTATTGGGGTAGAGCAGGGGCAGCAAGAAGGCAAACAGGGCAAAAACCAGTCCGAAGATGGCCGCCGAAACCAGGCCGATGCGCCAGATGAGCCGCGACACCCCCCAGACCCCAGGGGAATCGGCCCGGCCAATGGCCTGGGCGACCAGCACCGTGGCCGCAAAGTGCAGGCCAGCCGAGGCGGTGATAAAGACCATCTCGAGGTTGCTCACAATCTGAAACACCGCCAGCTCCTGGGTTCCCAGGCGCTCAAACAACAGGGCAAACAAGAACACCCCACCGCTAAAGACCACCTCGGTTATGAAGAGCGGCAGCACCAGTGGCACGGCCTCGCGCAGCAGGCATTGGGCCTGCCCAAGGTCGGGCCAGGCCCAGCGCAGACCCCAGCGGCTTCCAAAGAGCAGCCAAAGCAGCGCCAACGCCCGCACCCCCTGCGCCACCAGCGCGGCCACTGCCGCCCCCACCGCCCCCATCTCCAGGGGAAACACCAACACCCACGACAACAGGGGTATCAGGGCGATGGCCGGAATGGTCACCAGCATTGGAATCCGTGCCCTGCCGATGCTGCGAAAAGCCGCACTGCTCACCACGCTCAGGGTGATGAGGGGCAAGGAAAGCGCCACCAGTGAGAGATAGGGCCCGCCGATAGACGTGATTTCCGGATTGGCGCCTACCCCTTTCAAGAAAGGGGTGGCCCCCAGCCCCAGCGGCAGGGCCAGCAAGAGCGCCAGGATTAGCGAAAAGCCGATGAAGAAGCCCACAATGCGCCGCACCTGGGCCTCATCGCCCCGGCCCCGGGCCCGGCTGGCCAGTATGGCGCAACCTGCCCCCAGGGTGTTCAGGCACAGAATGCCGATAAACAGCAGATTGTTGGCCAGACCCACCGCTGCAATGGTCGCGGTACCCAGGGTGCCCACAATCACCTGGTTGACGAAGCCCAGGGCCAGTTGAACGGTGGACTCGAGGCTCACCGGCAAGGCAATTTTGAATATCTCACGCCGCGTTTCGGCAGTCACAAAGGCCAGCATACTACGCGAGGGCTGGAAGCTGGGTGCAGGTCAAAAGTTCCACAAAAACCGTCAAAAGGTGGCTTCTGGCCGAGCGGTCTTTCTGAACCCGAGGTCACTTCCTTCGCTCGAGTTGGAGCAGTTTTGCTTGAACGACTCGCAAACTGGTGGGTAGCGGTGAGGCAGGGCAGCGGGGGTTTGGGGGCAGATGTTGGAGACCCCTACCCACTCCCGACCTCCCACCATCCACCCTCACCCTGTCTGAAAGTCGCTTGTATGCCTGAAGTCGGTACTAGTCGCGTAAAGCCACGACCCATCGCCTCCCACCTTGTGTTTCAAAGTTGCTGGTAGGCCCACAATTGGTGGGCCACCGAAGGGTTCCGCACAGACCGAATCCGCTATGGGAAAGCTAGAGCGCTTCCAGCGCATCCCGCTGCCGTTCGATAAGCGCCAGCAGACGCGAGAGCAGGGCTTTTTCGGCCAGAACCACCAGACCTTTTTGCTTGAGGGGCACCAGCACCAGCACCCACTGCGGCAGCGAGATGACCGATAGCTGGGCCGACTGCCCGGTCAGTTCACGGGCCAGGTTCAGAAGGTCGTCGAAGACCATCTGGGCACTGCTGGAAGCAAAAGGCAGGCTTCCGGCGACTACCTGACCCGCTTCGATCAGGGCCACCGCCTCCACCCCCCGGATCTGAAATGGGTCGAGCACTTCAGCGTGGACGGAAGCCTCAACGGGCGCAGGGGTGGGTGGGGCCGGTTCGGGCGAGGCGGGGGCGCTCACCTGGGTGGAGGGCTCAAACACATCCAGCAAGGACTCGAGGTCGGCCCCTTTAAGCTCTTGCAGCAGGCTCTGGGCAGCGGCATGCTCCTGGGCAAGCTGGGCTTCCAGCCGTTCGGCCTCCTCGAGGGCCCGGCGCACCTCAAGCAAGCTGCTCACCCCCAGGCGAGGGAGCCGTTCGGAGGCCGATTGCAGAAAGTCGCAGAGGGGCTTGAGCCGCAGGGCAGTCTCGCCACCCACGCTTTTGTGAGCGTTGTAGGCCTCGAGCAAAGCAGCAATGCGCCCCCCCAGCTCGGCCCGCAGGGTTTCCTGGGCGCGGCGCAGCCGGCCCAGCAAAGCGTGAATCTCGGTCAGGTCGGGCAGCTCACCGGCCTGGAGGTAGGCCCGGGCCTGGGCTACCTTGTCCTCGAGTTCTTCGCCCCCCAGGCCCCTCATGCTGCGGGCCGCCATCTCGTAGCGCGAGAGCTCCTCGGCTATTGCGGCCCTCCGGGCGGCAATCAGCTCGCCGAGGGCTCGCTCCAGGGGAGCAGGGTCGGCTATGCGGCCCTGAGCCAGGGCTTCGCGAGCAGTCTGCAAGGGCTGCTTCAGCTCGATGAGCGACTCTTTGAGGGTTTGCTCGAGGTGGCGAATGCGCGACTCGAGGGCCTCCAGCCTGCTGGCCACCAGCCCTCTGGCTTTGTCCACCAGCTGGCCCACGGCCCGCTCGAGTTCAACCAGGCTCCCGCTCCCCTGCTCAATCTGTTGTATCAGGCGCTGCCTTTCCGAATCGAGCGGCTCCAGCGCGGGCAGGGCCTGCACCGAGGCCCGCAGGCCCATCCGCTTGAGGCTCTCCTCCTCGCGCTCGCGGGCCAGCTGCGACAGCAGTTCGGAGAGCTCCTGGCGCAGGGTCTGGAGCGAGGACTCGGAGATGTCCAGCCCGGCCAGGGCCTGCATGAACGACTCCACCAGCGGATGACCCCGGTAGGGCGAGAGGGCGTGCTCGGCTTCGGTGCGCAGGGTGGCCAGGGCATGCTCGAGGCGGGCCCGGCGCTCACGAATCTCGCGGCTGGCTTTTTCTTCGGCCTCGAGGCCCTCCACCGCCCGCTCGAGCTCGGCCAGTTCGGGGGGTATCCCGCCGGCGTGCAAGGTTTCCAGAACCACCGCCAGCCGGGCCTGCACCGGAGCGGTCTTGTCGAGGGGCAGCTCGAGGCGGCCCAGCCGGTCGGCCAACCATTCGTAGCGAACCCGCGCTTCGGCCAGGGCCTCGGCATGGGTGACCTTGAGCAACTCGCCAAAAGCGCCCAGGCGCTCGCCCAGCGGATTTCCGGCCTGCAACTCGGCCTGCAAGGCCGCCAGTTCACCGGCAATTTTGGGGAGGCTCAGCACCGCCGCATAGCGCTCCCTGAGCGCCTCCAGGTGCCGTGCGTCCTCGGCCACGTCAATCTCGCGGATGCGCGACTGCTGCTCGGCGGTGAGGGCATCGAAGTCGAGGTCAAGCACCAGGGCTTCATCGTCGAAGCCATCGGAGGCTCGGTCTACCACCGCGGGCGCTTCGATGGTGGGGTCTTTGAGCACCACCTGGGGCTCGGTGGGCCGATCCACCGCCGGGATGTCTTCGATGGTGTCGAGGGTAATGGCCGTTTCGCTGGTGGGGTTCTGCACCACCGAGGATTCGACCAGCTTGCGCATATCGGCGGCCAGGGCCCGGGCCCGCTCGACTTCCGCGGAGGCCAGGGTTTCCTGGGCGTGGGCCTCCTGAATCTGGCGAATGAGGCTTTCCAGCCGGCGCACCTTGGGGCCGCCCACGCTTTGCACCCGCTGCAGGGATAGCTCGAGTTCGGCAATGTCGCGGGTCTGGCGCAACAGGGCCGCCTGGAGCCTCTCCTCGAGCTGAGCCAGCACCTCCTGTCCTTCGCGCAGCAAGGCCCGCGCCGCCGAGGCCTCGGGGTCTTGCTTGATCACGTTGATCAGACCGCGCAAACGCCCCACCTCGGGCCAGTCGAGGTACAGGCTAAAGCGCTTGAGGCCGGCCTCGAGGTCGGCCAGTACGCTCCTGGCGTGCGCCGACAGCTTGCCCGCGCCTGCCCCGGCGCCGTTCTCGCCGCCAATGCCCAGCTCCTTGAGCATCTCTTCTATTCGGCTGCGGGCCGCGTTGGGGCTCATCTTGGTCTGAAGCTCCCGGTAAACCAGGCGCTTGAGAATAACCTCGGCCTGCGAGGCATCGAGCTTATCCGGGCTGATACCCAGCCGGCGCACCCCCTCCTCCAGCACCATCCGAGTGCGCTCACCGAGCATGGGCTCGAGGGACCTACTGAGAGTCTGATACAGCGACACCTGACCTCCGGATAAAACCATAGGATACCGCCACCAGACCTAGTGTATAGTGCACAAAAAAGTAGGGTGGTTCAAAACAGCATTAAGAAATCCTCACAGCCAAGTTAAGGTTCCTTCAGTTTTTGTCGGAATCGCATTCAGCAGGCAAACATCCCTGAGCGTGGCTCTCATAGAGGCAGGGAGCCAAAACAATACCCCAGAACCTTCCGCCGAATCTGGTCGGTATTCAATCCTGGACACTTGCCCGTTGAGCGCCACGCAACAGGCCATATGCGAGCATCTTTACGGCCCCTATCGCGCTCTTCACAGACGTGGCCGCCCACGAAAACGACAATTCATCTGGGCCGAGACGCATGTGTTCGAGTTTCCAGGCGGCCACTGTTCTGTTCAAAACCAGGCTTTCTCGAACTCGAATGGCTCACAATATGTGAAGAGCGCTCTAGCCAACCGGTTGCTTGGCCGCAGCCGCCACCAGCGCCCCGAAAATACCCCACTGCTCCGGGAGCAGCTCGGGGTGCCACTGGACCCCCAGGTAGAAGGGGTGGCCCTCCAGCACCACCGCTTCCACGATACCGTCGGGCGCGCTAGCAACCGCACGCAACCCGGGGGCCAGGTCTTTGAGGGCCTGGTGGTGGTACGAGTTCACCCGGAAGCGAGACCCAAACAGCCGGTTCAGTGGGCTCGGGCCGGTTTGCTCGAGGCTGTGGGCCAGCACCGGCGGCTCGGCTTTCTGGTAGTGCTGTATTGCGCGGAAGCCCTGGGCCGGCAGGTCCTGGTAGAGGCTACCGCCCAGCGCCACGTTCATCACCTGCACCCCCCGGCAAACCCCCAGGGTGGGGATGCCCCGCTGGGCCGTATAGCGGGCCACCAACAGCTCGAGGGCATCGCGCTCGGGGCTGACCTCGCCCAGCTCGGGAAGGGGCTCCTCGCCAAAGTGCGCAGGGTCTACATCCACGCCCCCCGGCAGCAAGACCCCGTCGAGTTGCTGCACAAGGGCAGGCAGCCTATCGCCGGCCTGGGGGGGAAGGATTACAATGCTCGCACCCTGGCTTTCCAGGGCCCGGATGTAGGGCTCGAGCAGGCCCCAGATCCTGGTCCGAAACAGGCCTTCCGTGCTGCGCGATTGAGGGGTCACACCAATGAGCATGTCCCAATCCTACACTGCCCTGCGACCCGAATTCAGGGAAGCGCTCCGGGAAGCCGCTCGCCACTTCCCAACCCCTTTTTACGCTTACGACCTGGCGGTTGTGCTCAGGCAGCTGGAGCGTTTGCAAAAAGCCTTTCCGGGCGCTGAGATTTTTTATGCCATGAAGGCCAACCCCCGCCTGGGTCTGTTGCGGCGGCTTTTGGAGCGGGGGGTTTTTGTGGAAGCGGTCAGCCTGGGTGAGGTGTTGCGGGCTTACAAAGCCGGTTTCCAGCGCAACGAGGTGCTGCTCAACGGGCCTTTGAAGACCCCGGCGGTGCTCGAGGAGCTGAGCCGAGCTGGCCTCCCCATGCTGGGCCTCGACTCCCTGGCCGATCTGAGGCGGGCCATCAAGACGCTGCCCAAAGCCCGGGTGCTCTTGCGGGTCAACCCCGATCTGCCCGTGGCCACCCACGACCACCTGGCCACCGGGCGCGGCGAGAGCAAGTTTGGCATCCTGCCCGAAGAGATAGGGACGGCCCTCGAGCTAGCCCGCCGGAGCCGCCTGGAAGTGCTGGGCCTGCACCTTCACCTGGGGTCGGCCCTCGAGCACCCCCAGGACTACCAGGCGGGCTTCAGGGTGATGGACAAGCTCTACCAAACCCACGGCCCCTTTCAGGTGATGAACCTGGGGGGCGGTTTTGGGCTGGGCCTCGACCTCGGCGAGCTAGGGGCCCAGGCCGTTGCGCTGGCCCGCCAGCACAGCGCCGAGCTTTGGCTCGAGCCGGGCCGCTACCTGGTCGCCGAGGCCGGGGTGCTGGTCACGCGCTGCTGGGGTGTCAAGCGCACCCGGCGCAATTACCTGCTCATTGACGCGGGCATGAGCCAGCTGATCCGGCCCATGCTCTATGGGGCCATGCACCCGGTGGAGCCCCTTTACAAAAGCCCCCTCAAGGAAACCTACGACCTGGCCGGCCCGGCCTGCGAGTCGGGGGACGTGCTGGCGCGGGACGTAACCCTCCCCGAACCCAAGGAGGGCGACCTGCTGGCCATTCTGCTGGGCGGGGCCTACGCCAGCAGCATGAGCAGCAACTACCTCGACACCCCCCGCCCCGCCGAGCTGTTGTGGGACGGGCAAAACTGGGAAGTCATCCGGCGGCAGCAAAGCTGGGAGGCGCTGCTGGCCGAAGAGCTTTAGCCCGGCCACATCTGGCCCAAGGCCACCTTTGCCCCCGCCCAAAGCGCCTAAACTCCAGCCATGGAGCGGGTGCAGGTGGTGTGGTTCAAACGCGACCTGCGGGTTCACGACCACGCGCCTTTGTGGGCGGCCAGCCGGCGCGGGGCAGTCCTGCCGCTTTACGTGCTCGAGCCCTCGCTCATCCAGGCCCCCGATTTTTCCGCGCGGCACTACACCTGCATTCGCCAGAGCCTACTGCACCTGCGCACTGCGCTCTCCCGCCTCGGCCAGCCCCTGGTGGTGCGGGTGGGCGAGGTGGTGGAGGTGCTCGAGGCCCTGAGCCAGCACTTTCACCTGGAGGCGGTCTGGGCCCACCAGGAAACCGGCAACCTGCTCTCCTACCGGCGCGACCAGCAGGTTCGGCGCTACCTTCGCAGCAATGGCATTGCGTTTTACGAGCTGCCGGGTTCTGGCGTGTTCCGCAGGCTCAAAAGCCGCGACGAGTGGGCCGCGCGCTGGGAGGCCTTCATGGGCCAGCCCCTCATGGACCCGCCCCTGTCTCTGCGCGCGCTCGAGATTGAACCGGGTTCCATCCCCAGCCATCAGGAAATGGGCCTGCCCCCCGACCTGCGAACCGAGCAGCAGCCGATGGGCGAAAAGGCCGGCTGGCAGGTGCTGGAAGACTTCCTCTACCGGCGCAGCCGGGGGTATCTAAAGGGCATCTCCAGCCCCCTTTCGGCCTGGGAGGCCAGCTCGAGGCTTTCTGTTTACTTAGCCTATGGCAACCTCTCGCTGCGGCAGGTATTCCAGGCCACCCAGCGGGCGCTGGCCAAAGCCCCCCCAAGCTGGGCCCGCAGCCTGCAAGCCTTTCGTTCCCGCTTGCAGTGGCGCGACCATTTCACCCAGAAGCTCGAGGACGAGCCAGGCCTGGAGGAGCAGAACCTGCTCAAAGCCCTGGATGGCCTGCGCGAGCCAGCCTTCGACCCGGACAAAATGGCCGCCTGGGCCGAGGGGCGCACCGGCTACCCGCTGGTGGATGCCTGCATGCGGGCCTTGCAGGCCACCGGCTGGCTCAACTTCCGGATGCGGGCCATGCTGGTCAGTTTTGCCGCCTACGACCTCTGGCTCCACTGGCGGGAACCGGGGCTCCACCTAGCCCGCCTTTTCGCCGACTACGAGCCGGGCATCCACTACCCGCAGCTCCAGATGCAGGCCGGCACCACCGGCATCAACACCCTGCGGGTCTACAACCCCACCCTGCAAGCCCAGACCCTCGACCCCCAGGGGGTCTTCATCCGGCGCTGGGTTCCGGAGCTGGAAAGCCTGCCCCTGGAGTACCTGTTCACCCCCTGGAAGCTGCCCCCCATGCTCCAGCTGCTCTACGGCTTCGAGCCCGGCCAAAGCTACCCCCTGCCCATCGTGGCCCACGCCCAGGCCAGCCGGGCCGCCCTGGCGAGGCTCTACCGCGCCCGCCAGACCCCAGAGGCCCAGGCCCAGACGGCCCAAATTTTGCACAAGCACGGCAGCCGCAGAAAAAGACCCCAGGAAGCAACGTGAGCCAAAGCCACCCTTGCTCTGACCAAAGCCGGCTAACCTGAGGGTATGTCGAAGGTTGTGATCTGGCACCATACCTCCTGCGGCTCCTCCAGGGGGGCTTTGGAATACCTCGAGTCCAAGGGCCTGGAGCCCGAGGTGTACCTCTACATGAAGGAAAAACCCGGCAGGGCCCGTCTCGAGGCGGTGCTCAAACAACTCCAGCTGAAACCCTCGGAATTGCTGCGCCCCGGCGAGAAAAAAGGCGAGGAGCTGGGCCTCTACCACGGAGCTTCCGAGGAGGCCATCCTGGAGGCCATGTGCGAGCACCCCATCCTGATTCAGCGGCCCATCGTCATCACCGAGAAAGGCGCGGTGCTGGCGCGGCCCAAGGGCAAGATAGACGCCATTCTGTAGCCTTGGATTCGCCCGCCACAACCGCCGAATCTTTGCCTGAAGGCCGGAGGGGTTTGGGGGCAGGGGGTAGGTTCGCCCCCCGCCGGGGCCCTGGACTAGTTTCGCCTGGTCGCAGCCGGGTCTTGGGCCTGCTCGAGCGCCCCGTGTAGCACAATGGCATGGGGCACCGGGCGGCTGGGCACCCCCTCCCAGCGTCGGCCCACCGCGATCAGCCGACCCTGGTACACCAGCGAGGTCGAGTAGCCCGAGTCCAGCAATACCGCCTCCTCCACCCCCGCCGCAGCCGCCATGCGGGCCAGCAGGGCGGTGCTCACCGGCTGAAGCGAAGCCCCCAGTACCGGCTCGCCCTGGGCATAGCCAAAAAACACCCGGGGGCGGGGCTCCCAGTGGTCGGAAGGCGGGTTTTTGAGGGGCCAGACCGCCTTGCCGCCCCGCACCATCCAGACCCCACCCACGAATAGGTCGGTAAAGTCGGGCATAAAGCGCCGAATCGAGTCGGGCCGGTTCATGTCGAACTTGAGCGGCACAAACACGATGCGTTCGCGGTTCCAGGCCACCAGGGGTCGCTCCACAATCCGGTAGAGCACATAGGGGTTGCGCTCGGGAATGAAATAGCGCCGAGGTGCGGCCACCACCGGCCCGACCATGGTGTTGTCCTGGGCTTTGAGGTAGGGGTCGGCAAAAAAAGTACCGTTGATGCCCGCCACCGCCCCGGCCTGTTCGACGAAGTCGCGCACGCTCTCGCGGTAGGACGAAAGCCTGCTCTCGGCCCTGCCGCCCCGGACCAAAGCCCAGCGCACCCCGAGGTCGCGCCGGTACTCTAAACGCACCGGCGCCTCTTTCAAGCGGCGCTCCACAATGCCGGTGCGGGCCTGGGGCCTGTCCTGGGGGTTGAGGGTGTACCAGGCCCGGGGCATCTGGGTATGGACGTAGCGGCCCACCGCCAGCATGTCCGGCGAGTCGCCCGGCAGGCGCCAATCAATGGTGAAGCCCATGGTGTATCCCGCTTCTCGGGCCAGCTTGAGGGTCACGGCATCGGCCTTGCCTTCGGGATAGGCGATGTAGCTCACCGGGCGGCCCAGCTCGCGCTCGAGGGCCCACTTGGACTCCAGCAGTTCGCGGCGCTGCTCAGCCAGCGGGAGCTGGGTCAGGTCGCGGTGCGAGACGGTGTGGGAGCCGATGGTCACCAGCCCCTCACGGTCCAGGGTGCGCAGCGTAGCCCAGTCCATCCGGGCCCGGGGCCCTTTGCGCCCCACAAAATCGGTATGGACGAACATGGCCGCCGGGATTTTCTCGCGCTTCAAGATGGGGTAGATGTGGTCGTAAAAACCCTGGTGGTTGTCGTCGAAGGTCAGGGCCACCGCATTTTTGGGCAGGGGGGTGTTCTGGGTCAGGTGGCGGCGGAGTTCGTCCAAACTGATAAAGCGGGCCCCCCTGGACTTGAGCCAGGCCAGCTGCGCCTCGAATTCCTGGGGCGTGATGTCCCACCAGACGTTCTGTGCGCTGCGCTTGGGAAAGACATCGTGGTAGTTGAGCACGATGGCCTCTCCCGCGGCACGGGGGTCGAGGGGGCGGTAGGCCGCCTCCAAAAGCTGCGCTTTGAGGCGCTGGGTGGCCGCATCCCACCGGGCTTTGGGGGGCCGAATCGTTCGCTCGAGCAGGATGGGCAGAGGCACAATTCCAGCGCTTTGCAAGGCCCTGAAGTCCTGCCCAGGTCGGAGAAATCCGAACCACTGCCAGGCCGACCAACCCATACCTCCCAGCAAAACCAGCACCCCCAATTGCACCAAGAATTGACGCATAACCCCCATCTAAACCCACAGTCTTGCACATTCCCTTGCACAGCTTGTGCAAAAAACACGACCCTCTCGGTATATCCGGTCTGCGTCAGCGAAGCGTCACAAAAACGAAAACCCGTGCGGGAATTCATCTTTTCTGGCCGTACTTCATCGCGCCCAGCCCTTACAACGTTGCTTGAATACTTTGCATATTCTTGGAGCAGTGAGGCAGGAAGCAGGGGTTTGGGGGTAGGAGGCGGGTGTTGGAGACCCACCCCCACCCCATATCCTTGAACAAGGCCCCCAGACCCAGCACCAGCAACAGCCGTTGGGAGGAGCTCCCAAAAGCTTTTCCGGGCGGCGTGCTTCAGCGTGCGGCCTCAGCCTTGCGCTGGGCCTCCTCGAGGGCCTGGCGGGCGGGCACATTGCCCTTGAGGGCTTTTTCCAGGGCTTCCTCCAGGAAATTCCGCCAGATGGCGAACTGCGGCACCCGGGGACGGGGCTGGGCCACCGCCACCTGTTCGAAGGCCACCTTGCGGTAGGGGTTCTCGCGGTAGAAGGCTTCCAGAAGGGGCGTGGCCGACTTGCGCAAGGGCACGTAGTAGCTGGCCTCCACCCAGGTCTTGATGTTCTGGGGCTCCATCAGGAAGCGCCAGAACTCGAAGGCCCCGCGCTGTTGCTCAGGGCTGGCGCCGCGCAGCACCACCAGCTGGGCCCCGCCCAGCGGAACCTTGCCGCCAGGCTCGCGGGGGATGGGGGCCACCCCCAACTTGAAAGCAAAGGAGGCGTTCTCGGCTGCCGGCCAGTTGGCAATCGAAGCCATCACCATCATGCCCTTGGTGCGGATAAAGTCGGTCTGGGCGAAAAAGCTCTCGGAGAGGTTGCGCACGCTGGTGCTGCCGTCGCGCCCCAGGCGCTGGAGGAACTCGAGGGCCTCCACCACCTCGCGCGAGGTAAAGTTGGGCCGCCCATCGGCCGTAACCAGGTTGCCGCCCCGGCTCGTGACCTGGGCCTCAAACGTCCACGACTCCGAGAGGGCGATGAAGCCCTTGGCCGTGCGGCTGGTGAGCCCCTTGGCGGCCTGTTCGAACTCCCGCCAGTTGCCGGGCACCTTGAGCCCCCTGGCCCGCAACTGGTTTTCATTGAAGAAGAGCACTGGGGTCGAGGTGTTGAAGGGCAGCCCATAGCGGCGGTTGTTGATCAGGCCATAGTCCCAGGCCGCCTCAAAGAGGTCGTCGGTGAAGGCCCTGGGCAGGGTGGCAGCCAGCTCGTCCAGCGGCAGCGCCACCCCCTCGGCCACCAGGCGCGGAAAGAGCAGAATCTCGGCCTGGAACATTACCGGCGCACCCCCGGAGCGCAAGGCCGCCAGAAGCCGGGTCTCGCCCTCGCGGTAGTCGCCGATCAGGCGGGGCGTCACCCGGTAGGTTCGCTGCGCGGCGTTGAAGGCCGCGGCAAACTGATTGATGGCCCGCTCGGCAGGGCCGTCCATGCTGTGCCAGAACGTGATTTCGGTCTGGGCCGAGGCCAGTCCAGTGAGCAAAACCAACGACGCAAGCAGGCGCTTCACATCTTCCTCCCGTGAGTAGCTCTATTCTACGCTCAATCAGAAAACCATCCAGCCATCAGCCGGGGGTCAGGGCCAGCCAATCGTCGCCAAGCCAGTAAAAACCCCGGCCTTCGCCGGGGATAATCCGAAACCATCGCTCAGCGTCGCTCAACCGCCAGAGCCCGGCGCTGGGCCTCTTCCAGCACCTGCCGGGGGTTGGCATTGCCTTTGAGGGCGCGCTCGAGGGCGTCCTCCAGGAAGCTATACCAGACCGTAAACTCGGGGTCTTGCAACCACACGTCGGCGTGCTCTACCTGGCTGAAAGCCACCCGGCGGCGGGGGTCCTCGCGGTAGAAATCCTCCAGCAAGGGCTGGGCGGCCCGGCGCATGGGCATGTAGTAGGTAGCCCGAACCCACCTGGCGATGTTGGCCGGTTCCATCAAGTAACGCCAGAAAGCCACCGCTCCCCGCGCCTGCGGCTCGCTGGCCCCCCGAAGCACCACCAGCGTACCCCCGGCCAGCGGCACCTTCCCGCCCTCTGCTCGAGGCACTGCGGCCACGCCCAACCTGAAGGGAATGGGCGCCCGGTTTTCAATGAGGGGCCACATGGTGATGGGCGCAATGCCCATGAAGGTCTTGGTGCGCAGGAAGTCGGCCACCGAGAACTGCGCCTCGGCAATGTTGCGGCTCTGGGCAATGTTCCGTTGCACCAAATCCTGTAAGTACTGAAGGCTCTCCACCACCTTGGTGTTGGTGAAGTCGGGGCGACCCTGCCCGTTGACAATGGAACCTCCCCGGCTCATCACCAGCACGTTGAAGCTGTAGATGTCGCTGGAAACCGTGTAACCCTTGGCAGAGCGGGTGGTGAGGCGCTGGGCCGCCGCCGCCACCTCGTCCCAGGTGCGCGGAGCCCCCAGGCCCCTGGCTGCAAACTGGTCGGCATTGTAGAAAAACACCGGAATGGACAGGCCAATCGGCAGCCCAAAGGTACGGCCCCGCAACTTGCCGGTCTCTAAAAAGCTCGGATAAAAGTCACTTGGCAGGTTGCCCAGATAATCGTCCAGGGGCAGGGCCACGTTGTCCTGAACCATCCGGCCCAGAAAAGAGATTTCGGCATGGAACAGCACCGGCGCCCCGCCCGAGCGCAGGGCCGCCAGGAGCTTCAGGCCCCCCTCGCGGTAGTCACCCACAAAGCTGGGCACGATGCGGTATTCCCGCTGCGAGGCATTGAACTCGCGGATCATGCCCTCCAGCACCTCCTGGCCGGGCGGCCCCGCGGTGTGCCAGAAGGGAATCTCCACAGGGCGTTGGGCCCAACTTAGCCCCAACCCCACCACCAGCAACATCAACAGACGCATGAACTCTATCACCCTCCACGGTTTGCCTCGGCAAACCCTCATCAGTTTGCCATACCCAGGATGAGAAAAGCGTTCAAGGCACTAAAGCGGGCTGGGGGCCAGGGCTCTATGTGAACTTTGCAGCTAAGAGAATTCTGCGGATGGCCCCGCCGCTCAGCCCTTGAGCCCTTCCTCAAAGGTCTCCACAATCCGCCGCTCGTAGAGCAGGTAGATAATGACCAGGGGCAAAGTTGCAGCCAGCGCGGCTGCCGAAAGCGGCCCCCAGTCGGCGGGGTTTTGCCGCTGCAAATCGGTAATCCAGGTCTGCACGGTCTGGAGTTCCTTGCTGCCCGCCACAATGCGGGGGTAGAGCACCAGGTTCCAGTGCGCGGCAAAGGCCAGCACCCCTGCCGCTATCAGTTGGGGGCGCAAAAGCGGCAGCAGGATGCGCGTCAGCAGCACCCGGTGACCGGCCCCGTCCAGCCGGGCGGCTTCCAGCAGTTCTTCCGGTACAGTGCGCATCCCCTGAAAGAGCAGGTAGACGATGAAAGGACTGGCCGCAAAGGGAAGTACCAGGGCCCAAAGGGTGTCCAGTATCCGCAGGCCCACCAGCAAGCCGTACAGGGGAACCAGCAACAGCTCCACCGGAATTGCCAGCAACACCAGAAAAAAGGGCAAAATTTTGGCCCCCTCCTTGATGGCATAGGCCGCCAGAAAGCCGGTGGTGAGCTGAAGCAGGGTCACACCGCCGGTCAGGAGCACCGAGAACAGCAAGCGCCCCCAGAAACCCTCCCAGAAACCGCCCCGGCCCAGCACCTCGAAGTTGGCCAGGCTAAAGCCCAACTGCCCAAAGATGTTGCCGCTGAACACGGCCTCCGGCGGGATGAAGGCCGCATAGGCCATCCAGATGAAGGGCAGGGCCACCAACAGGGCCACCGTCCAGACCAGCAAGTGTCCTAGCCAGCGCATGGGCGAACCTCCAGAGGGGCCCAGCAGCCCAAGCAAGCGCTTCGGAAGGAGATCTTGAGCGTCACTTGGCTCATTTCTCCTCCCGCAAGAGCCGGGCCTGGGCCAGGGCAAAGGCCAGCGTGAGCAGCAGGATGATCACCGTAAGGGCCGCCGCATAGCCCAGGCGGCCCACCTCGAAGCCGGTCTTGTAGAGGTAATAGCCCAGCACCTCGGTGCCGCCGAAAGGACCGCCCCGGGTGAGCAGGAAGACCGCCGTGTAGCCCTGCAAGGTGAGCACTGTGCCGATGACCACCAGAAACGTGATGGCCGGGCGCAGCAGGGGCAGGGTGATGTAGCGAAAAGCCTGAGCAGCGGTAGCCCCGTCGACCGCAGCCGCCTCGAGCAGCGTCTTGGGAATGGCCTTGAGCCGGGCCGAGACCACCAGCACCCCGTAGCCGATGTGCCGCCAGATGGTGAAGAGCATAACCAGCACCAGCGCCCAAAAAGGGCTCTGATCCCAGCGCGGCACCGGAACCACCGAGGCCAGCGCCCCATACTCGGGGCTAAACAGGGTGTACCAGGCCACCGTAGCCCCTCCCAGGGTGACCAACCCCGGCAAAAAGAGCAGGGCTTTAATGGGGCGTTCGTAGGGCTGGCCGTCCAGCGCGAGGGCCAGCAGGATTGAGAGAATCACGAAGGGAACCAGGGTCATGGCCCCAAAAATCAGGGTGATGCGCAGGCTGCTGTAAAAATCGGGGTCGCGCAGAATGTTGCGGTAGTTCTCGAGGCCAATGACCCTGGGCTCGGACAGCCCCGACCAGTCCCAGGTCGAAAAGCGCAACACATCCAAAAAGGGATACAACAAAAACAGCCCCAGCAGCGCCACTGCTGGGAGTGCAAACCAGTGAGCATTATTGCGACCCATGCACACCCGCCCTGGCCCCCCGGGCCAAACAGCATCAGGGTACTATACCAGATGCCCAAAGATGTGTTTGAGTCAAGGTTTTTGAATCAAGCTCAACCTACAGCGGGGGGCTAAACCGCCCATCAATGGCCGTCCAGCCGCCATCCACAAACAAGACCGCGCCCGTGATGTAAGAGGCAGCCGGCGAGGCCAGGAAGGCCACCGCTGCCGCCACTTCCTCAGGACGGCCCCAGCGCCGCAGGATGTTGCGCTCGGCATAGGCACCGTACCAGTCGGGTTTGCTCTTGATGGGCGCGGTCAGGGGGGTGTCAATCACCCCAGGGGCGATGGCGTTGGCCCGCACCCCCCTAGGCCCCAGTTCCACCGCCAGCCCCCGCACAAGCTGCACCGTGCCGGCCTTGGTCATGGCATAGACCGACTGCCCCGGCTCCACCACCAGCGAGCGGATGGAGGAAAAGGCGATGAGCGAACCCGAACCCTGCTCGGCCATCACCCGGCCCGCCTCGGTGAGCACGTGAAAGGTGCCCTTGAGGTTGACGTTGACCACCCGGTCGAACTCCTCCCCGGTGTAGCTCAGGATGGGCTTCCGTACGTTGATGCTGGGGGTGGTCACCGCCACGTCCAGGCGCCCGTGGCGCTCGAGGATGCCTCTGATAAGCCCTCTGATCCCTTCGGCATCGGTAATGTCAACCGCGTGGGTCTCGGCCCGCCCCCCATGGGCCTCGATTTTGCCTGCGGTTTCGGCGGCAAGTGGGGCCTTCATGTCCGCCACCACCACATAAGCCCCCTGGGCCGCCAGGGCTTCACAGGAAGCCTGCCCTATACCCGAACCACCGCCCACCACCAGCGCCACTGTACCGTCGAGTCGAAACATATCTTTGTAGCTCATGCAGCCTCCGCTTGGGGCCAGGCCACCCCTGGCCTTCTAACTTCGCTTTCTTGGGTCTAACCAATCGCGCAGTCCGTCGCCCAGCAGGTTGAAACCCAGCACCGCCAGGCCGATGGCCAGGCCGGGAAAGATGACCGGATAGGGCGTGAGTTCCTGGTAGCTCTGGGCCTCGCGCAGCATCCGGCCCCAGCTGGGGTCGGGGGGCTGGGTGCCCAGACCCAGGTACGAGAGCGCGGCCTCGGCCAGAATCGCCACCGCAAAGGCCAGGCTGGCCTGCACCACCAGGGGCCCGATGATGTTGGGCAGCACGTGCCTCAGCATAATCCGCCCGTTGCCCAGGCCCAGAGCACGGGCCGCCTCGATGTAGGGCAGGGCCCTGACCGAAAGCACGCTGGCCCTGGCCACCCGGGCAAAAGCCGGCACCGCCGAGAGGCCAATCGCCACCATAGAGGTGGTCACGCCAGGGTTGAAGATGGCGGCAAACAGCAACGCAATAAGCAGCGCCGGAAGGGCATAAAGGGTTTCCAGCAAGACCGAGAGCACCTGGTCGAGCCAGCCGCCAAAATACCCCGCCAGCACCCCCAGCAAAAGCCCCACCGAAAGCCCGATGCCCACCGCAATCAGCCCCACGTAGAGGGCGTTTTGGGCTCCGGCCAGCACCCTGGCCAGGGTATCGCGCCCCAAGATGTCGGTGCCCAGCGGGTGTCCCTCGGAAAAGATGGGGGCCAGGCGATTGGGGGTGGTGGCGTTGGGGTTGGTGGGGTTGAGGGCGCTGAGGAACACCATCAAAAGAATGAGCAGTATCAGAAAAGCCCCCACTTTGAGCGAAACCGGCAGCCCAGCCCACCCGGATGGCCGCCGGGCCCCGGAGGGTTGACCGACCTGGCTAGCCACCGCACCCCCCTTGAAACGAGGAAAATGGGGTCGGGCACCGATGCCTGAAGCAGCGCTGTGGGCCTCGATCTAGGACTTGCGAGCATTCTTCAGGCATAACTGACCCTCGGGTCGAGCAGGGCATACAGCAGATCCACCAGCAGGTTCATCAAAACGATAAAGGCTGCAATCACCAGCACCACCCCCTGCACCAGGGGGTAGTCGCGGGCGCTGATGGCGGTGAGCGAGAGCGAGCCCAAACCGGGGATGCCGAAGACGGTCTCCACCACCACGGTTGCAATGAGCAGGCTGGCGAACTCGAGCCCCAGCACCGTGACCACCGGCAGTGCGGCGTTCCGGAGGGCGTGCTTGTAGAGCACCACCCGCTCGCCAAGCCCTTTGGCCCGGGCCGTGCGGATGTAGTCCTGGTGCAAGACCTCGAGCACGCTTCCCCGCACCAGCCGCACCAGGAACGAAGCGCTGGCCAGCCCCACCGTGAGCACCGGCAGCACCAGGGCGGCCAGGGCCCGCTCGGGGTTTTCCCAGCCGCCAATGGGAAAGCTGGTGGGCAGCGGCAGCTTGAGCCAGACAATGAAAATGTAGATGAACATCAGCCCCACCCAGAACGAGGGCAGCACAATGCCCAATAGCGAACCGGTAGACACCGCCACGTCGGTCCAGGTTCCGGCCCGGCGGGCCGCCAGGATGCCCAGCGGGACGGCCAAGAGCGTGGCCAGCAGCAAAGAGGCCACCACAATGGGCAGGGTGATGCCCAGCCGCGTCACAATCAGCTCCGAGATGGGCCGCTCGTAGCGGATGGACTGGCCCAGGTCGCCCCGCAGCACCCCGCCCAGCCAGCCCAGGTAGCGCTCAGCCGGGGGCTTGTCCAGGCCCAGGCGGGCCTCGAGGGCCTCGAGGTCGGCTGGGGTGGCGTCAATGCCCAGAATGGCCTGGGCCGGGTTCCCCGGAATCAGGAGCAAGGCCCCAAACACCAGCAGGGTCGCCAGCCATAAAGTCACGAGGGCAAAACCAAGACGGCGAACGGTATAAGCAAACATGGTCAAGCCCAGAGGGTCGAGGGCCTAGAGTGTGTCTGAATAGCCGCCTCACACGAATTTAGCCAGGCGAGCGAGCATGATGCGGGTCATGCAGGCGTAGA
>NZ_JANWVH010000040.1 GCF_025056915.1 Meiothermus sp. | reverse complement strand
TGAGGCACGTCTCTTTGTCCTTTCTCGCCTTCGTGGGCAGCCACGTCTGGGAAGGGCCCGATAAGGCTCCACATATCACATGCTGCCGTGTGGAATGCTTTGGTAATGGAAAGGCTGAAATCCTTTGTGGCTGGGGGTTTCTCCATCCAGGCCCTGGGCCTCGGCGAACCTCCGGAACCCAGGTAGAAGGTGATCCAAACGGCCCAACGCAAATCTGTAGCATGGTGGGGTCGTGTTCGACAACCATTTTTCCGACAGGGTTCTCTACAAGGACATTCAAATACCCCCCTACCTGATTCCACATGGTAGGGGGTGAGTTGCAAGCCAAGGCTGGATTGCTTGACAACGCAGATGAGACGGTACCAGCCTTGAAGAGGGCAGGGCTAGGCCATGCCCAGCTCGCGCTTGAGGCGGGCCAGGTCGTCCTCGATTTCCTTGCTGCTGCCCAGGCTCTCGAGTTCCTTCTCGATGTTGTTCTTGTCCATCTCCGAAAGGGCTGCGTGCTTGTCTTCCATGGCCTCGATGCGGCGTTCCATATCCTCGAAGGCCTCGACGGCGCTGTGGGTGTCCACCTTGGACTCAAACCGGCGCACCGTCTCGGCGGCCTCCACACCCTTCTTGCGGGCAATCAACAGGGCTTTCTTGGCCTCGGACTCCTGGATTTTGCCTTCCAGGGCCTTGAGCTGGGTGGTCAGTTGGTTGACCAGGGCTTGCTGCTGGGCCACCTGCTGGGCGAAGCCGTCGGAAAGCGCCTGGGCCTGCTGCTTACGCTTGAGGGCTTCGCGGGCCAGGTCTTCGCGTTCGCCTCTCAGGGCTTCGGCGGCTTTTTGTTCCCAGGCCCGCACCTGTTCGGCGTAGTTTTGCTGGTCGCGCTCGAGCTTCTTCAGCTCGGCCATGGCCTCGGCCACTTCCATCCGAGCGTCCCGCAGCGTTGCCCGCATGTCTTCCAGGGCCTGCTCGATAATCTTTTCGGGGTCTTCGGCCCGCTTGATGAGGTCGTTGAGGTTGGCCCGGATCAGGCGGGAAAGGCGGTCAAGAATACCCATGTTTGAGCCTCCTGTGGAACTTCAGTGTAGCGCACCCAGAGGGCGCTCACAACCGCTGACAATCACCGAATGTTCGCTGGCTATGCTCACCCTTAGCGCAGGCCCAACTGCCTTTGCAAGAAAACATGATACATACTGGCGCAGATAATGTAAAGCATGCGTAGCAGGTAGACCGGGGTAGAGCGCCCAGGTTTGCCTTTCACCCCGTGCTCTTTGCCCCGGCCCTGCGCCCGACGTAGTATCTACCCATGACCGCTGCCCTCTCCCCTGCTCAGGTACGCGCGGCTATTCAGCAATACCTTCTGGATGCGCTGCCCCGGCCCGAGGCAGCCCGGCGGCCCGAGCTGGCTGAGTATGCCCGGCTGCTGCGCGACTACCCCGAGCGCGGCGGGAAGATGCTGCGTGGGATGCTCCTGGTGTATACCGGCCTGGCCTACGGGGCCGAGTTCAAACAGCTCCTGCCCATAGCGGCGGCCCTCGAGCTCTTCCAGAACTGGGCCCTGATCCACGACGACATCGAAGACGCCTCCGACGAGCGGCGCGGAAAGCCCGCCCTGCACAAACTGGTGGGCATGCCGCTGGCCCTGAACGCCGGCGATGCCCTGCACGCCAGGCAGTGGGCCCTGTTGATCGAGGCCGGGGTCTCGAGGGCCGCGTTGCTGGAGTTTGTGCGGCTGGTGGAGCTCACGGCCCAGGGGCAGCACCTCGAGATGACCTGGATGGAGGGCCAGCGCTTTGACCTGGAGGAAGCCGACTACCTGGAGATGGTGGGGCAAAAAGCCGCCTACTACACCGCCGTGGCGCCGCTGCGGCTGGGGGTGCTGGCAGCGGGCCTGGAGCCTCCGGCGGTGCTGGAAGAAGCCGGGATGAAGCTCGGGATTGGCTTTCAGATTATGGACGATGTGCTCAATCTGGTGGGCGACCCCGCCAAATACGGCAAGGAAATCGCCGGGGATTTGTGGGAGGGCAAGCGCACCTTAATCCTGCTCCATTTCCTGCAAAACGCCAGTGTAGACGAGCGCACTCGGGCCGAGCGCTTGCTTTGCACTCCCCGAGAGCAAAAGCCTGCCGCCGAGGTGGACTGGCTCCACCAACGCCTGTTGCAGTCGGGGGCAGTGGCCCATGCCCAGCAGGTTGCCGAGGGCATGCTGAACGAGGGGCTCTTGCTGCTGGAGCCGGTGCTGCTTCAGGCCCCCCGAAGAGACCTGGGCGCGGTGGTGCTCGAGGTGCTGCAAAGCCTGGTGCGGCGCGAAGCGTAGGAACAGAGCAGCAGGTCTTTGAAACCTCCTCCTGCCGCCCATCCCCGATATAGCCTTGAACCAAAACCGGAATTGCCTGAGCCTGGACGCGCTCTGTCCCTCCCCTACCTCGTAGGGGAGGCCCGGTGGGGCGGCTTCTGGCCCTTCATGCCATGGTGTGAATTGTGGGCCTTGGCATAAACCCTCCCCAACCCTCCCTACGCGGTAGGGAGGGGGTTTAGGGCTATCGCTCTTTGGAATCTTGGGGCGTGTATGGGTATTTTTGCGACGGCGTGGTTACCACAAAAATGCCCTTTTTGCACCCGCTCGCTCAGCGCCGCACCACCATCGCCACCCCCACCGCCGCCAGCCCCATGCCCAGCAAGGCCCACCCCCCCAGCCGCTCGCCAAACAAAACGTAGGCTTCCAGCGCGGTGGCAGGCGGCACCAGGTAGAACAGGCTGGCCACCGTGCTGGCCGAGTTGTGGCGGATCAGGTACATCAGGAGCAAAATAGCCCCAATCGAGAGCACCAGCACCAGCCAGGTCATGGCCAGCACAGACTGTGGTGTCCACTGAATCTGCATGGTCTCACGGAACAGCAGGGCCAGCACAAAAAGCCCTGCCGAGGCCGCAATGTACTGCACCAACGTGCCGCCCACCAGGGGCATCTGCACCGCAAAGCGCTTCTGGTACAGGGTGCCCAGGGTGGTGCAAAGCAAGGCCAGCACAATGGCCACAAAAGCCGAGGGCTCGATGTGCAGCAGGCGGGCCGAGAGGGCCTTCTCGCCCACCACCAGCCCCACCCCCCCAAAGCCCAGCAACAGCCCGGCCCACTGCACCCCGCGCACCCGCTCGCGCAGCAAAAGCTGGGCCAGGATGGCGGTCAGGATGGGTTGCAAGCCCACAAAGAGCGCCGCGAGGCCCGCCGGGAGGCCCCTCGAGATGGCGTAGAACACCCCGCCCAGGTAGCCCGCATGCAGCAAGAGCCCCGAGACCCCGATATGCAGGTTCAGGGCCCAACCACGGGGCCAGGGGGCGCGCAGCCAGGCCGCCAGGCCTGCCAGCAGCCCCACCACAATGACCATACGCACCCACAAAAAAGTAAAGGGCTCCGCGTAGGGCAGGCCCAGCTTGGCCCCCACAAAACCGGTGCTCCACAAGAGCACAAACAGGATGGGGGCCAGGGTCGCAAGCCGCAATCTAAACCCCCATCCACTTCAGCAGCCACAAAGCCCCCATCCCCACCCAAAGCGTGAGCAGGATATTCCGGAAACGCCAGGCCACCAAGGCCGCAATAATTCCCGCCAGCAAGCGCTCGTTGTCCAGCCCGATGGCCCACTGCCCGCCGGGGGCCAGCAGGGCCGGAAACACCAGCCCGGCCAGGGTGGCGGCGGGCACGTAGCGCAGCGCCTGTTGCAGGCTGGGGGGCAGGCTGAAGCGCTCCAGCATCACCAGCGGCCCGTAGCGCAGCGCAAAGGCAATCAGGGTCATGCCCAGCAGGGTGATCCAGAGCTCGAGGTCACCCATCCTGGCCCCCGCCTTTCTGCCGGTTTTCCCACCACACCCCGGCCCAGATGCCCGCTACGGCCCCCACAAAGAGCCCCGAGCGGTAGGGCAGGCCGATCAGGGCCGTAGACACCAGCCCCCCCACCAGGGCGGCCACCAGGCTGGGGCGGTTTTGCACCGCCGGCACCAGCAGGAGCAGAAAACACAGCGGCACCGCAAAGTCCAGCGCCCAGGCCTCGGGCAGCCGCGCCCCCAGCAGCGCCCCCAGGTAGGTAGCCACCACCCAGCCCAGCCACAGCACCGCGCCAATCCCCAGGTAAAACCAGGGCGTCAGGCGCGGGCCCAGCACCCCATACTGGTTGAGCGCCAGGGCGAAGTTCTGATCCACCATCAAGAAAGCGGCCAGCCATTTCATCCGCCCGGATAAGGCTTCCAGAGGCCGGGCCAGGGCGCTGCTGTACATCAGGTAGCGCAGGTTCACCACCAGGGTGGCCAGCCACACCAGGAAGACCGAGGCCCCCGCTCCCATCAGCTGCAGGGCCACGAGCTGCGCCGCCCCGGCGTAGACCAGCCCCGACATCAGGGTGACCTCCACCGCGCTCAGGCCGGCCTTGATGCCGGCAATGCCGGTGACCAGGCCGAAGGGCACGATGCCCACCAGAATGGGCAGCGAGGCCAGCATGCCCCGCCCAAAGGCCGCCTGGGGTGAAGAAGGGGTTACAGCCATGCCTTCATCTGCTCCTCGGTCAGGTTGCCGCCGCAGAGTACCGTGGCCACCCGCTTGTGGGCAAAGAGTGCGGGATACTGCCAGATGGCCGCCAGCCCCACCGCCCCGGCGGGCTCGAGCACCAGCCCCAGGTGCCGGTGGGCCAGGCGCATGGCCTCGAGCATGGCCGCATCCTCCACCAGCAGCACCTCGTCCACCTGGCCCTGCAGGTCCTGCACGGCCTCGGGAATGGGCACGCGCACCCCAATTCCGTCGGCAATGGTGTTCACACGGGGGTGCTCCACGATGGTGCGCAAGCGCCAGGACTGCTCCATGGCAGGCGCACCCTGGGCCGCCGCCCCCATCACCTGCACGCGGGGGTTCTGGGCCTTGAGGTAGCGGGCCATCCCCCCCAGCAAGGCCCCGTTGCCCAGCGGAACCACCACCACCTCCAGGGGTCTGGGGTCGGCCAGGAGTTCAACCGCAATGGAACCCGCCCCCTCGGAGATTTCAGCTTCCTGGCCGTCCTCCACCATCCACGCGCCCGTCGCCTGGCAGTAGCGCTTGGCCTCGAGCTTGGCGGCATCGAAGTCCTCGCCCCAAAGCCGCACCTCGGCTCCGAGGTCGCGCATCCGCGCCACCTTGAGGGGGTTGGCGTGAACCGAGGCATAGACCAGCAGGGGCAGCCCATGCTTGCGGCAGGAGTAGGCCATGGCCTGCCCGAAGTTGCCCGCGCTGGCGCAGACCATAGGGCGCACCTGGCCCCGCTTCAGGGTTTTTTGCACCAGGTAGTCGGCCCCGCGCCCTTTGAAGCTGCGGATGGGGTTCAGCGTCTCGACCTTGACCAGGAGCTCGCAGCCCAGCTGCCTGCCAAGCGGCTCGCTTACGAACTGGGGGGAGTGCAGGAAGACCGGATCCACAATGCGGCTGGCCTCCAGGATGTGCTCGAGTCTCAAACGATGCATGGTGCTTTCCGTGTGGCACCCGAAAAGGGCGTGGGGGTGGTTGGATTGGGCCAGGATTCGCTGTTTCCAGGTGGCACAACACCCTTTTGAGCGTGCTTTACCGCTTCACCCGTCGGCTTATCGCAGCTTACGGAGTGTTGATGGTTTCAGGCAAATAGTCCGGCGTAGCCGTTGAGCGCCGGGGCCCCGCCCAGGTGAACATAGAGCACTTTGGAGCCTTTGGGAATGGCGCCGCTCTGGGCCATATCGATGAGTGCGTGCATGGACTTGCCCTCGTAGACCACATCGGTAATCATGCCCTCTAAGCGCGCACACAGCCGGATGGCCTCGAGGGTGGCCGGGCTGGGCAAGCCGTACTCGGGGCCGCCGTAGGCGGTTTCCAGGATTACGTCTTGAGGCCCAATCTCGCGGCCCAGCTCCACCGCCTCGGCGGTAAAGCGGGCAATCTTGAGAATCTGGTCAAAGGTTTCCTGGGGCTTGGCGCTGGCATCCACCCCCACCACTCGGCGGGGCCTTTCCTGGGCGGCAAACCCCACCACCATACCGGCCTGGGTGCTGCCGGTGACCGAGCAAACCATCACGTGGTCGAAAAAGATACCCAGCTCCCGCTCCTGCTGGGCTACCTCCTGGGCAAAGCGCACAAAACCCAGGCCGCCCAGGGGGTGGTCGGAGGCCCCAGCAGGAATGGCATAGGGCTTGCCGCCCCGGGCCCGCACCGCCTCCAAAGCCTCCTGCCAACTCTGGCGAATCCCGATGCTGAAGCCCGCCGGGTTAAGCTCCACGGTGGCCCCCAGGATGCGTGAGAGCAGGATGTTGCCCACCTTGTCGTAGACGCTGTCATACCAGTTGACCCAGTGTTCCTGCACCAGATGGGCCTTGAGGCCTAGGTGGGCAGCCACCGCAGCCACCTGGCGGGTGTGGTTGGACTGCACCCCGCCGATGGAGACCAGGGTGTCGCACCCCTGGGCCAGCGCCTCGGGAATCAGGTACTCGAGCTTGCGCACCTTGTTACCACCATAGGCCAGCCCGCTGTTGCAGTCCTCGCGCTTGGCCCAGACCTCCACCCCCAGATATGCGGATAGCCGCTTGAGGGGGTGCAACGGCGAGGGGCCAAAGGTCAGGGGGTAGCGGGGAAACTTTTCCAGGTTCATAAGGGCTCCTTTCGGCTCCAGTTCTGCTTCAGAATCCGCTGGGCGGCAGCCAGGTCGCGGCGGGATAGGGCCTCGATGAGCTGCTGGTGCTGCCGGGGTGAGTCGCGCCCCAGCGCGGCGTGGCCAAAGAAGAGCTGCTCGAGGCGGCGGTACTTGTGCTTGAGCGAGCGCAAGATGCCTATCAGCTCGGGGTTCTCCGAGCGTTCGACCAGCACCCCGTGAAAGGCGATGTCCATCTCGGCGGCCAGGGCCGCATCGCCCCCGGCAATGGCCTGGGCAAAGCGCCGGTTGTAGCGTTGCAGGGCCTTCAGGTCGGCCTCCCGCAGGCGCGGCAGGGCCAGCTCCAGCGCCAGCTGCTCCAGCGCCAGGATGATGGGGTAAATCTGCCGGGTCTCGTCCAGCTCAACGGGCCTCACCCGCGTCCAGCGGTTTTTGGCCGTTTCGACCAGGCCCTCGTCCTCCAGGCGGCGCAGGGCCTCCCGCACGGGGGTGCGGCTCACCCCCAGCCGCAAGGCCAGCTCCTGGTCGCGCAGTTGTTCGCCCGGCTCGAGCACCCCCGTGACAATCCAGTCGCGCAGCCGTTCGTAGACGCTCTCACGCAGGATGGGGCGCTCGAGGGTGGCGGTGCTGGGGGGAATCGGCATACAGTGGAATGTAATATATCACAGCAGGGTGTTTTTCCACCATCCCGGGGGGGTTCGGGCCCCATCGGTTAGCATGGAAGCGATGCTCGCGGGTCTTCTGCCGCAAAACCCTACCGGCCCCTCGGCCAAGGCGCTGGGGGCCTACTACACCGATACCGCCGTGGCCCGGTTCCTGGTGCGCTGGGCCCTGCGCTCCCCCCACGAGACCCTCGCCGACCCGGCCTTTGGCGGCGGGGTTTTTCTGGCTGCGGCCAGCGAGCGACTGCGGCAGCTGGGCGGCCAGGCGAGAGGGCAGATTTTCGGCGTGGAACTCGACGAAGCGGTTCACCGGCAAACCGCCCGGGCCCTGGAAGCCCATTTCGCCATCCCTCCGGCCCAGCTTTATTGCGGAGATTTTTTCGACCTGCGCCCCTGCGAGAGGCCCGTGGATGCGATGGTCGGCAACCCCCCCTTCATCCGTTACCAGCGTTTTGGCGGGGCCGGGCGCGAAAAAGCCCTCCGGCGGGCCCTCGAGCAGGGCCTGCGGCTCAACCAGCGGGCCGGTTCGTGGGCGGCCTTCGCGGTGCATGCGGCGGCCTTTCTGCGGTCCGGCGGGCGGCTGGGCCTGGTGCTGCCCGCCGAGCTGGGCCATGCTGCCTACGCCCGGCCCGTGCTGGAGTACCTGGTTCGGTCGTTCGAGCAGGTTTTGCTCATCACCTTCCGCGAGCGGCTCTTCCCCCACCTGAGCCAGGACACCCTGCTCCTGCTGGCGGAGGGTCGGGGGGCCGGTTCCGGGGCTTTCTCGCTCCTGGATTTGCAGAGTGCCGACGAGCTGGAAAAGATCTCCCTGCCCCACCCCCAGGCCGAGCGGCTGGAGGCGGCCCCCCTCCTTCAGGGCCGAACCCACCTGCCCCTCTACTGGCTGCCCCCCCCCACCCGCGCCCTCTACCAGGCCCTGGCCGAAAACCCCCAGACCTTCCGCCTGGGCCAGGTGGCCGAGGTGGGCATCGGTTATGTAACCGGCCACAACGAGTTTTTCCACCTGCATCCGGAGCAGGCCGCGCAGTGGGGCCTGCCCCCGGCCTTCCTCAAGCCTGCGGTGCGGCGCGGGCGGGCCCTAAGGGGTCTGCGCCTGACCGAGGCCAACTGGAGGGCCGCCGTGCAGGCGGGCGAGGCCGGGCTGCTCCTGCACATCCCCCCCGATGCCAGCCTGCCGTCCAGCGTACGGGCGTACCTCGAGCAGGGCCAGGCCCGAGGGGTACCCCAGGCCTACAAGTGCCGGGTGCGCCAGCCCTGGTACAGCGTGCCCCAGGTTCACCGGCCCGATGGCTTCCTGAGCTACATGAGCGGCCAGGCCCCCAGCCTGGTCGCCAACGAGGCCGGGGCCGTGGCCCCCAACAGCCTGCACACCGTGCGGCTCAAGACCGCCGAACTGAGCGCCAAAGCCCTGGCAGCCCTGTGGCAGACCTCGCTCACCCGCCTCAGCGCGGAGCTCGAGGGCCACGCGATGGGCGGGGGAATGCTCAAGCTGGAGCCAAAAGAGGCCGAGCGGGTGGTGCTGGCGCGGCTCACCGATACCCCAGGGCTCGAGGCCCTGGCCGACGAGCTGGATGCCCTGCTGAAACAAGGCCAGCACGAACCGGCCCAGGCGCTCGCCGACCGGGTGATCTTGCTCGAGGGCCTGGGTCTGAGCCCAGCCGAAGTGGCCCGCCTGTCTCGAGCGGGCCGGTACCTGAGGCTCCGCCGCCAGCGCAGGCTAGCGGGTTTCTAGCTTCACGCCCACGCTGGTCCGGGGTTTGAAACCCGGCAGGCTGGGGTGCAGAAAAGCCCCTGCCTCGGGATTGTTTTGCAGAAAACGCAAGAAGAAGGCGGCGGCAAAGTGCCGGGCCAGGTCGTGGGAACGCTCCAAGTCCCACACCGGCTCCCAGCAACGCCAGTAGTCCTCTTCCCTGCTTCGCACCTCGGGCGGGCACTCCACAAAGGGGTTGTGCTGGGCCGCCGCCAGGGTCAGCAGGTATTTTTCCGTCGAACCCGCCTTGCGGAAGTATTCCAGCCCGTCGCGCCGGTAGGTGGCCACATCGTCGGCCTCGCCCACCGCCACAAACAGGGGCAGCTTGAAGTTTGCCAGCGAGCGGGCTCCAATCCAGGGCTGGCCGTAGGGGGCCATGGCAAACACCGCTTTGATGCGCGGGTCGGGCCTGGCCACATTCAGGCCACGCTGGGCCTCCAGCTGGGCAAAAAACGGCAGGGCAAAACAGGGCCCCTCGTTGTGGCTGCGGCAGTATTCCCTCAAGGCGTTGCCATCGAGCCCTGCCCCGGCGGCGTTGAACACCGAGTATCCGCCGTAGCTGTACCCCAGCAGGCCCACGTTGCTGGCATCTGCACCGGGTAGCTGCCTGGCGATCTCGGCGATGGCAAACAGGATGTCCAGCGGCCTGTCCACAATGCTGGTGAGGTAGTTCTGCTGGGTGAGGGTCTGGTAGGTGGAGCCGGGATGCTCGAGGGCGGCCACCACAAAGCCCCGGCTGGCCAGGTGTTCATTCAGATAGGCAAACTGGAAACGGGTACCGGGCTGCCCGTGCGAGGCCACAATCAACGGAAACCGACCGCTCGCAGGGGCCGCGTCACGGTTGGCGCGCCCGGCGATTCGAACCGGGGTCTGCCCGATCACGCTCTCGTACAGGAGGCTTTGCTGGGTTCCGGTGGTGGGATACCAGACCTCGGCGGTGATTCCCCGGTTGGTCCGGCTGGCATCGGCCAGTTGCAGGGTTCTGACCCCGACCACCCAGGCGCCTCGAGCCGCCAGCGGCGGCGCATCCGGACGCTTCATGTTTCCTCCCTGGGCCAACACCCCCCCCACAACCAGGATCATCAGCAGGACAATGGGCCCCCAACGCAGGAAAGGTTTTGGGCTTGCCAGCCGGGGGCCTTCGCGGTGGATCTTCAGCCAGCGCTTCAACTTACCCGCTCCACCCGGATCATGTTGGTGGTGCCGCGCACCCCAAAAGGTACCCCGGCGGCAATCACCACATACTCCCCCACCTCGGCCAGGCCGGTCTCCTTGGCCTTGGCGACCGCTATCTCCACCATGTCGTCGGTGTCCTTGGGGTCGGGGGCCAGCAGGGGCAGCACGTCTGAGACCAGGGCCAGCTGGTTGCGCACGTGGGGGTTGGGGGTCAGGGCCAGGATGGGTACGGGCGGGCGGGTGCGGGCCACCCGACGGGCAGCGCCCCCGGTGGCGGTGAAGACCACCACGGCTTTGGCCCCGGTAGACTCCACCACATCGTCCACCGCCCGGGCGATGGCGTCCTGCACCGTGCGGTTGGCCGGGGGGCGCAGGGCGTTGAGCCGGTCTTTGTACTCCTGGGTGGCCTCGATGGTCTTGGCCACCCGGCTCATGAACGAGACCGCTTCCACCGGATACTGCCCCGCGGCGGTCTCGGCGGAAAGCATGATGGCATCGGTGCCGTCGAAGATGGCGTTGGCCACATCCGAGGCTTCGGCCCGGGTGGGGCTGGGGTTTTTGATCATGGACTCCAGCATCTGGGTGGCGGTAATCACTGCCTTGCCGGCCTGTACGGCCTTGAGGATGATGCGCTTCTGCACCGCGGGCACCTCCTCCAAAGGCATCTCCACCCCTAAGTCGCCCCGGGCCACCATAATGCCATCGGCCTCTTCTAGGATCTCGTCGAAGCGGGCCACCGCGCTGGGCTTTTCGATCTTGGCCATCAGCCGGGCCCGGGAGTTGTGCCGGCTCAGGTAGTGCCGGGCTAGAAGCAGGTCGTCGCGGCTGCGCACGAAGCTGATGGCCACCCAGTCCACGTCCAGCTCGGCTCCCAGGGTAATGTCGTCAATGTCTTTATCGGTCAGGGCCGGAATCGAGAGGTCGGCCCCGGGGATGTTGATGCCCTTGTTGTTGGAGAGCCGCCCGCCAATCAGCACCGTGGTGTGGATATCGTTGAGGCGAACCTCCTCCACCCGCAGGCGGATGTTCCCGTCATCCAGCAGCAGCACCTGCCCCGGCTCCACGTCGTTGGGCAGGCCCCGGTAGGTGGTCGAGACCCGGCTCTCGTCGCCCTCAACGGGTTCGGCGGTGATGGTGAACCTCTGCCCGGCCTGAAGCTCCACCGCGCCCTCGCGAAAACGCCCGCAGCGAATCTTGGGGCCTTGCAGGTCTTGCAGGATGGCCACAGTGCGATTCAGGGCGCTCGAGGCCTCGCGGATCATCTGCACCGATTGCCGGTGGTCATCGGGCATCCCGTGGGAGAAATTGAGGCGGAACACATCCACCCCGGCTTCGATCAGGGCCCGAATCATCTCGGGGGAGCGGGAGGCAGGCCCCAGGGTGGCGACGATTTTGGTTCGTTTTGGAAGTCCCATAGTCTCGTCAGGTCGCACGTCGCAGGTCTAAGGCCGTTGGCCATTCGAACCCGTGAGCTGCGGCATCATTTTTTGAAGGCCCCAAAGCCCAGGAAGCGGGCTCCCGCGCCCAGTTCCTCCTCGATGCGGAGGAGCTGGTTGTACTTGGCCAGGCGATCCGAACGGCTGGCCGAGCCGGTCTTGATCTGGCCAGCGTTGACCGCCACCGCAATATCGGCGATGGTGTGGTCTTCGGTCTCGCCCGAGCGGTGGGAGAGGATGGTGGTGTAGCCGCTGCGGTGGGCCAGCCGGATGGCCTCGAGGGTCTCGCTCAGGGTGCCGATCTGGTTGACCTTGACCAGGATGGAGTTGCCCACCCCCATCTCGATGCCCCGCCGAAGGATGGCCGGATTGGTCACGAAGAGGTCGTCCCCCACCAGCTGAATCCGGTGGCCGAGCCGCTCGGTAAGGAGTTTCCAGGTCTCCCAGTCGTCCTCGGCCAGCCCATCCTCGATGGAAACGATGGGGTACTGGTTGACCCAGTTTTCCCAGTAGGCCACCATCTCCGGGCCTGAGAGCGACTTGCCATCGGCCTCGAGCACATACTGGCCGTCCCGATAGAACTCCGAGCTGGCCGGGTCGAGGGCCAGGGCGATGTCCTGACCGGGTTTGTAGCCGGCCTTCTCGATGGCCGTGAGGAGCACCTCCACCGCCTCCACGTTCGATTTGAGGTCGGGGGCAAAGCCGCCCTCGTCCCCCACGTTGGTGTTGTAGCCCTTGGCCTTCAAGACCGCTTTGAGGGCATGGAAGGTCTCCACCCCCGCTCGAAGGGCCTCGCTGAAGGAGGGCAGGCCACCGGGCACCAGCATGAACTCCTGGAAGTCCACGTTGTTGTCGGCGTGCTTGCCCCCGTTGATCACGTTCATCAGGGGCACCGGCAGGGTCACGCCTTGCACCCCGCCCAGGTAGCGGTACAGCGGCAGGCCCAGCCCGTCAGCGGCGGCATGGGCCGTGGCCAGCGAGACTGCCAGAATGGCGTTGGCCCCCAGGTTGCCCTTATTATCAGTGCCATCGAGTTCCAGCAGGGTCTTGTCGACCGCCTCCTGGTTGAGCGCATCCAGCCCGATCACCTCGTCGGCTATGCGTTCGTTGACCGCCGCCACCGCCCGCAATACCCCTTTGCCGCCAAAACGGGGTCCGCCATCGCGGAGTTCCACCGCTTCGTGGGCGCCCGTTGAAGCCCCCGAGGGCACCATGGCCCGCCCACGGGCTCCCGACTCGAGCACCACCTCGGCCTCAACGGTGGGATTGCCGCGTGAGTCGAGTACTTCCCGTCCTTTGACTTCGATAATTGTGGTCATGGAAAAGGCCTCCTTGCTGGAAACGCTTCTATTTCCGCACAAGCCGGTTAAGAGTCTACACCCCAAGGTCAGGGTTCAACCAGGCGGCAGTTTGGGAGGTTGGGGTTGCAAGCCCCACCTAGAGCGGATCGAACGGTGCTTTCGGCTCCCAACCGCACCATGTTGGCCTCAAACCCGCAGGGGCACCACCACCGCCAGGTAGCCGGCATCCTCGACGGCCTGCACCACGCTGGGGCTGGTCGGGCCAGACAGCTTGATGCGCACCGCTCCCTCAATAGGAGCCAGGGCATCGATCAGGTACTGGGCGTTGTAGGCCACCATCAGCTGGGACTCACCCGAGGAATCGATGGTAAGCTCTTCCCTGCCCCGCCCATAATCGCCCTCGGCGTCAATATCCAGCCTGCCGTCGTTGAACAGGAGGTTGACCCGGTGGTTGTTGCGATCCGAGAGCACCGCCACCCGCTTGAGGCTTTCGCGCAGGGCCTCGGCGGCCACGGTGGCTTCCAGAACAAAGCTTTGCGGAATGACCCGGGCATAGTCGGGAAACTCCCCCTCCATCAGCTTGACCGACATGCGCACTGCCTCTCCCACCAAAGTCAGGGTGCCCTCACCCACCGCAAAGGCCACCTCGCCTGGGGCATCCTTGAAGACCCGCACGATCTCGTCAGCGCTCTTGGCCGGGATCACCAGTTTGCGGGTCTGGAGCTGCATGGGGAGGTCGTAGCGGGCCAGCCGGAAGCCATCCGAGGCGACCGCACGCAGGCTGGTGGGGGACATCTCGAGCTGCACCCCCCGGAAAATAGCCCGGTATTCCTCGGTGCTGGCCGCATAGCGGACGCGGGTGATGGCCTGGGCCAGGCGCGAGGCGGCAATCTTCTCAGAGCTCGGCGCTGTAAAGACCAGCTCGGGGTAGCCATCGGGGCTGGTGGTGGAAAGCTGGGTGTTGAAAGCCCCCGAATGCAGCTCCAGCCGTTCCCCTGAGCGCTCTCCCACTCCAAAAATCAGCTCCACCAGCTCGCCCGGCGCACTGCGTACAATCTGTGCAAAGGTCTGGGCCGGCACTAGTACCTGGCCCGAGCCCTGGGTTTCCGCGGGGAGCTTGACCTCGAGGTCAACCTCCCCATTGGTGCCCCGTAAAACCAGGCCCTGCTCGGATAATTCAATGGGTAAGTAGGTCAGGATGGGGTTCGAGCTACGGGCGGGAATGATCCGCTCGAGGATGGAGAGTCCTTCGGCAAGGGTACGTTTGGGGATGCGAACTTCCACGCTGGCCTCCGTATAGGGCAGTTGGCCGGGGTTTTGGCCCCGGTGAGCCTAAACATTCTAACAGCCAATCCAGTTTGCCGAAATCGGGCCGGTGCTGGCAGATTCATTGACCATTGCCAGAAGCGCTGAAGTGCGATGGAGGCCCAGCGTCCAACAGGTTTCATTTTGCTGGGCCAGAGTCTTGTTTTTTGGGGGTTGTTTGGGTGGAATCTAAAGCTCGCTTGAACAGGCCCTGGAATTTAAGTTCCTACTTCTCTTAAAAAATTTTAAGAATTAGTAACAGTAGTAGTAGGGGCTGTGGAAATGTGGATAAGGCCCCAAAAACCTGCATGGATATCGAATTTGGCCTGTGGATAAAGGGGCCGGAAAATTGTGCATAAACTGTGGATAAGCTGTGGATGAAGGGAGCACTTATCCACAGGCCTGTCATGGACGTATTTATCCACAGCCCTATCCACAGGGTTATCCACACCTTATCCACAGGGTTATCCACAGGGCCAATTAATTTATCCACAGTACGGAGCCGCTCAATTATGTTACCCAATTACCAACGAAGGGCAATTGCAGACAGGGTTCTTGAAGATGCTTGGGGCTACCCGGCGGAAACACGGGCGGTTGAATTATCCACAAAAGGGGTTCAGGGATCAGCGCAGCCGCTCCTTGATGCCTTTGAGGGCCTGCTGCAATGTGGTGTCGCTGTCTAGGCTCTCCTGGATTTTTTGAATGGCGTAGAGAACCGTGGTGTGGTCGCGCCCATCGAAGAACTGGCCGATCTCCGGCAAAGAAGCATGGGTCATCTCGCGGATCAGGTACATGGCCACCTGGCGGGGAATGACCACCTCCTTGCGGCGGCCTGCGCCGCGAATCTCCTCGAGCCGGAGGTTGTAGAACTCTGCCACGGCCTTGACAATTTCCTCGGGGGTCAGATGGGCCTCGGTGGCCGCGAACACGTCGGAAAGGGCCTTGACGGCAACGGCTTTGCTCAGCTGAACGCCGTTTAGGGAGGCGTACGCAATCACCCGCATTAAAGCCCCTTCTAGTTCGCGGATGTTCGAGGTGATCTGCCGGGCTATGTACTCCAGCACCTCCTCGGGGATGCGCATGTTGCGGTACTCGGAGTTCATCTTGAGGATGGCCACCCGGGTCTCGAGGTCGGGGGGCTGGATATCGGTAATCAAACCCCACTCGAAGCGGCTGCGCAAACGGGCCTCGAGGGTGAGGATGTCCTTGGGGGGCCGGTCGGAGGACAGGATGATCTGCTTGCGGGCTTCGTAAAGGGCGTTGAAGGTGTGGAAGAACTCCTCCTGGGTGCGCTCCTTTCCGGCGATGAACTGGATATCGTCCACCAGCAGCAGATCCACCGAGCGGTAGCGGTCGCGGAACTCGGTCATGCGGTCTTCCCGGATGGCGTTGATGAGTTCGTTGGTGAAGGTCTCGGTGGAGACATACTCGATTTTTTTATCCGGAAAGCGCTGGGCCACCGAGTGCCCTACCGCGTGCATCAGGTGGGTTTTGCCCAGCCCCACCCCGCCGTAGATGAACAGGGGGTTGTACGCATTACCGGGGGATTCGGCGACCGCAACGGCTGCGGCGTGGGCCAGGTTGTTGTTCTGCCCCACCACGAAGTTCTCGAAGATGTATTTGGGGTTCAGCCTAGAGCGCGGCTCCTGGGGTTTGGGTGGGTTTGATGCTGAGAAAATATCGTCCTGAACAGGTTTACCGGGAACCACCTTGAGTTCGAAGCGGGGGGTTTGGGCCCCCAGGCGGGTCAGGGCTTCGGTGAGCAGTTCGGCGTAATGATCCTCAATCCAGCCTTTGAAAAAGCTGGTCGGAACGCCGAGCTCGAGGGAACCGTTCACCACCCCCAGGGGCTGAATTTTCTCGAACCAGGTGTGATACTCCACCTCGGTGATGCTTTGGCGCACGTACTCGAGGACGTTTTGCCAGACAGTATTTTGGGTCAAGGCCAATCCTCCTACCAATAAACAAGTTCGTACATTTTACCGAGTTATCCACAGGTGGGAAATGCCCTGTGGATAGTCGTGTTCAGGTGAATAAAAACACCGCCTTGAGCTTCAAAAAACACTGCCAGACGGCTAATTTTGCAAAGTGGGCTGGCCGATCCGCCTTGGATCGCTCACCGGAGGCGCCGACATCTTTAAGGCCATGCTCTGCTAGAATGCAAGGTCAGGAGTTGAGCGGATGAAGGTTTTTGACGTGGTGGTGGTGGGGGGTGGACATGCCGGCATCGAAGCCGCCTGGGCTGCGGCTAGACTGGGGGCCAGGGTGGGTCTGGTCACCACCAACCCCGAGCGCATTGGGCTGATGCCCTGCAATCCGGCGGTGGGCGGGCCGGGCAAGAGCCAGCTGGTAGCGGAAATCGAGGCCCTGGGCGGCCTGATGGGCCGGCTGGCCGACGCAACCGCCATTCACACCCGCGTGCTGAACCGCTCAAAGGGCCCCGCCGTGCAAAGCCTGCGGGTGCAGGTAGACCGGGATGGTTATGCCCTGGAAGCCCAGCGCGTGCTGCTGGCCCATCCCCACGTGGAAAGCGTGCGGGCCGAGGTGGCGGCGCTGTGGCTGGAGGGGGGCAGGCTGTGCGGGGTTCAAACCGTGGATGGACGAAAAATAGGAGCGCTGGCGGTGGTGGTCGCCAGCGGCACTTTCTTGCAGGGGGTGGTCTGGTACGGGCGACAGTCCAGGGCGGCTGGGCGGCAAGGTGAGCCGCCGGCCCGCTTTCTCTCCCAGAGCTTGAGGGCCCTGGGACACCGCCTTCTGCGCTTCAAAACCGGCACCCCTCCCCGCATCCAGGCCGATTCGGTCAACTACGGGCAACTGGAGGTGGTGCCAGCCGACCATCCACCCGAGACGTTTTCCGGCGTGGTGGGCCCCTATGCAACGGCCCGGCCCACCTGGCAAACCCGCACCACCGAGGCCACCCACCGGCTCATCCAGGAAAACCTTCACCTCTCTCCCCTGTACGGAGGCGATATCGAAGGGGTGGGGCCGCGCTACTGCCCCTCCATTGAGGACAAGGTGGTGCGTTTTGCCGATAAGGACACGCACTTGCTCTTTGTGGAGCCCGATGGACTGCACACCACGGAGCTGTACCTACAGGGTTTCAGCTCTTCCCTCCCCCCGGAATTGCAGGTACGCATGGTGCAAACCCTGCCGGGGTTTGAAAAGGCAGTTATCCAGCGGTATGCCTATGCGGTGGAGTACGATGCGGTTGACCCCCTGGAGCTGACCCCAGGATTGCAGAGCCGGAAGTTGTCCGGCCTGTTCACCGCGGGGCAGCTCAACGGCACCTCGGGCTATGAAGAGGCGGCTGCCCAGGGGCTGCTGGCCGGTTTGAATGCGGCCCGATACGCGATGGGGCTTCCGGAAGTGTTTTTGCCTCGAGACTCGGGCTACATCGGGGTCATGATCGACGACCTGGTCCACCGGGGCGTGGACGAACCCTACCGCATGATGACCTCGAGGGTCGAGCTGCGCCTCCTGTGCCGGGCCGACAATGCCGACGAACGGCTGGTGCCCCTGGCCGCCGAATGGGGCCTGCGTTCCCAGCAGGATCTGGAGGCCGTAAAGCGCAAGTACGCTCGAGTCCAGCGTGAGCTGCTTCGCCTGCAAAAATGCCGGGTGGAGGGCGTGTCGGCCTGGCAGTACCTGCGCCGTCCGGAGGCTAGCTACGATGGGGTATTGCAGTGGGTTGGCCCGCCGGAGGAGCCCCTGGACAAGGCCGAGGCGTACCAGGTAGAGGTGCGGGCCAAGTATGCGGGCTACATCGAGCGTCAGGTCAAGCTCAGGGAAAAACTGAAGGAGCTTGAAGCCTACACCCTTCCCGCAACTTTGGAGTACCGCAGGGTTCCCAGCCTGTCCAAAGAAGCCGTGGAAAAGCTGAGCCGAATTCGGCCCCAGACGGTGGCCGAGGCCTCGAGGGTGCCGGGCATCCGCGACTCGGACTTAACCGCACTTTTGGTGTACCTGACGAAGATTCCAGCTTAAGGTTTCACGATAAACATTAGAGCACTAAGAGTCAGCACGGTATTTCGGTGCTATATTAAATGTTGTTTCACAATGAAGTTTTCCGTGAAACCTAGGAGGTGATTGTGCTAACCGATTTTGATAAAGGCGTACTGATTGGCTTGCTTATAGGAGAAGGACACTTTGGAGGCGATGGAAAACAGCCTCAGGTGACGATAAAAATGCATGTAAAACACAAACGCGTGTTTGAATGGTTGAAGGAAAAACTCCCCGAATCCAAACTCTACGGCCCGTATAACCACGATAACCGGCATTATTATCAGTGGATGATGCGAGGGGTGGCACTCCGAAGAGACCTTATTCCGTTGCTTGACTCTGTGCCCTGGTGGAGAATTGATGAGCATAGCTATGAGCGATATGTCAACATGAAGGAAAGGTATTTCCTGGGAATGGAGTATGCCGACTAGTGCCCTGAGTGAACAAGGTAAGAGCCTGCTGCTTAGAGCCGCACGAGAAATCGAAGTAGATCTCGAGCCCACCCTCCCCCGCTTCGAGCAGTTTTACCGGCGTCTGGTCGAAGCCAACGCTACGACCAACCTGACCGCCATTCGGGATGAGCGGGGCATCGTGCTCAAACACTTTGTGGACTCCTTGAGCTGCCTCAAAAGTGGCCGGCTGGAAGGTTCTTTAAGGGTGCTGGATCTGGGCACCGGGGCCGGCTTTCCGGGCCTGCCGCTCAAGTTGGTTCGACCCGAGCTGGAGCTGACCTTTCTGGACGCCACCCATAAGAAAATCGCCTTTATTGAAAGCATCTGCCGGGAGTTGAACCTGAGCGGAACCCAGTGCCTCTGGGGACGTGCCGAGACCCTGGGCCACGACCCCGCCCATCGAGAAGCCTATGACCGGGTGGTGAGTCGGGCAGTCAGCGCCCTTAACACCCTGAGCGAGCTTTGTCTGCCCCTGGTCAAGGTGGGTGGCTTCATGATTGCCCAGAAAGGCGCCGGCGTGGCGGAAGAACTCGAGCAAGCGCGCGCAGCCATCCACCAACTTGGCGGCGCGGTACGGGACGTGGTCGCTTTCAAGTTGCTCGGTCTGGAAGAGCCCAGAGCCCTGGTTGTTGTTGAGAAAACGCATCCCACCCCCGCCCGCTATCCCCGCAGGGCGGGGGTTCCGGCCAAAAATCCGTTATCCTAGTGCACAGGGTGAAGCGCATTGGCATCGTCAACCAAAAAGGGGGGGTCGGAAAGACCACCACTGCCGTCAACCTGGCGGCCTACCTGGCTAGAGCGGGTCAGCGAGTGTTGCTGGTTGACCTCGACCCGCAGGTCAACGCGACCTCCGGGGTAGGGCAGACTGCGCGGGAAGAGAATATCTACACGGTGCTGGTCGGCGCAGGAGAGGCCCAGCAGGCAGTGGTGAACATTGCGAAAGGGTTGGATTTGTTGCCCTCGAGCCCCGATCTGGTCGGGGCCGCCGCCGAACTCATCGAAAACCCCACCCGACTGGCCGAGGTGTTGCGTTCGCTCGAGGCCGCCTACGACCTGATCTTGCTGGATGCCCCGCCCAGCCTGGGGCCCATTACCCTTAACGTGCTGACGGCCTCAGAGGGCCTGATAGTGCCGGTACAGGCCGAATACTATGCCCTCGAGGGCATAGCCGGCTTGATGGAGACCATTGATCAGGTGCGCACCAGCCTCAACCCGTCGTTGCGGCTCCTGGGCGTGCTGATTACCATGTACGACCCTCGCACCTTGCTGTCGCAGCAGGTTGAAAGCAATATCCGAGTGAATTTGGGTGAAAAGGTCTTCTGGACGGTGATTCCGCGCAACGTCCGGCTGGCCGAGGCCCCCAGCCACGGCCAGGATATAGCCCAGTATGCGCCGACCAGCAGCGGCGCTCATGCCTACCGTCGGCTGGCCGAGGAGGTGATGCGCCGTGTCCAAGAAGCCTAGCGGTCTGGGCAAGGGGCTGGAAGCCCTGCTGCCCAAAACCCCCGCCTCCCTGACCAAACTGCCCCTGGCCCTGATCAAACCCAACCCCGGGCAGCCCCGCCGACTGTTTGACCCGGTTGCCCTGGAGGAACTGGCCGCCTCCATCAAGGAAAAAGGCCTGTTGCAACCCCTGCTGGTGCGCCCCAAGGGGGATATGTACGAGTTGGTGGCCGGCGAGCGGCGCTTCAAGGCCTCCCAGATGGCCGGGCTGCGCGAGGTGCCGGTGGTCATCAAGGACATTGGCGAACGCGAGGCCCTCGAGATTGCCCTGATCGAAAACCTTCAGCGCGAAGATCTGAACCCGCTGGAGGAGGCAGAGGGGTACAAAAAGCTAGTTGACATGGGCCTGACCCAGGAAGAGGTGGCCCGGGCGGTGGGTAAAGCGCGGGTGACGGTGACCAATGCCCTCCGCCTGCTGCAGCTAGGCCCCGAGATCATCAAGGCGCTGGAGGAGAATAAAATCAGCGCTGGCCACGCCAGAGCCCTGCTGATGCTGCCCGAGTCCAGGCGCAGCTGGGGTTTGTCCGAGATTCTCGCCAAGCAGCTCAGTGTCCGGGAGACCGAGAAACTCAAGGACAAAGCGGTTGCCCGAAACCCGCGCGCTCGGGGCGAGGAGCCCTATGCCGAGATTGCCCGTGACCTTTCACACCGCTTGGGCACCAGGGTGCGCTTTACCCAGCTCAAGCGGGGCAAAATTGAGATCAGTTACCATTCAGAAGAGGAGCTCAACGCCATCTTGCAGGCGCTGGGTTACGAGGCCTGAGCCGGCGTCCTGCTCTGAGCCGGGCCTCGAGGTGCGGGGTCTTTTCATCCCAGAGATTCAGCCAACTTAGCAAGATTATGGCAAGGTAATGCGTATTGCGCCCTCGAGGTCGGTGCGGCGAATGGCCACCCCGTGCCGCTGCAACCGCTCCAGTACGACCGGCGTGGGGTGACCGTAGGGGTTGCTGCCCACCCCGATCAGCGCAACCCTGGGCTGAAACCTTTGCAGCAAATGCTCGCCGGTGCTGGTGTCGGAGCCGTGGTGGCCTACTTTGAGAATGTCCACCTTTTCCGCCGGCCAAAGGGCCTCGGCGGATACCGGCGCATCGCCGGTGAACAGCGCTTTGCGCCCCCGGTACTCCAGCACAAACACCAGGCTGCGGTCGTTGTCCAGCGCTTCGCGGCCCTCAGGCCCCAGAAAGCGCAAACGGGCTCCTGCCAGTTCAAGCCGCGTACCGGCCCTGGCCTGTACGACCCGCACCTGGTAGCGACGGGCGGCCTGGTGCAGCGCATCGTCTAGCTCATCGCCCCGCACCCGGGGGCCGGTGACCAGGGTACCCACCGGAAAGTTCTGCATGACCTGCGGCAGGGCCTGGACGTGATCCCCGTCGGGATGGGTCGCAATCACCAGGTCCAGGTCGTCCACCCCCAGCGCCCGCAGTGCGCTCTCCAGGCGGGGATAGGCCCAGTCCCGGCCCCCGTCCACCAGAATCTCCACCCGGCCCGGAAGGCGCACCAGCGTGGCATCGCCCTGCCCCACGTCGAGCTGCCAGATTTCGGCCCGTTGCAAGCTATTCGGCAGCAGCGAAGCCAGGATTGGCGTCGCGGCCAACACCCCGGCCCGCCACCCGCCGATACGGCCATAAAGTGCGGCCAGCAAGGGCAGGATTGCCAGGAAATACAGGGCGAAGCCGGTTGCACCGATCTCGCCCCAGCGCAGTTGGGGCCCCTTGCTGAGCCACCCCACCAGCCCCAGCGTGAGCTGGCAGAGCCCCTCCACCGGCCCGGCCAAAACCCCGCCCAGCACCAGCTTCAAAAAGCCGAGCGGAACCAGCAGGTTCAGAATGGGCAGCACCAGCAGGTTGGAAATAGGGGAGAGCAGTGGGAGCTGGTGGAAATGGTGAAGCAGCAGGGGAAGGATAAAGAGCTGGGCCGCAAAGGTCACGCTGACCGAGGCCCAGAGCCAGTTCTGCCAGCCCTCGAGCCTTGGGAGGCGGGGCAGCACCAGGGCCATGCCCAGCACGGCCAGGTAGGAAAGCTGGGCCGAAAGGCTGAAGATGGCGTACGGCTCGAGCAGCAGGTGCACAAAAAGCGCCAGCGAGAGGGCTGGCAACACCGCGACCCTGCCCTTGCCCAAAAACAAGCCCAGCAGCACCAAACCCCCCATGATTACTGCCCGCACCAGCGAGGGCTGCGGCCCGACCAAAAGCAAGTACAGCAGCAGCAGGCCCAGGGCGGCCAGGTAGCGCCAGGGGCCCAGGGGGTAGAGCACCAGTACAAAAAAACCGGCCAGAATGGCCACATTAAGCCCGGAAAGGGCCAGCGCGTGGGCCAGCCCGGCCCTTTGGAACTCGCCGTAGGTCTCGCCCAACTCTCGCCGCTCGCCGAGGGTCATGGCTACCGCCAGCGCCGCCGCCGGGGGGGAGAGCCCGGCTACCAACTGCTGCCGAAACCACTGCCGCGCATCCGGGGCCAAGGGTTCAAAACGGACTACCTGCCGGGCCTGCAAGACTGCTCGCACGCCCAGACCCCGCAGCCAGGTCTCTTGGTCGAAACCGCCGGGGTTGCGCCGGCCCTGGGGCCTTAGCAGGTGGCCTTCCAGTACGTAGTAACCGTCTTGCAAACGGGGAAAATACCGCACGTACACCCGCCCCTGGGGGGTGTGCAAGAACCCTTCCCGCAAGGGGCCCTCCAGCCGCACCCACTGCCCGATTTGCGGGGCCCAGGGGTCTTGGGTCAGCCCCAGGTGGAGGGTCACCAACAGGTAGGCCAGTATGCCCGACCAGCGGGCGGCCTGCGGGAGCCAGAGGCCCGCCAGCAAGCCCACAAAGGCCAGGGGGGTGAGCTGGGTCAAAGCACCCACCAGCGCTCCCAGGCCCAGCGCGTAAGGAATCATGGGGTGACCAGCGGTCGCAAACGCTCCAGCAGCCTGGGGCCAATCCCCTTGACCCGGTCCAGATCCTCTATGGAACGATAAGGGCGGCCTTCAATAATGCGCTGGGCGAGGGCGGGCCCAATTCCGGGCAGGCTTTCAATCTCGGCCTGGCTGGCGGTGTTGAGATTAACCCTGGCCACCCCAGGCGTGATGGGGCCGGGTTGCAGTGCCGATGGGGTCGCACCCGGCTGGGCCAACAAGCCCTGGGCCGCAGGTTTGTTTACCTCGACCGGGGCGAATCGGACGGTCAGGTGGGGCCACAGGCTGGCGAATCCAAGGCCCAACACCACCGCAATATAAGCTGCACTCAGCCAGCGTTTCACCAAACCCCAGTGTAGCCCTCTTTGGAGTGGGAACAGGGTTATTTATGGCGGGCTGTGCCGGGTTCTGGCCTGTAATGCCGACTTTGCGTGAACACTTTCAAAAGCGTTGGGGCTGTGAGGCGGAGAGCTTAGGGTTGGGAGGGTGCAGGAGACCTACTACCCACTCCATGCCCAATACCATCCGCCCTCGCCTTATATATTCCTGAAAGTTGTCTGCACGCCTAAAGCTGGAATATAGGGCCAGTTCTTAGTACGGCTCGGACAGGCGCCACTGAATCAGCGAGAGCGACAGCCCGATGGCAATCACCCCCAGCGGAACCCAGATATCGCTGGTGGTTCCCATATTCACCACCAAATACCCTCCTGTGACCACTGCCGTAATAAGCGCGGATATCTTGAGCAGCGTCGAAATGATGCGCTGGGTTGAAGTGAGGGTTTTGGAGGGGGCAACCGGAGCCACCGCTTCAGCGGTAAAACCACCTGGCGAGGCGGGCGCCGAGGGCACAGGCGTGGGTAAGGGCTCGGCCACGGCAGGCGCAGGGCTGGGTTTGGGGGAGCCGTCATAGGCCCAGATGGAGTCGCTGGGTTCATCGGGCAGGGTTTTGGGGGGTTCGGCAATGCGAATCTGCGCTGGAGCTGGTCCAGCCTCTGCGGGAAGGGGCATTTCCGAGGGGGTGGGATGGGGGGGCTGGGCCGCAGGTGCGCTCGAGGAGGGGAGCGGCTCTTCAGATTTGGGGAGGGAAGAGGGGGTTGGTGCCGGCGCTTGCTCGGCGGTTTTGGGGGGTTCGATCACCTGGGTGGGCTCAGCTTTGGCCTTGAGCACGTGGCCTTTGAGCGACTCCAGGAAGAGTTTCAGCTCGTCTTTCTGGAAGGCCATCGGGGCAATTTCCATCATGGTGCCCCCTTCGCCGACCACGTCCACATTGCCTGTCTGTTTGTTGACACCAATGCGCTTGATATGCGAGAGCCGGGCCCTTTGCTGGGTATGGTCGTCCAGGTAAAACAGTTCTCGGCTGGTCAGTGCGAGAAGACCTCCGGGGCCTTCGAGCCGAGCAATAATTTCGGCCTGGGTCAGGTCTGCAAGGCGAGCCTCATATTTGCCCATGGTTATGAGTTTACAACATACCCACGATGGTTCGCTTGCATCCGTCACGTAAAATCGAGGGAAGGGCGGTATAGTCATGGCTCCCAGACATGAAAGATGCGCGAAAAAGGTGCAAAACCCTCCACAGCAAGGAGAAAACGAATGACATTTCCCAAGCCGCTTCTGCTGGGCCACCGCGGTTCTCCCCACCAGGCCCGGGAAAACACCCTCGAGTCCTTCCGGCTGGCCCTGGAGGCGGGCCTGGATGGCCTCGAGCTCGACCTGCACCGCACCCGCGATGGGGTGCTGGCGGTGCATCACGACTTTGAGCTGGAGGGGCAGCCGCTGGCAGAACTGGACTGGCCAATCTTGCAGCAGAAAGCGCCCTGGGTGCCCCGCCTCGAGCAGGTTTTCGAGCTGGCCGAGGACTTTCCCAAGGCCTGGCTCAACCTCGAGCTCAAGAGCCAGCCCGGCCCCTCGGATGGCCGCGAGGCCGCCCTGGCCCAGGCCCTTCTGGCCTGGCCCGGACGCACACGGGCCTGGGTCAGCAGCTTCGACCCCATCGCCCTGGTTCGCTTGCACCGGCTCGGGGCAGGGGTCCCGCTGGCCCTGCTCTACACCGAGCCCGAGATGGAAGACCTGCTGGCCTGTTTGCCGGTGCAGGGCGTGCACCCTTATTTCGAACTTCTGAACGAGGCCAGGGTGGTTGCGCTCAAGGCCCGGGGCCTTTTTGTGGCGACCTGGACGGTCAACCAGCGCGCCTTGGTGCAAGAGCTTTTGGCCTGGGGTGTGGACGGCATCATCGGCGACCTGCCCGCAGAACTCCTGGCCGGTCGCTAAATTTCACAGCCCGCCAGGGCATTCTGCGCTAGGCTTGAGCCATGCAAGGGATGCGCCTCAAACTCATTGCCGCCGCCGACCCGGACATGTTCCAGGAGCGGCTCAACCGCTTTGTCGAGAATTTGCCCGAAGATGCCCTGATTGTGGACATCAAGTTCTCCACCTCCAACGCCGGTACCCAGACCATGTACGCCGCGCTGGTGCAGTACAAGTCGGTGGAGGAGTGGGCCGAGTAGGCAAGCTCAGTTATCGCGCGCTTCACAGACGTGGCCGCCCACGAAAACGAGAAGGGACAAAGAGACGTGCCGCACCGAGGTGAGGCACGCTTGTCTGCGTTGCGTCTAGGCCGAGACGCATGTTTTCGAGTTTCCAGGCGGCCACTGTT
>NZ_JANWVH010000003.1 GCF_025056915.1 Meiothermus sp. | reverse complement strand
AGAACCAGGCTTTCTCGAACTCGAGTGGCTCATAAGATGTGAAGAGCGCTCCAACATCCCAAACAACTCTGGCATCGGACTAGGGCAGCGACACCACCGGCTCGGTGGGTGGGTTGGCCAGCGCTCCGTAGAGTTCGCCAGCGTTGTGGGAGAGGATTCGCTGGGCGGCCCACTCGGACTCGTCGTTGGTGAGGTCGCCATTATAGACGGCCTGCTCCATCACCTGCGCCACGATGCGCCGCCCCCAGCGGGCTGCAATCCAGAACATTTCGGGGCTGTGCCGGGCGCTGGTGGAGAAGAGTACCTTGCTAAGAGGGGCCAGGTGGGTTGCCTCGTGCAGGGCAGTACGCATGGCATGTACGCTCCCGGCAGGGATGGTGAGCCCCAGATCCAGATACACCCCCGGGTAGTGGCTGGCCAGTAAGCCAGCCTCCCGCACATAGGGGTAGCTGTGTAGCAGGACGATTTTCAACCCGCGCAGCTCGGGAGCCTCCAGCACCGCGCGCAGACCCAGGGGATTGGCCAGACGAATATCCGGGCTCGATTCGCCATAGCCGGTATGAAACTGCACCACCTTGCCGGTCTCGAGGGCCACCTTCAAGGCCACCCACAGCATGGAATCCAGCAGGGGTTTGCTGGTGATGCGCGGCGTTTGGCGGGAGGGCGAGCTGCGACGGAGTTCGCTGTAGGCCCGCTCGAGCTCCACCAAATTGTGCTTCCCAATGTCCAGACCGCTGCGGTAGGCCACCGCGCTCTTGAAGGCAGCCACCCGGGGGGCCAGCTCGCGCAGGTGGGCTTCAAAAGCGTGCAGGAGTCGGCTCGCGCTCTCGTGGTGATCGAGCATCTGCTCCAGTTCGGCCTCGAGCAGCAGAACCCGGCGAACCACCAGCGGTAGCTGCTCGGCATGGCTGCTCACGGTCCACAAATGTGCGGCGCTCTGGTTCTCTTCGATGAGCAGGTGCGAGATGTTGGCTTCGGCGAAAAGCCAGCGGGCCAGTTCAACGTAGTTGTGCTGGCGTCGGGCCTCCTCCAGGGCCTCCAGGCTGGGCTCACAACCAAAAAACTCGGCCAGGTCTCGCAGGCTGCGGCGAAAAAACAGGCTGTCCTGCACGAAGGGGAGCACCAGGGCATCGGGGTTCAGGGTGAAATAGCGCTCGAGCGGTTCCTGTCGCCAGCGCTCTTCCGTATAGAGCGGGTAGGCGTGGTGATCGTAAATGGAAAGGCTACTCAGATGCACAAGTCCCCCCCAAAAAACACCCGACAGCCGCAAAACCAGAAAAGGGCTCACTCTGTGGGCCGGAGCACTGCATATATGCTAGCACTTCAACAGCGAGCCATGACCGCCGGGAATACGGCAGCAGGCTTTTGTCGTTTTCCGCCCTCCCGCCTCCCTTGGTAGGCGAGGGGGGCGTTAGAGGTCTCCGGGGTCAGGAGCGCTGGCGGAGGGGTATGGCCGGGTGAGGGGCTGTGCGGGCCTCGGAAGGATGGGCTCGAGCCCCCTTCACATACGTTTGAGCCATTCGAGTTCGAGAAAGCTTTGCCCTGAACAGAAATTCGCCGCCTGGAAGGGCGGCCAGGTCTGTGAAGGGTCTGATGTGGGCCTGACTGCGGTACACGTCTTCCGGCCCCTGGCTAAATCTTGTACAGCCGGGCCTCGAGCCCCTTCTTGATCAGGGGCCACTCGTCGTCAATGATGGAGTAAACTGCGGTGTTGCGGATGGTGCCGTTGGGGTAAATCTGGTCTTTGCGCAGAATGCCCTCGAAGGTGGCCCCCAGCTTTTCGATGGCCTTGCAGGAGCGGCTGTTGCGGGCATCGGCCCGGAACTGTACCCGGATGGCCCTAAGCTGCTCGAAGGCGCGGGCAAGAAGCAGGTACTTGCTTTCAAGGTTGGTATAGCCTCCCTGAAAGGGGGTGAAAATCCAGGTGGTGGTCTCCAGCGAGCGGTAATCGGGGTTGACCCGCACATAGCCGGTGCGCCCCGCCATCTGGCCGCTGGCCCGGTCGAAGATGGCCCAGTTGACCCGGTCTTTGGCCGCAAGGAGCGACCGGATGTAGCTCTGCATGGCCTCGAGGGTGGCTTCCTGGGGCGCATTGCTCAGGTACTGCACCATCTCGGCGTCGTAGTGCTCGAGCAGGGCAGGAGCATGCTCCAGGCCCAGGGGCTCAAGTCGGATAAAACGGCCCTCCAGGGGAATGCTCTCGTGCCACATATAACCCAAAACTATCATTTTTTTGGTCTACACTGGTTGTCAAATGATTCGAGTCGGCATCCTCACCGTTTCCGACCGCGAGGCCCGTGGCGAGGTAGAAGACCGCACCTACGCGGTGCTGCGTGAAACGCTGGCCTTTGGCCCCTACGAGATCACCAATTATGAGATCATCCCCGACGAGCCCGCGCAGATTAAGCGCTTGTTGCGCCTGTGGACCGACCGTGACGGGCTGGATCTGATTCTGACCAACGGCAGCATTCGCTTGAGCCCCCGCGACCACGTGCCCGAGGCTACCCGCGACATGCTGGAGAAGGAAGCCCCTGGAATTGCAGAACTCATCCGCATGGAAGCGTACAAAAAGAACCCCCTGGCTGCGCTGTCCAGGGGGGTGGCTGGGGTGCGGGGCAAAACCCTCATCATCAACCTGCCGGGGGGCCCCCAGGGATGCAAGGATTCCCTCGAGGTCATCCTGCCCCTGATTCCCGAGGCCGTCCAGCGCATCACGGGTCGTCCGGTAGCCCATCTGGCCCAGGCCCTTTCGTTCGACTGAAGCTTTTACGGGCCGTGCAAGGAGGGTTGACTGCCCTTTGCCTTCTCCCTGCAGGTAGTGGGTTTCCGGCACCTGTTCCCAACGCCCAGGCCCAGGCTCCTCACCTGACCGCTCCGGCTAAATGTGCAGTGTTCAAGCGAGGATGGCCTGAATTGCGAACCGACCCGTCCCCTTTTCAAGTTTTCATGGCAGGTGTACTGGTACTGTGTGGCATAAAAGCCTGTACAACCACCCCGCACGATAAGCGAATCAGGTCAATCCTGGCCCGGACGCGCTTGGTTCCTCCCCCACCTCGTAGGGTTGCAGACCTGGCCCTTCACGCAGCCAGCAGATGGGGGTCTTGTCCGATACCCTCCCCAACCCTCACTGCACGGTAGGGAGGGAGTTGAGGGCGACCACTCTTTGGAATCTTGTGTACTAGTTTTGCTCTACACGATAAAGTACAGGTATGACACCCCATCTTGCAGCCCCATCCGGCGCGATAGCCGAGGCCGTCTTGCTCCCGGGAGACCCCTTGCGGGCCAAGTACATTGCAGAGAACTTTCTGGAAAATGCGGTGCTCTACAACCAGGTTCGCAATATGTTTGGCTACACCGGAACCTACAAAGGCAAACGGGTGAGTGTGCAGGGCACCGGGATGGGCATCCCCTCGGCCAGCATTTACATCCACGAGCTTATTCAGTTTTACGGCTGCAAAACCCTGATTCGGGTAGGCACCGCAGGGGCCATCACCGAGCATCTGCGGCTGCGCGACGTGGTGATCGCGCAGGCCGCCTGTACCGATTCCTCCATCAACAACCTGCGCTTTGGGGGACAGAACTTTGCGCCCATCGCAGACTTTGAGCTGATGCGCCGGGCCTACGAGCACGCCCAGGCCAGGGCCATGCCGGTGCGGGTGGGGAATGTGCTCTCAACCGACACCTTTTACCACGACCAGCCGGATGCCTACCGAATCTGGGCCCAGTTTGGGGTGCTGGCGGTAGAGATGGAAGCGGCAGGGCTATACACCCTGGCCGCCAAGTTTGGGGTTCAGGCCCTGACCGTTCTGACCATCAGCGACCACCTGATCACACGGGAGCAGACCACCCCCCATGAACGGCAGGAAACCTTTAACCAGATGGTCGAGATTGCCCTCGAGACCCTTTGAATCGGTCAACGTATAATCAAACTCCGTTGTTGTGTTTTTATACACATCCACCAGCGGGAGGCCACCAGTGGTTGAAGTGAACAAACCGATTGCAAGTCTGAAGGGCCGCGACTTCCTTTCCAACCTCGACCTTTCGCCCGCCGAGTACCGCGCCGTGCTGGACACCGCCCACGCCATGAAGCGGGGGGCCTTCAAGGGCCAGCGCCCCCTCGAGGGCCAGACCCTGGCCATGATCTTCGAGAAGCCCTCCCTGCGCACCCGCACCACCTTCGAGGTGGCCATGAACCAGCTGGGGGGCCATGCGGTGAACCTGACCAATGCCGAGATTGGCCTGGGCACCCGCGAGCCGGTGCGGGACATCGCCCTGAACCTGGAGCGCTGGGTGGAGGGCATCATGGCCCGGGTCTACCTGCACTCCACCCTCGAGGAACTGGCCCGCTACTCCTCCAAGCCGGTCATCAACGGCCTCTCCGACCTGCTGCACCCGGTGCAGCTTCTGGCCGACTACCAGACCATCGAGGAAACCTTTCCCGATACCCGGGGCCTCAAGGTGGCCTACATCGGCGACGGCAACAACATGGCCAACGCCCACATCCAGTGCGCGGTGCTCTCGGGGGTCAAGCTGACCATCGCCACCCCCCGGGGCTACGAACCCAACGCGGTCATCTACATGGAAGCCCTCAAGCTGGGGGCCGACATCACCCTCACCCACGACCCCCGCGCGGCGGCTGAAGGGGCCCAGGTGCTCTACACCGATGTTTGGGTCTCCATGGGCCAGGAGGCCGAGGCCAGCCAGAAGCGCAAAATCAAGGATTTCACCGGCTTTCAGGTCAACCCGGCCATGCTCGAGCTGATTGACCCCGACGGCATTTTCCTGCACTGCCTGCCCGCCCACTACGGCGAGGAGGTGGTCGAGGAGGCCACTTTGCACCCCAAGTCTCGGGTCTTCGACCAGGCCGAAAACCGCCTGCACGCCCAGAAGGCCCTTCTGTATCATCTGCTGGGGTAAGCCGATGCGGGGCCTCGCACTCCTCTTGTGGTTCCTTTTGGGGCTGGCCCGCGCCGGGGATGCGGCCACCCTCGAGTTCTGGGGCTTCTCGCGCGATGGGAAGTACCTGGCCTTTGAGCAGTACGGGGTTCAAGACGGCTCGGGGTTTCCCTACGCCGAGCTATATGTTGTAGATGTGGCGCGAAACACCCTCCTTCACTCGGCCAAGGTGGTCGAGCAGGGCGGGGGAACCTCCGCCGAGGCCCGCGGGAAGGTTCTGGCCCAGAGCCGGGCTGCGCTGGCCCGGTACGGGATTGTGCAGGGCAACCAGGGGCGTTTTGCGCCGGTCGCGGGCAAGAACGCGCCCGTCCAGAGGGTGGAATTCACCGCGCTGGGCCGGCCCCGCCGTCTGGAGCTGACCACCTCGGAGGCCCCCAGGGAGCCAAGCTGCCTTACCCAGCCCTCGAGGCTGCTCGAGCTAAGGCTGGACGGAAAAGCCCTGCAGCGCGACACCCGCCTGCCTGCTTCAAGGGCCTGCGCCTACGACTACGAGATTCACAGCGTTTTCGTGCTGGGCTCGAGCCTGGCCGTGTTTGTCCGGGTCACTTTGGACGGCTTCGAGGGGCCCAACCTGCGCTGGATGGTGGTTTCGGCTCGGTTGGGCTAAAAAGGTTTGGATATGCATAAACCCAAAGTATTCATAGACGGCGAGGCCGGCACCACCGGCCTGCAAATCCGGGCGCGTTTGCAGCACCGAAGCGATGTGGAGCTCCTCTCCATTGACCCCGCCAAGCGCAAGGACGAGGCCGAGCGCAAGCGCCTCCTGAACGCGGTGGACGTGGCCATCCTGTGCCTGCACGACGAGCTGGCCAAAGCCACGCTGGGCCTGCTGGAGAACCCCGAGACCCGCATCCTGGATGCGAGTTCGGCCCACCGGGTGGCCGAGGGCTGGGTGTATGGCTTCCCCGAGCTTGACCCCGAGCAGCCGGAGCGGATTCGCCGGGCCCGCTTTGTCTCCAACCCCGGTTGCTACCCCACGGGGGTGATTGCCCTGCTGCGACCCCTGGTGGAGGCGGGGCTGCTGCCCCGAAGCTTCGCGGCCTCGGTGCACGCCATCTCGGGCTACTCCGGCGGCGGGCGGCAGCTTATTGAGGCCATGGAGGGGCGGGGTGAACACCGGCTCTCCGGCGACTACCGGGCTTATGGCCTCGAGCTGACCCACAAACACGTGCCCGAAATGACGCTTTACTCGGGCCTCGAGCACCCCCCCCTCTTCACCCCGGCGGTGGCCCGCTTCCGTCAGGGCATGCTGGACTTCATCCCCGTACACCTTTGGGCCCTGCCCCACAAGGTGAGGGCCGTGGAGCTGCACGAAGCCCTGGCAGAGCGCTACCGGGGCCAGCGCTTTGTGCAGGTGATGCCCCTGGAGACCTACGGAGCGCACCACCCGGTGCTCGACCCCCAGGCCCTCAACGGCACCAACCGCATGGAGCTCTTCGTCTTCGAGAACCCCGCGCGCGAACAGGCCCTTTTGGTGGCCCGCTTCGACAACCTGGGTAAGGGCGCTTCGGGGGCCGCGGTGCAAAACCTCGACCTGATGCTGGGCCTGGAAGGCCCCCAGACCTACGAGTACTTTGGGGACTGATGCAGACCTTGGTGTACCTCGACTACTTGTGCCCCTTTGCCTGGCGGGGCCTCGAGCTGGCCGCGGTGGTGGCCCCCCAGCTGGGGCTCGACTTGGAGCTGCGGCACTTTAGCCTGGAGCAGGGCAACCATCCAGCAAATGCGGGCCTGCCGCGCCAGGCCCCGGCCTGGAAGCTGGTTGAGCAGCCCCTGGATGGGCCAAAGTCGCTGCGGGCCTTTCTGGCCTCGCACGCGGCCCGGCAGCAGGGAAAGGCCGCGCATCTGCGCTTTGCCCTCGAGCTCTTTCGCCTGCGCCACCAGGAACGGCGCATGCTGGGGGACGACCAGACCCTGGTGGAGGCCGTCGGTCGGGCCGGTCTGGACCTGGAGCGCTTCCTGGCCGACCTGGAAGACGAAGAGGCCCGCCGCAGCGAGCTGGCCCGCGACCTGGAAGAGGCGGCGGAGCGGGCCGTGTTCGGTACGCCCACCTTCGTGCTGCCCTCGGGCGACGCGGCCTATTTTCGCTTTACCGAGCTCACCACCGAGCCCGAGCTGGCGGTGCCTTTGTGGGAGCTTTTCACCGCCGTGCTGCACAACGGGGCCCATGTCGAGACCATCAAGCGGCCCCGGCCTTAGCCCGGGAGATGCGTATGAACCCAGACCTCGAGCTCAGAAAGCAACTGGTCAACCTGCTCACCCTCCGGCAAGCCCACGCCGATTTCGAGGATGCGGTGGCGGACTTTCCAGAGGAGCACATCAACACCCGGCCCCCGGGGTGCCCCTACACCTTCTGGCATCTGGTCGAGCACCTGCGGCTGGCGCAAAAGGACATCCTCGACTATATCGCTTCCGAGCAGTACCGCTGGCCCACCTTCCCCGAGGACTACTGGCCCGCTGCCAGGGCCACCACCGACCTTGCGGGCTGGAATGCAAGCGTAAAGCAGTTTTTGGCAGACCGGCAAGAACTGGTGGCCCTCGTGCAGAATCCGGCAGTGGATTTGCTGGCCCCCCTGCCCAACAGCGGCAGGCACCGGCACCACCTCCTGCGTGAAATTCACATCGTGGCTGCCCACAACGCCTACCATACCGGCGAGCTGATTGGGTTGCGGCGGGTCATGGGCATCTGGCGTCCGTAGGAGCGAGCCAGGCCGCCCATCGCGCCTACTCCAACCCGCTCACCAGCCGCGCAATCGCAAACGCCACCCCTGCGGCCAGACCCCCCACCAGGGCCGTCTGCCAGGCGCCTTTGAACATGCTGATGCCGGTAAAGCGAGCTTTGATTGCCCCAAACACCGCCAGCGCCACCAGGGTCACCGCCACGCTCCACAAGAGCGCGCTCGTCATCGGCAGCCGAAGCGCATACGGTATCAGCGGAATGGCGCCCCCCACGATGTACGAGCCGCCAATGGTGAGGGCACTGGTCAGGGCCCGTTTGGGGTTGGGTTTTTCCAGGCCCAGTTCCTCTTTCATCATGAAATCCACCCAGGCCTGGGGTTGGGCCGTGACGGCCCGGGTGGCTTGTTCCAGGGGCTCGCCATCCAGCCCATACCTTCTGAATACTGCCCGCACCTCTTCGGTCTCCCGTTCGGGCAGCTCCCTCACTTCGCGCCATTCACGCTCGAGCTCGGCTTTGTAGTGGTCAGCCTCACTGCGGGCTGCCAGAAAACCGCCCAGCCCCATCGCAATGGAGCCCGCAGCTACCTCGGCGATGCCGGCAATCAAGACCACAAAACTGTTGTCCACTGCGCCCGATAACCCCGCAGCCAGGGCAAACGGCACCGTAAGTCCGTCGGACATTCCAATTACCACATCCCGGATGGTCTCAGAGCCGGTGAAGTGTTGTTCGATATGGGTTCGGGCATACATAAAGCACCTCCTGCCTCAAAGGTAGCACTCCCGGGGTAGAAAAAAGACCCCCTTGAGCGGTAACCAGACCAAAAAACCACCCCTGGCATACCGGAGGTGGTCCAAAGCGCTCTTCACATATGGTGAGCCACTCGAGTTCGAGAAAGCCTGGTTCTCAAGAGAACAGTGGCCGCCTGGAAACTCGAACACATGCGTCTCGGCCCAGACGCAACGCAGACAAGCGTGCCTTACCTCGGTGGGCACGTCTCTTTGTCCCTTCTCGTTTTCGTGGGCGACCACGTCTGTGAAGGGCGCGATAAGCTTTGCTGAGTGCGTTTGTGAGTCCCGTAGGCCCATCTTCAAGCTGTACGGCGCAGAACTAAAGGAAGCGCCGGAGCGTTGAGGGTCAGGCTGAAGCAGAGCTGCCTGCGCTGAGAATGTGGGATGATGGGGTACTCGAGATTCTAAAGTACCCCTAAGCTAGAGGTTCAGGGGGAAGCGATGGCGAACCAGGCCAAAAAGAAGAAAAAATCGGCCTCCGGGTACCGCTCACAACCCAAGCCCTCGCCCATGCCCTGGGTCTGGGGCGCAGGGGGTGTTTTGGCGGTGTTGCTGGGCGGGTTTTTCTGGTGGCAGGGGCGGTCGGCTGGTGAGTTTGATGCCCTCATTGCCCAGGGCCAGCCGGAGTTGGAGGCTCAGGTCATCAGCCATGCCGACGCCGGACGGGGCCACATCAACCTGGGCACCCCGGTGCAGTATGCCACCGACCCCCCTACCTCCGGGGTGCACTGGCCCAACTGGACCAACCCTGGCTTCTACGAACGGCCTGAGCCCAAAGAAAAGCTGGTGCACGCCCTGGAACATGGCAATGTGGTCATCTACTACGATACGCCTTCGGCGGAAGCCTTGAACCAAATTCGTAGCTGGCAGCGCCGCTTTACCGGGCAGTGGGACGGCCTGGTGGTGGTGCCCAAGCCAGGGCTGGGCCAGACCATCGAACTGACCGCCTGGAACAAGCTCCTGCGCCTGGACACCTGGAACGCCGCGCTGGCGGCAGCTTTTGTGGATGCCTACCGGGGCCGGGGGCCGGAGAACCCCGTGCGGTAAGATCCGGCCTGGCAAAGTGGCTTGCCGGGTAACGCCGACTTTGTACACAGTCGTAAAGTTACCCATACCCTCCCACAGATTCCAAAGAGTGGTCGCCCTCGAGCCCCTCCCTAGCGCGTAGAAAGGGTTGGGGAGGGTATCGGACAAGACCCCTCATCTGCTGGTTGCATGAAGGGCCGGGTCTGCAACCCTACGAGGTGGGGGAGGAACCAGGCGAGTCCAGGCCAGGATTGACCTGATTCCCCCACCATGCGGGTGTGGTTGTACGGGCTTTTATGCGACACGGTAATACTAACCTTGCTACTGTATGAAGCGGTGCGTTGAAGCAGGGGTTAGGGCGCAGGAGTTGGAGACCCACCCCCCACTCCCATCCTGTAGTTGGACGCCTGAAGTCGGTATAAGTGGGCCTTGAGGAGCGTCCAAAGGTGCCCCCCAAGGTTCGGCCAAGGACGTTCGTGGAAAGTGACTTCTGTCCATACCCCTCCCCAGGGGGGGTGGGTATACTGGGGTCTGGGGAGGTTGTCATGGTTCAACTCAAAATCGAAGGCATGAGCTGTAATAACTGTGTTCGTCACGTTACCGAGGCGCTTAAGAGCGTGCCAGGGGTAGAGCAGGTAGAGGTCTCGCTGCAAGAGGGAAGGGCCAGGGTAGTTGGGACGGCGCCGGTAGAAAAGCTAATCGAGGCCGTGCGGGAAGAGGGCTACACGGCCCGGGTGGCCTGATGATGCACCCACACCCCCTGCACCTCGACCCCAAGGTGCAGCAGGAGGCCCGCAACCGCCTGCTCTCGGCCAAGGGACACCTCGAGGCCATCCTCAAGATGCTCGAGGGCGAGCCTTACTGCGTGGACGTGCTCAAACAAATCAAGGCCGTGCAGGGTGCACTGGACAAGGTGGGGGATATGGTGCTCAAGAGCCACCTCGAGCACCACGTGGCCAGCGCCGCCCTGCGGGGCGATGCCAAGCAGATGGTCGAGGAACTGATGGAAGTGCTGAAGTATCGGTAGCGGCCTCAGGTCTTTCTGGCTATTGACTATCGGCTATTGGCGTTATGCGCAAAGAACTTCAAGTTGGTGTCCAGGGCATGACCTGCGCGGCCTGCGTGGCCCGCGTGGAGCGGAGCCTGAAGAAGGTGGAGGGGGTGGAGCTGGCCCAGGTCAACCTCGCCACCGAGCAGGCCCGTGTGGCCTACGACCCTGAAAAGGTGAGCCCGGCTGCGCTCGTTGCCAAAATTGAAGAGACCGGGTACAGGCCCCTGGTGGCGAAGCTCGAGCTCGGCATTACCGGCCTCACCTGTGCGGCCTGTGCGGGCCGGATTGAGCGGGCCTTGCAGAAAATCGAAGGGGTGCTCAGAGCCAGCGTTAACCTCGCGACCGAACGGGCCAGTATCGAGTACCTGCCCGCGCTGGTGGGGCCTGCCCAGCTCAAGCGGGCCGTGCGGGAGGCGGGCTACGGGGTGGTGGACACCTCCGCGCACCGCAGCGATGTCGAACGCGAAGCCCGGCAGCGGGAAATCGCTTCGCTCCGGCGGGCCTTCACGTTTGCTTACTACTTTTCGGTGCCGCTCTTTTTGCTGGCCATGCTGCCGATGTTGTGGATGCCGGCCCACATGTTCCTGCACTCGCTGGCCTCCGAGGCGGTGTGGAACTGGGTGATGCTGGCCCTGGCCACCCCGGTGCAGTTCGGGCCGGGGCTGCGCTTTTACCGTCACGGCTGGGCGGCCTTGCGGGCGGGTTCGCCCGACATGAACAGCCTGGTCATGATCGGCACCTCGGCGGCCTATTTCTATAGCCTGGCGGTGGTGCTTTGGCCGCAGGTCTTCCCGCTAGAGGCCCGGCACGTCTACTTCGAGGCTTCGGCGGTGGTCATCACGCTGGTCTTGCTGGGCAAGTACCTCGAGGCCATCGCCAAGGGCCGCGCCAGCGAGGCCATGAAAAAGCTGCTGGGCTTAAGGCCGCGAACCGCCCGGGTGTTCCGGGAAGGCCAGGCCGAGCTGGAAGTGCCGGTGGACGAGGTGCTGGTGGGCGACCTGGTGATGGTGCGCCCCGGCGAAAAAATTCCGGTGGATGGGGTGGTGGTCTCGGGGGACAGCTACGTGGACGAGAGCATGCTGACCGGCGAACCCCTGCCGGTGGCCAAAAGCGAGGGCCGCCGGGTGGTGGGGGGTACGCTCAACCAGAGCGGCACCCTGACCTTCCGGGCCACGGCGGTGGGCGAAGGCACCCTGCTGGCCCAGATGATCCGTCTGGTCGAGAACGCCCAGGCCTCCAAACCCGCCATTCAGGCCCTGGCCGACCGGGTGGTGGCAGTCTTTGTACCCGTGGTGCTGGTTCTGGCCGCCCTCACGGCGGGGATGTGGCTGGTTTTGGGCGGCGAAAAAGCCCTGACCTATGCCCTGGTCAACACGGTGGCGGTGCTGATCATCGCCTGCCCCTGCGCGATGGGGCTGGCCACCCCCACCAGCCTGATGGTGGGCACCGGCAAGGCCGCCGAGCTGGGGGTTTTGTTCCGCAGCGGGGAAGCCCTGCAAACCCTGCAGGAGGCCCGCATCGTGGCCCTCGACAAAACCGGCACCCTGACCCAGGGCCGCCCCGAACTGACTGATTTTGAAGCCCTGGACTTTGACCAGGCAGAGGTACTCGGGCTGCTGGCCTCCCTCGAGCAAAAATCCGAGCACCCCATCGCAAAGGCCATCGTGCGGGCCGCCCAGGCCCGGGGGCTGGCCTTGCGGGAGCCGCTTTATTTCAGGGCCGTGCCGGGCCTGGGCGCGACCGGGCAGGTCGCGCAGCACCGGGTGGACGTGGGCTCAGAACGTTACATGGCCCAACTGGGGGTGGATACCGCGCCCTTCAGCGCCCTCTCCGCAAAGCTCGCCGAGCAGGGCAAAACCCCGCTCTACGCCGCCCTCAACGGCCAGCTGGCGGCCATCCTGGCGGTGGCCGACCCCCTCAAGGAAGGCACCCCGGCGGCCATCCAGGCCCTGCACCGGCTGGGCTTCCGGGTAGCCATGATGACCGGCGACAACCACCGTACCGCCCAGGCCATCGCCCGTCAGCTGGGCATAGACCGGGTGCTGGCCGAGGTGCCGCCCGAAGGCAAGGCCCAGGCGGTGCAACAACTGCAACGTTCCGGGGCCAGGGTTGCCTTTGTGGGCGACGGCATCAACGACGCCCCGGCCCTGGCCCAGGCCGATGTGGGGCTGGCCATCGGCACCGGCACCGACATTGCCATAGAGGCTGCCGATGTCATTCTGATGTCGGGCGACCTGCGTGGGGTGCCCAACGCCATCGCGCTCAGCCGCGCAACCCTCTGGAATATCCGGCTCAACCTGTTCTGGGCTTTCGCCTACAACGTGCTTCTTATTCCGGTGGCGGCGGGGGTCTTGCACCCCTTCACGGGCTGGTTGCTCTCGCCCATGCTGGCCGGGGCAGCCATGGGGCTTTCTTCGCTGTTTGTGCTGTCCAACGCCCTGCGGCTGCGCTCGTTCAAGCCGTTGCTCGATGCTTCAGTCAAGGCGAGGACAGGAACCCTGGCCCCCCAGGTCTAAGCCTTCACCGCTGCTTGAGGAGGAAACATGCACAGAGGAATCTTCGGCTTTCTAGCGGCCCTGCTGCTCGGGTGGGGCCTGGCCCAGACCGACCACAGTGGCCACGGCAGCATGGCCATGCAGTCCATGAACGAGCTCCAAAAGCTTTCCGGGCGCAACTTCGACATCGCCTACATGTCCATGATGATCGAGCATCACAAGGGGGCGGTGGAGATGGCGGGGGCCATACTGAAGGTTTCCAGGGATGCCCGCATCCGCAAGGCGGCCCAGGCAATTGTGGCCGTGCAGAACAGGGAAATAGCGCAACTGACCGGCTGGCTCAAAGCCTGGTATGGCGTAGCCCCCAGCCAGCGCTACCTGCAGATGATGCGGGCCGACATGAAGCCCATGATGGAGGCTTCCTTGATGGGCATGCAGACCATGCCCGGCCATGAGATGCCGGTAGACCGGGCCTTTCTGGAGGGCATGATTCCCCACCATCAAGACGCGGTGGAGATGTCCAGAGCGTGCTTAAAGCAAGCCGCACGGGCCGAACTCAAGCGCTTTTGCCAGGGCGTTATATCGGTACAGAGCCGCGAAATTGAGCAGTTCCGGCAGTGGTTGAAGGAACAACCTTAACCCTTGATGCAGATGAGGGGCTCGAGCCGGGCTACCTTGCGCGAGAGCCCGGCGGCGTGAGCGGCGTCCACCACGGCGGTCACGTCCTTGTAGGCGCCGGGGGCTTCCTCGGCCACGCCCCTGGGGGAGGGGCTCCGCACGATTACCCCGCGTTCGCCGAGTTGCTTGACCAGCTCGCGCCCCCGCCACTGCTTGAGGGCCTGGTGGCGGCTCATGGCCCGCCCGGCCCCGTGGCAGGAGGAGCTGAAGGAGCGGGCCTCGCTCTCGGGGGTGCCCACCAGGATGTACGAGGCGGTGCCCATGGTGCCCCCAATCAAGACCGGCTGGCCCACCGCCCTGAAAGCATCGGGAAGGTCGGGGTGGCCGGGGCCCAGGGCGCGGGTGGCGCCCTTGCGGTGAACGTAGAGCCGCTGGGGCTGCCCGTTCACGAGGTGGGTCTCGAGCTTGGCGGTGTTGTGCGAAACATCGTAAATCAGGCGCAAGTCGGCCCTGGGCAGCAGGTAGGCGAAGGCCTCGCGGGCCAGGTGGGTCAGAATCTGCCGGTTGGCCAGAGCGCAGTTGATGGCGGCCCGCATGGCCCCCAGGTAGGCCTGGCCCTCCTCGGACTGGATGGGGGCACAGGCCAGCTCAAGGTCGGCCAGCTCCAGGCCGTACCGGTGGGCGGCCTCAATCATGCGCCTGCCGTAGTCGGTGGCGACCTGGTGGCCCAGCCCCCTCGAACCGCTGTGGATGCTCACCAGCACATCGCCCACCGCCACCCCAAAGGCATCGGCCACGCTTGGGTCATACACCTCGGTGACCTGTTGCACCTCGAGGTAGTGGTTGCCCGAGCCCAGGGTGCCCATCTCGTCGGCCTGCCGCCGCTTGGCCTGCTCGGAGACCATCTCGGGCCGGGCCCCTTCCATGCGGCCATGCTCCTCGATGCGCTCGAGGTCTTCGCGCCTTCCATAGCCCCGCTTCACCGCCCACTCGGCCCCGCCTTGCAGCATGGCATCGAGTTCATCCGGCTCCAGATGAATCTTGCCCACGCTGCCCACCCCTGCCGGCACATGGCGAAAGAGGCCCTGGGCCAGGTCTGCCTTGAGCGGCGCAAGGTCCTCTACGGTCAGGCCAGTGTGCAGGGTCCGCACCCCACAGGAGATGTCGAACCCCACCCCCCCTGCCGAGACCACGCCGTCGTCCTCCCGGAAGGCGGCCACGCCCCCAATGGGAAAGCCGTACCCCCAGTGGGCATCCGGCATGGCATACACAGCCTGCACAATCCCCGGCAGGCTGGCCACGTTGGCCATCTGCTCCAGCACCTTGTCGTCCATCTCCCGCAGCAGGGCTTCGCTGGCGTATAAAATGCCCGGTACGCGCATGGGCGGGGTGGCCTCGAGCCACCACTCAAACTCGCTTTTTTGCATGAGACGGGTTGTGTCCATACCCCCTCCTCAAACGTCCACCACACACTGCACCACCCAGTGGCCCGCCGGGTTCTTGGCGACCTCGAGTTCGCTGTAGGTGGCCCCCTTCACCTCCACCGCGGGCTGGTGCCGCTCGGGGTCCACAGGCTCCCCCCAGGCCCGCGCGTACAGGCTCAGCGTACCCCCCAGGTCGGGTGGGCTCACATGTACCTCAAAACGGCCAAAAAGCATATGGCGGGTGGCCATCTCGTAAACGAGCCGGTTGAGCCAGTTCACCAGCAGGAGCGAGACCCGGCTGGCCTCGCACTCGATCTCCACCGCCTGGATGGGCCGCACCCGGGCGGGGTCGGTGACCACAGCAGTGAGGGCCAGGGCGACCTGTTCAAAGGCAGCATCCAGCGTCGGGCCGATACCCCGCACCCCCACGTCGGCCTGGTGATCAAAGTGCTCCCAACGCCCAAGCTGCGTGGTCATAGGGCCCTCCTTTAGATCAGGGTAGGGTAGGGCTGTTACCGGGGCATTACTGCGAAACTTCCCCCGAACTGCTTTGGCACGTGAGGAGCTGGTCTGGCAGGCCTTCTATCTTGATGTACTGGGCAGGTGGGATTGAAGGCGCTACGCTACTGGTCAAAAAACCGTTCGGGTTGGACTCGGTTTGGAGTCTTTCCCGAACGGCGCTGATTCTGGTCGAGGCGAGAGGATTTGAACCTCCGACCACACCCACCCCAAAGGTGTGCGCTACCAGGCTGCGCTACGCCTCGAAACTGTGGAACCTGGGCCAGGGCCGCAGGCGCACAGTCAAGTCTAGCGACCCGGGGCCGAATCGTCAACACGTTGGCTTGACCTCCCGCCAGGCCACCGCTATACTCATTACTCGCTGCGGGGGCGGTTAGCTCAGCTGGTTAGAGCACACGCCTGATAAGCGTGAGGTCCCGGGTTCGAGTCCCGGATCGCCCACCAAGTCCAGGGCGCTACTCGTGGAAGTAGCGCCCTGTTTGTTTAGCCAAACACGACACCCGTGCGGATAAAGCCCATTTGACCGCCTGCAATTGAAGAATTCGGCGGTCTCTTCAGGGGCGCAAACCGAACACCCCCTAAAGCAATCGCCGGGTTGAGACCTGCGCCCGGTCGTTCTATTGCCCGAGCTGCACCTGGTCAATCACGGTGTTTTTTTCGTTGTAGGCCACCACCCTCAGCCGTTCTGCGCTGGCTTCCAGGATGAGGAAGTGGGGGCTTTTGAGCCGTACTTTGCTCTCTGGTCGCACGCTGACAAACCCGCGCAACCAGGCACCGCCACCGCCCGTGACAATATGGACGATGCCCCGGGCCTCGAGCCGCTCGTAGCTATGCTCGTGGCCGGATAGCACCAGCGATACGCGGTACCGGGTGAAAAGGGGCTCGAGGGCCTGTCGCAGGCTGCGGGCACCCCCATGCGGCCCGGAGGAATAGAGGGGACGGTGCAGCGCAACAATCTTCCAGGGTGCCCCGGAGGCTTTCAGGGCAGCCTCGAGCCAGCGCCGCTGGGCCAGGCCGAAGTCCTCTGAGTACAGCACAAACACTTCAACGCTCCCCAGCCGGACGGTGTAGTAAGGTTGCTTGACCTTGAAAAGCTCGAGCTGCTTCTGCAGGGCCGGTGCGTCGTGGTTGCCAAAAGCCGGGAAGATGCGAACCGGGGGTAAGTCCTGGAGATATTTCAGGATGGGCTCCCCCCGCGGGTAAAAGTTATCGCCCACCGTAAGCAAAGCGTCCAGCGCGCTCTGCTGATGTTGTTCGCGCAGGGCCGCAGCCACCAGGGGCCGGTGCGGGCTTTCCGCACCCCAGTCGCCAATGACCGCTACCCGCTGGGCAGCGGCGCTCAGGCAAAGGCCAAAAACCAGCCACCCAAGAAGTTTGCGCATCTGGCCTCCGGGCGCTAGGCTTTGGGAGTTCCGCCCTGCCGGTTGATCTGCGCCTCGCTGACGCCGGCCACCTTGAGCACATCCTCGGCAATCAGAATGGGGGCATTGGCCCGGATCGCCAGGGCCATGCCGTCGGAGGGGCGGCAGTCAATCTCGTACTCCAGACCGCGTTGTTCCAGCACCAGCCGCCCGTAGAAGGTGCCCTCTTTGAGCTCGACAATTTCCAGGCGCAGCACCTTCACACCGAGCAGTTCCAGGGTGTTGTAGAAAAGGTCGGGCCCCAGAGGTCGGGGGGGCTTTTCACCGGAGAGGTGAATCATGATGTTCTGCGTCTCCAAGGCCCCGATGACCACCGGTAAAAACAGGTTGTTTTCGGCCCTGAGCATTACAATCAGGTTGCCGTTGCCGGGGTCAACCCCCATGCCTTCGATGCGAGCAGGCACCATGCCCTGAGTATACGCGGCCTGGCTGAGGTCGGCCTGAAAGTTCCCCTGTCCGCAGGGCCCCGAACCCGATAAACTAGGGGGCGTGAGAACATATCCCGTGAAGATTGCCGGCGTTCATCGGGAGCTGCCGGTGGTTCAGGTGGGCCCGGAGGTCTCGGTGGCCCTCTTCAATATGCTGGGCGATACCGAGGTGGTCGAAGAGGCCGCAGCCGCCCTGGCCCAGCGCATGCCCGCCGATATTGACACCCTGGTCACGCCCGAGGTCAAGGCGGTGCCGCTGGCCCATGCGCTCTCACGCTTGACCGGCAGGCCCTACGTGGTCGCCCGCAAGACCGAGAAACCCTACATGATTAACCCTGTTTCCCGCACGGTCATCTCCATCACCACCGGGAAGCCGCAGCTTTTGGTACTGGACGGCACCGACGTCCCGCTGCTCAAAGGCAAGAAGGTCGCCATTGTAGACGACGTGGTTTCGACGGGTAGCACCCTGAAGGGCCTGTCCGACCTCATCACCGACGTGGGCGGGGTGGTGGGGGCGGTGATGGCGGTATTCACCGAGGGTTCCCCTCGAGACGATGTGATTGCACTGGGGCACCTGCCCCTGTTCAAACCTGACTGATTGGCTGGAACCGAGATACCAGGGCTGGCTTCCCTTCCGGCCAGCTGAGGTCTGGCGGAAGCGCAAGAGGGTCGGATAACCCCTGTACAAGCCCATTCACACGTATACTCATGGTGTTCGAATAAGCTATGGCCTTGGTGTAACAAGGAGCGCAAACCTATGGAAACCTATCCCATCACGATTGGAAAAATAACCCGTCACGTACCGGTGGTCGAGACCCTGCCCGGCGTGCATATCCCCCTGGTCGAGATTATGGGCGATGTGGAGCTGGTGCAGGCTGCGGCGGAGGCCCTGGTCAAGCACCTGCCCCCCGAGACCGATACCCTGCTGACCCTCGAGACCTCCCCCATTGTGCTGGCCCATGCCATGAGCGCCATCTCTGGCAAACCTTACGTGGTGGTGCGTCGCAAACGCCGACCCTACATGCAAGACCCCATCATCCAGGAGGTGGAATCGCTGACGCTGGGCGTGACCGAGACCCTCTGGCTGGATAGCCGCATGGCTGAAAAGCTGCTGGGGCACAACGTAGCCCTGATCTTTGATGTGGTCTCGTCCGGGGGAACCATGATGGCCCTGGAAAAAGTGGCCAAAAAAGCGGGGGCCAACGTGGTCGCCCGCCTGGCAGCCTTCCACCAGGGCACCAGCAAGCTCCCCCTCACGGCTTTATCCGAGATTCCCATCCTGCAAACAGCCTGAAATTTAGAGCGCTCTTCACATATTAGGAGCCATTCGAGTTCGAGAAAGCCTGGTTCTGAACCGAACAGTGGCCGCCTGGAAACTCGAAAACATGCGTCTCGGGCCAGACGCAACGCAGACAAGCGTGCCTCACCTCGGTGAGGCGTGTCTCTTTGTCCCTTCTCGTTTTCGTGGGCGGCCACGTCTGTCGCGATAGCTCATGCTGCGGCCCGCCGGGGATGGTGGCGGGTCTGCCAGGCCACCTCTTTCGGGCAGCCCACAAGGCCGAAGACCTCATCCCCATGCACAACCACAAAAGCCAGGGTCAAGCCCATGCTGCCGCAATCCGAACGGCACGCTCGGCGCTGCCTGAGGGCAGCAGGCTCGCTTGGGTCACAGGCAAAGCCGGAAACGGTGCTTTTCTTTCAGACCAGGGCACCCGTGCCAATGTGCGCCTGGAAGGTTCCGGAATTCTCGATATCCCTATTCAACTCTCAGGATGGTTTGCAGGTTGTTGTAGCCGGTGCTGGCTTCCCAGGTGTTCTGGTTGGCCAGCCGGATGGCATACTCGGGGCGGCTCGAGAGTCCGCTCACAGCATCGGGCAGGTGCAGCAGCAGGTCGTAGTCCCCGGCAGGCAGGTTGGCGGGCAGGGCCGCATCCACTGTGACGGTGGTGGTCTGCCCAGCCGTCCAGCGGCGGGGATCGCTGTCCACCGCCACCGTATAGACGGTCTGGGTACCCCGGGCCCGCAACACCAGCTGCACCGGGCGGGGGTTGAAGGGGGTGGCGAAGCCCTCGTTGGCAATCTCGAGGCTCATCTGCAAGCGCCCACTGCGGCTCACCTGCTCGGGAACCACGGCCCGCACCAGGCGGAAGCGGTAGCCCAAGCGTCGGGCAATCTCGTCGAAGCAGCCCTCGGCCCGCCAGCGGTCTATGGCGGGGCGGTAGAAGGTCAGGTTGAGGTAGCTCCAGCGGAAGCGACGCATCTCGGCCAGGGCCGTGGAGCAGTCGGTGCGGTGCTGCGAGGGATTGACCTGGCAGGTTTCCCCACCCACCGCGGTAAACTCGGTCATGCGATCCAGATAGCTTTGCATGGCGCTTTTCTGGCTGATGGGGTTGTAGGTGCCGGTGTCGTCGGGGCCCGACAAAAAGCAGTCGTTGTGGTGGCCCACGCGGGCCTGGTTGCTCCCGCTGTAGGCGGTACTGCTATCCACCGGTGTAGGGTAAAGGGCCAGCAGATCGCCGGGGTAGCGCAACTGCACCATGCGGTCGGTGGGCGTCGCGGCCAGCAGTGCGTTGAGAATGGTTCGCTTGTTGGCCAGCGAGGTCAGGCCGTTGGTGGACGCATGCCACTCGCCCCAGGCCCCAATAAAGCCGGCCTGAAGCACCAGGATGACGTCCTTGTAGTCGCGCAACACGGGCTGGAACTGCTCGATATGGCGCAGCACCCAGTCCAGGGGCGCATCGGCCTCGAAGCCGAAGTTGTAGGCAAAGCGGAGCACCACCTTGAGCCCAGCCCGCCGGGCCGCCTCGAGACCCCGCGTCACCTGCGCAATATAGGTTTGGGGCACCGGTGAGGTGCGGTAGGCATCGAGCCGCACATACGAGTGCACCACCGTCACCTGGTGTTGGGGCTTGACCCAGCTCAGGTTGGTCTCCTCGGTGAGGGGAATGCTGACATAAAAGCCACGCTCGGGATTGAGGAAGTTTTCGTTGCTGGACTGATAGGTAATGGTCTTGCCTGCAGGCGGGGTTGGGGTGGGGGCGGGCGAAGGGGGGGGTGTTGGGGTAGGGGTTGGGGTGGGCGGGGTGGGGACTGGGGCCTCGAGGCTGCTACAAGCCGTCAGGAGTACGGCAAAGCCCAGGGCCAGGAAAACTCGGCTAAAGTTTTTGTTCATTGCTCAAACACCCGCCCCGATAGTCTAAGAGGGCGGCCCCCCCTTGTTGCATGAGGAGACCTTAAGCCAACTTTGAGCTTTTTGGCCAGATTTCGTTCATCGGGACAGGAAATCTTGAAACTACTGCCTCAATCAGGGTTGGGTGAATCTGCAATGCTTCTTAAGCTCACAAAGGGCTTTTCGAGTGGGCAAGCCACAGTTAACCGTCAAGGCTTGCTTGCGCTCGTTGGGCTACCGACTGTAAACCGTCCGCTATCGGCTGGCAGGGCTTGCGACCTTCAACTTCAGTTTTCCGCAGCACGACGGATGAGCGGAACAGCGAAAGCACTGGCTTCACCAACTACCCAACCTCAGATGGGCCGCAAATCTTCCAGCAGTTGCCAGCCTACCTCCTTTGGGGTGGCCTCGAGGTAAGGCCCGAGTTCCCGGCTCACCGACTCGGCCAGGGGTTTCAGCGAGGCCGGTTCCTGCTCGGTTCGCACCAGCAGCGTCACCTGGTAGAACTGCTGGGTCTCGGTGGGGGTGCCATCCTCAAAGAAGGTCATGGGGGCCCGCACTTTGTCTATGAGCACATGCACCGCCCCGAGCTGGCGGGGAAGGGCCTCGCGGGGGTCGAAGGCCAGGTCTTTGGGGTGCCATAGATACCCCTGAAACAGCTTGATGGCTTTCATCGCAACCACATATCTGATTTTCCCCACAGTATCAAAAAGCAAAAGTGGTTTCGCTCAACCCTTCAAAAACCTCTACTCTACCCGCGTGACCTCAACCCCATCGCGCACATAGACCCTGGGCAACCGGGGCGAAAGCCGCACCGCCGGTTCGTAGCTCACGGTGCCGGTCAGCTCGGCCCAGCCCCACAGGCTGCTGGTGGGGCTAAAGTCGGGGGTGACCACTTCGAACACCTGATCGAGCCCCACCGGCGCGGGAATCTTCACCGTAATCTGGTCCATCGAGACCCGCCCCACCACCGGACAGATGCAGGGGGCTCCGCGCTCTGGGTAAAAACGAACCGTAGCCCGGTTGAATACCAGCCGGGGCATGCCATCGGCATACCCCACCGGCAGGGTGGCAATCCACTCGCGGCCCTGGGTGGTGTACAGGCCGCTGTAGCCGATTCTGCGCCCCGGCGGAAGTTCCTTGACCTGGGTGGGTTTGGCCAGCAGGCGGGCAATGGGGCGCAGGCCCAGGTTGGGCAGCAGGCCGTACAAGCCGATCCCGGGCCGCACCGCACTGAGGCCATACTCACCATAGTTGACGGTTCCGGCGGTGTTGCACAGGTGGTAAAAGTAGCCTGGCCCAAAAACCTGCTGCACCCGCTGAAACTGGCCGATTTGTTCCCTGGTCCAGGGTTCATCCTCCTCGGCATCGGCAAAGTGCGAGTAGATGCCCTGAATGAGCAGGTTTTCGAAGCAGGCGAAGCGTTCCTTGACCAGGGGTGCTTCCTCGGGCTGGAAACCCACCCGGCCCATGCCGGTATCGAACTCGAGGTGCACCGCCACGTTTTTGCCCAGCGCGTTGAGGGCCTGGGCGCTCTCGAGGGTCGAAATCGAAGGAATCAGGTCGAGCTCGAGCACTTCCCTGGCTTGCTGGGGGTGCAGGCTCCCCATCAACAAAATGCGGGCCACAATGCCGGCCTTCCGAAGCTCGCGGGCTTCCTCGGTAGTGGCCACGGCCAGCCCCCAGGCCCCCAGGCGCAGCAGCTCCTTGCCCACCTCAACCGCCCCGTGGCCGTAGGCGTTGGCCTTGACCACCCCAATCAATGCCACGTTTCCTGCGCTTCTGCGCAAGAGATGGAAGTTGTGGGCCAGGGAATCGAAATTAACTTCCAGCCAGGCCGGTCGCATGCAAGCCAGTGTATCGCTGATGGCCCAAAGCCGATAGCCGTGGGTCAAAACGCCCGCAAAGCCGGGGGCCTATCGCGCCCTTCACGGACGTGGCCGCCCATCCAGACGGCCACTCTTTTGTCCAGGACAAAGCTTTCTTATAGTCGAAAGGCTCTAAATGTGCGAAGAGCGCTCTAAACCTTGCGAATCTTCATGCTCTGCACCTGTCCGGTCTCGGCGTTGATGCGGAAAATCTTGTACTCGCGGGTGCGGGCCGCATCGCCTAAGCTCAGGTAGGCGGTGGGTTCGCGCACCACAAAGGAGAGGGTCACCTCCCAGAACTGGTTGTCGGGCGAGAGTTCGACCTCCTCGAGCCGCAGCTCGGGAATCTGCTTTTCGCTAAACAGGGTCTGGATGTATTCGGTGGCGATTTTGACCGCCTCTTTGACCTCGAGCATGAAGCAATTGTACCGTACTGCACTCAGCCCGCCCTTGCCCATCAGTTGGCCGGGAATTTGCTACCCAGATAGTTGAGCGCATCCAGCACAGCCAGACCGGCCTGCTCGCCGTCGCCGTGGCCGAACTCGTCGTAGACCAGCAGGTAGCGCCTTCCCGCCCACTGCCCCCTGGGCACCTCACCCCCGCTCCAGCTCAGCCCCGCCCCCGCGCACCCGGCAGGCGCGGTGCTCGAGGTGGCACCGGTGCGGGTAATTCGGAAGTGGGTGAACCCCCCCACCGCTTGGGCCAGATTACAGGACTGTTCCGGCGGCACCACCCAGTCCAAAGCCCCGTGCACCACCAGAACCGAACCGGGCCAGTTGCGCAGGCTGGCCGCATCAGCCACGGGGGAGCGCTCCCGGTAGCGCCCGGGCACCTGGGCCGGCGTGCCGCCAAGGCGGCTGCGAATGATGTCGCCGAGTTGCTGGGCCAGCTGCTTCTTGAGCGGGTCGCTGGAGGCGGCCAGTTGCTCCAGTTGGCGGTACTCCGTGGCCCAGTCGGTAGGCCCGAAAATATCAATTAAAACCTGGGCTGGCGCACCCTTCTGCACCGCCCGCAGGGCAATGCAGCCCCCGTGCGAACCCCCTGCTACCGCCACCCGGCTGGGATTGGCGTAGGGCATGGTGCGCCCAATGGCCAGCATCTCCAATACATCGTCCACCTCGCCCTGGCAGACCTCAATGGCCCCCTCGGAACCATCCTCGCCGCGATAGGAAGACATCAAGACCACATACCCCAAAAGAGCCAGGTTCTGACAAAGATTCTCATCCTCTACCTGGAGACCCTCAAAGCCCCCGTGGTTCCAGAGCACGATGGGAAACTGTCCCTGGCGGTTGGGGCGGCACACCTGCCCGAAAACCTTCAGGCCCCCGCTGCGGTACGCGACTTTCTCCCTTAGCAAAAATGCATCCCGATAAAGGGTCTGCACCGATTCCCACCCGCCCAAGCCCACCGGCGAAGGCTCGGTGCAACCGGCCAGGCCCCAGGCCAGCGCCCACAGGCCAATCCACCTGCGCATGAAGCGATTGTACACTTTGGGCCACCGGCTACCCCCCCCCAACGCTGCACAACCGGTTTTTTGCGGTAAGCTGTGGGTCGTGCCGCGCAAAATCATCCTCGACTGCGACCCCGGACACGACGACGCCATCGCCATCATGCTGGCCCTGGCCAGCGAGGAACTCGAGGTCTTGGGCATCACCACCGTCTACGGCAACGTGAGCCTCGAGCGCACCACCCGCAATGCCCTGGTGGTGCGGGAACTGCTGGGCAAAACGGTGCCCATTTACGCCGGCGCCGACCGCCCCCTGGTGCGCAACCGCATCAGCGCCGAGGCCGTCCACGGGGTCTCGGGGTTGGAAGGCCCCCACCTCCCCACCCCCACCGGCCAGGCCGAGCCAGAACACGCCGTCCATTTCATCATCCGGCAGGTGCTCAAGCACCCCGGCCAGGTAACCCTGGTGCCGGTGGGGGCCCTGACCAACATTGCCCTGGCCATGCGCTTGGAGCCCCGCATCGTTCCGCAAATCAGGGAAATCGTGCTGATGGGCGGCTCCATTGACATCGGCAACTGGTCGCCGAGCGCCGAGTTTAACATTCTGTGCGACCCCCACGCGGCCAAAATTGTTTTTGAGGCCGGGGTTCCGCTGGTCATGATGGGCCTTAACCTGACCCATCAGACCGTGGCCCACCCGGCCCGGGTGGAGCGCTTCCGCGCCCTGGGCACCCGGGTTGGGGCTTTCACGGCGGAGTTGCTCGAGTTTTTCCGCGAACACCACCGCCAGCGCTACAAGTGGGACGGCGCCCCCATCCACGATGCCTGTGCGGTGGCCTACCTGCTGCGGCCCGACCTGTTCAAGACCGCCCTGTTCAATGTGGAAATCGAGGCCAACGAGGGGCTGGCCTTCGGGCGCACGGTCTGCGACTACTGGCACGTGACCGGCAAGCAACCCAACTGCGAGGTGGGCCTGGAGATTGACGCAGAGGGCTTTTACGACCTGCTCGTGGAGCGCATCGGTCGCTATCAAAATGCATAGCCGATGGCCTGTAGCCAGAACGCCCTCCGGCCTTCAACCCCTAATCGCCTATCGCGCAAGATGCAGCCCTGCTCGACTTACCTGGGCTTTCAGCTTTTAGCCCTGGGCTTCGGGCCCTTGTAAGCTATGAGCCATGAGCATTGTCGTGGTCGGAAGTATCAACATGGATCTGGTCGTGAGGGTCAGGCGGCACCCGGTTCCGGGCGAAACCCTGCTGGGCTCCGACTACGAGACCCATCACGGCGGCAAGGGGGCCAACCAGGCCGTGGCTGCTGCGCGCATGCTGGGACGCAGCCAGCCCCCGGCAAAAGGGGCTTCGGCAGTCGTTGCCCAGCCGGGTGGGGTGCGGCTGATTGGCCGGGTGGGACAGGATGAGTTTGGCAACCAGCTCCGCAATGCCCTCAAGCGCGAGGGCATCAACGTAAACGCGACCATTCCCATCGCAGCCCCCACCGGCGTGGCTTTTATTGCCGTGAATGACGAGGGGCAAAACACCATCATCGTCTCACCGGGGGCCAACCACCGCCTCCGGCCCGAAAACCTTTCGCCCGCGGAGTTTGAAGGCGCTCGGGTGGTGGTGCTGCAACTCGAGATTCCCCTCGATACCGTGCGCCGCGCCGCCGAGTTGGGCCGCCAGGCCGGGGCCAGGGTCATCCTGAACGCCGCGCCCGCGCAGAAATTGCCGGAAAAGCTGCTCGAGCACGTGGATATCCTGGTGATCAACGAAAGCGAAGCCCTGGGCCTGACCGGGGTTCGGCCCGACTCACCCGAAATGGCCCTCGAGGTCGCCCGGGTACTGGCGGAGAAAACCCCGACCGTGGTGATTACGCTTGGCGAGCAAGGGGCCGTATGGGTAGGGCCCGAGGGTTCGGGCCATCAGCCGGTTCTCAAGGTTGAAGCGGTAGACACCACCGGCGCTGGGGATGCTTTTATCGGGGCGCTGGCCACCGCCATCTGCGAAGGGAAGGCCCTGCCCCAGGCCGTGCGGCGCGGCTGCGTGGCCGGGGCCCTGGCCGCCACCCGGGTCGGGGCTCAGTCCTCGCTGCCCTGGCGGGACGACGTGGAGGCAAGGCTCGAGTCGTGAGCGGGCTTTCGGGCATACGCGCCAGGGCCATTGTTTCTGCTTCAGGCGCTCAATTTCTCCGCAGGCAAGGGGCGGCTCTACACCTGAAGCCAGGGCCTCAAACCCCCCTCGGATTCATTTTTTGCTAGGCTGTTGGTTGTGTTGCTATCGGTATACCACCTGACCGAGTATTTCTACCCCGACGATGCCTGGGACTCCTTCAACGAGCTGTGGCTCTATCCGGTAGACGACCACCGCCAGGGGCTTCTGGAGTTTCGCCTGAACATCTCGCCCGACTCGCTGCCCCGCAGCCGACAGGACTACTTCCACAACCGGGTCTACGATTTTCAAGTGACCAGGCCTCACAAGCAGCTGCGGGTCGAGATGCAGGCCAAAGTGGTTACCTTCGCAGTTCCCAAGCCAAACCCGGTGCCGGTTCAGGTGTTGAGCAGCCTCGAGTCTCGCTTTTTTGAATTCCTCGCGCCCACCCCCCGCGTACCGCTGCACCACAACTGGCTCGAGCTTCTGGCGCTGCGCCGCCCCAACCCCCGCGAAGACCTGCACGGCTACCTGCTGGAGGTCACCGAGCACCTGAGCCGCATTTTCAAGTACGACACCAAAGCCACCCAGGTTGACACACCTCTCATCCAGTTTGTCGAGGGCCGGGCCGGAGTCTGCCAGGACTACGCCCAGGCCATGCTGGCCGTCCTGCGCAGCGTGGGCATTCCGGCCCGCTATGTTTCGGGGTATCTGGCCACGGGGGTGGGTTCAGAGGGCAGCCACGCCTGGGTCGAAGCCTTTGTGCCCGGCTCGGGCTGGTATGGTTACGACCCCACCAACAACTCCATCGTCACCGAACAGTACGTCAAAAAAGCTCACGGGCGCGACTACGACGACTGCCCACCCCTCAAAGGGCTGCGACGCGGGGGAGGTAAGGAAAGCCTGAATGTACTGGTCAGGGTCGAGGCCCTGCAAACACCGCTGGCCACAGGCTAGAGCGCTCTTCGCCCATTTTGAGCCATTCGACTTCGAGAAAGACCTGCCCTGAACCGAACAGTGACCGCCTGGAGGACGGCCACATCTGTGAAGAGCGCGGTAAAGTTGGCACCTACAGGCGGCAAGGGCAGCGGAGGGTCGGGGGTCTCTTATGCGTGAGGGTCAGTAGCCAAAGTACACCCGGCTCAGCTCTGCGTGAATGTCGGCCAGTTCTTCCAGCAACTCCTCCAGGTCGGGGTCGCGTTTTTTGAAGACCTGGTTGGCGTTTTCCAGATACTCCAACGTGGCCGCGAGCTTGCCCACCTTGCGGACGGCCTCCCCGCCCACCCCATCGCTGTGGCGGCGCACCGCTTCGGCAGCCCGCTTGAGGCCATCCACACAAAAGCGCACACTGCGGGGAAAATCGCTGTTCAAAAGCAGGAACTCGCCGATGCGGGGTAGCTCGAGGGTGGTGTGATAAACCTTGCGGTAGGCTTCCAGCGCCCCCACGCTGCGCAGGAGCGAGCGGTTGAAGTGGTTCTGCACCTCGATTTCCCTGGATAGTTCGCCCCCGCCAATGTACGCCTGCAACACCCGCAGCATGTTATCGGCCCGCTCGAGGTAGCGGCCCAAGCGCATAAAGTAAAAACCGAGGTCGCGCGGCAGGGTCGTTTCGGCAATGCCCATCATCTGATGGCTGGCCTCCCGTACCGTTACGCAATACTCGTGCAGGCTTTCCTGGGCCATCACCTGCTCGGTGTTGTGGTAGCACTGGTTGTAGAGTCGGTTGACCTCCTCCCAGATCTCCAGGTTCAGGTGAAAGCGGGTGGTGCGGGCATTTTCCCGCACCCGCCAGATGCAGTTGCGGATGCTGCTGGGGTTTTGCAAATCGAAGGCCAGCCACTGCACCACGGTTTCTTCGCTGGGCTCGAGGTTCTCCACCTCCAAAGCCCGCAAGATGCGCCCCCACCAGCCGGGCGCAATACCCTCCACCGGGGCTTCGGCCACCGCATAGTAGTTCACATCCAACCACCGCGCCGTGTTCTCGGCTCGCTCAACGTAACGCCCCAGCCAGTAGAGGTTTTCAGCGATTCGGCTCAACATGGCGACTCCGTTTGACGCTCAAGGAGAGCAATGGTCCAGCAGCCCAGAAATAAGCTCGCTTCATCACTTCTCGCCTCGCCCCCCTGCCCCGCTCACGACAGCACCCAGGTGTCCTTCGACCCCCCTCCCTGCGAGGAGTTCACCACCAGCGAACCCCGCCGCAGCGCCACCCGAGTGAGCCCACCCGGCAGCACCCGGATGCGCTCCCCTACCAGCACAAACGGGCGAAGGTCAATGTGGCGCGGCTCAAAGGTCTGGGTGTCCTCGGCATAGGTGGGGCTGGTCGAAAGCCCCACCACCGGCTGGGCCACAAAATTATGGGGCTCGGCCCGCACCTGCTTCAGGTATTCGGCCAGCTGGGCCTTGCTGGCCTGTGGCCCAATCAGCATCCCGTACCCCCCCGACTGATCCACCTTCTTGATGACCAGTTCAGCCGCGTGGGAGAGGATGTAGTCGGCTCCATCGGGTTCGGCCCCCAGATAGGTCTGTACATTGGGCAGAATGGGCTCCTGGTTGAGGTAATACTTGATTATGCGCGGCACATAGGCGTACAGCGCCTTGTCGTCGGCCACCCCATTGCCGATGGCATTGGCAATGGCCACCCGGCCCTCCCGGTAAACCCTGACCAGGCCCGGCACCCCCAGCACCGAGTCGGGCCGGAAGGCCGTGGGGTCTAAGAAGTCGTCGTCAATGCGCCGGTAAATCACATCCACCTGCTGCCGCCCGGCGGTGGTCCGCATCCAGACCCGCCCCTCGTCCACAAACAAGTCCGAGCCCTCTACCAGCTCCACCCCCATCTGCTGCGCCAGGAACATGTGTTCAAAGTAGGCGCTGTTGAAAGGGCCTGGGGTCAGCACCACCACGCAGGGCTCGGCCACATCGCGGGGCGAGAGGCTTTTGAGGGTGCTCAGCAGCATATCGGGGTAATCCTCCACCAGGCGCACCCGGGCTTTGGAAAGCAGCTGGGGAAAGGCCCGGCTCATCACCCGGCGGTTGGAAAGCACATACGAAACCCCCGAGGGGGTGCGCAGGTTGTCCTCCAGAACCCGGTACTGCCCCTGCTCATCGCGCACCAGGTCTATCCCGGCCACATGGGTAAAGGCCGCATGCGGCAGCTTGACCCCGTGAACCTGCCGGTAGTACTGCGGGTGCTTGAGCACCAGCCCCGGCGGCAGCACATTGTCTGAGAGGATATGCTGGCCGTTGTATATGTCGTTCAGAAATAAATTGAGCGCCTTGACCCGCTGAATCAGGCCCTGTTCGACCACCTGCCACTCGGCGGCGGGAATCACCCGTGGAAAAATATCCAGTGGGAAGGGCCGCTCCGCCGCCGAGGGGTCGCCGTAAACCTGGAAGGTAATGCCCTGGTTGCGGAAGGCCAGTTCGGTCAGGGCCCGGCGGCGCTGGAAATCCTCGAGCCCCAGCTCGTTAAAGCGGTTCACTATCTCCACATAGTGCCGGCGCGGTCTGCCTTCGGCCTCGAATACCTCGTCGAATACCGGGCTCTGGTAGCCCGTGAACCAGCCCGCCATCTGCTTCATGCAGGGATTATACCGTTCGGCGAATAATTATCCAGCACGGGCCAGCAAAAAAGGCCCCCTTGAGGGGGCCTTGTCCTTGGGCCGGACTTGGGTTCAGTTGAGGCTCTCGCCCACCGTCTCTTCGAATAGCTTGCGGGCTTCGTCCAGGGTTATTTCCATCACCTGGGAAATCTCCTCGGCCAGCAGGTGCAGCGCCCGGCGCAGGGCCTGGCGGTCGAGGTCGGGCAGGCCCTTTTCGAGTTCCCAGGCCCGGAGCTGGCCGGCCAGGGTGGCGATGCGGAAGGGGTCGCCGTCGGCCAGAATTTCGGTGGTCTTGCGGTGACGGGCGGCCCACTGGCGGGGCAGGGGCAGGCGGCCCTCGCGCAGCAGGGCCAGAATTTCATTCACCTGATCCGGTGACAAGGCCCGACGCAGGCGGGTCGTTTGCGGGGCTTCTACGGGCACGTAAGCCTTGGAACGGGTTCCGGGAAAGTCGACCTGATAATACGATTTGTCCGAACCGGCAACCGAACGCTGGGCGATGCCCGCCACCACACCTACGCCATACGGCGGCAAAACAACCTTATCTCCTGGACGGTATTCGCTCACAACGCCACTCCTTTCAACAAGACCCCAAGCAGGTGCTCGAGGTAGGCTTCCCGTGGAAACTCGAGCTGCGGGTTGCAGGCCAGGGCTGCAATGCTGGCTGCCGTCAGGCTGGTATCCAGCTCGGGGCGCACCTCGCCCCTGGCCTTGCCGTCCTGCACCAGCTTTTCAAGCAAATGTTGGTAATGCTCGTGCATGCCCTTGAGCCAGCCGGTGGTGTCCTCGGGATGGGCCTCCCGGGCCACCGCCGCCCACAAACCGCGCCACTCCTCCACCCAAGCGATGCGAAGCCGCAACACTTCGGCCAGTCGGTCTCGGAAAGAAGCGCTCTGGTTCACCACTTTCTCTACTTTCTGGTAGTAAGAAAACGTGTGGTGCTCCACCAGCGCCTTCAGCAGGTCTTGTTTATCCTGGAAATAAAGGTAAACTGTGCCCTTGCCGACTTCGGCTTCCCTGGCTACTTCCTCGACTTTCAGGCCCGACAACCCCCGGTCTCTTAGAACTCGGATGGTTGCCTCGAGGATCACTTCGCGTTTGGGGGCAGTCCGAGCCTCCACGGTCACGCCTGTAGAGTGTAGCAGAACCCCTGGGGATGTAGATGAGACCGAGACCCCGCAGCAAGTTGGTCATATCTTGCAAAGCTGTCTCAGACAGGGTTTTACGAATTTGGTTCGATACTCCCGCCAGCGGGTTCGGCTTACTTCAAAGACCCGCACAGTGCCATATTTTCTGACAAGGACAAAATTATCGAAAATGGTTTGCAAAAGTATGCAGCGGGTGTGGATGGGGTGCAACCTCGAGACGATTCCGAGCTTTCGGCAAAACGCAGGAACCGGCGGTTGCAGCGATTTATACCAACTTTGTGCGTTCAGGCTGCTTTCAAGAAGGGGGCGGTTGGTTGCAGGTAACGTAGGGGTCTCTACCGATTGCCCCTTGCCACATCGCACCTTCAGTTCGCACATTGTTGGGTCAAAGATGGCATCACAAGGTTCATCAAGGCCCTAAACCATGCGCCTGCCCTTCCAAGCAGGCAGCGGCATTCTTCAAGGCCAGGCAGGTGAATGGAAGGGTGGGGCATCAGATTCCTGTTGTTGAAGCCTTCGACTTGGGTTTGCAGCCTGTGGGTTCGTAGGCCTTAGGTGTGGTTCGCTTGTCGCCATACCCCTCGACACAAACTTGTAAACTACGCAAATGCCTTCGGGTCGCGTTCACGAAGCCATCAATATGGGTGTGTTGGGGTTGGCCTCCGCCGCTTACTGGGTCTACCAAAAGGAAGTTGACATCTCCCAACCGGTCGCAGTGGCCTTTGTTGGCAGTTTCTTGATCGGAACATTTCTGATTACCCCCGATCTAGACCTGGCCGAACAGCAGGTGCGGGCCAAGGGGCGCTGGGGTTGGTTGGGCTGGTTTTGGGTTCCCTACGGCTGGATGTTTGCCCACCGGGGGCTTTCCCACACCTGGATTGTGGGCCCTCTAACGCGCCTGTTGTACCTGGGGGCAATGGGGGTGGTGCTGTACTGGGGCCTCACCGCTATCGCAGACTACCTGGGACTCAGCTTCAACCTTCAAGCCCGGCTCAAAGCCCCTCCCCAGGAAATTTTGTGGGCATGGGTACTGGGGTATTATGCCTCGCAGTGGCTACACCTGATCGCCGATGGCATCTGGCCCGATTCAGGTAGCCTGCTGCGCTCGGCGAAGCGCCGTCGTTAGGCCCCAGTTCGTCTGACCATGCGCTTGCATTGATCGAAGACGCTGCTTGCAAATGTTCTCGCCCCTCGTTCCAGACCATCAAGCCGCAAAGGAGTGGAATCAGTATGCATAGCGCGAAATTTTGGGTGGATTATCTGGGGTTGGCGGCGCACCCGGAGGGTGGGTTCTATCGGCAAACCTATAAGGCCGACGAGGCCATCGCCGAACCCCACCTGCCCCACCGCTACAAGGGCCAGCGGCCTTTTTCAACCGCCATCTACTTCTTGCTGGAACACCCCGATTTTTCGGCTTTTCATCGGCTCACGAGCGATGAGGTCTGGCACTTCTATACCGGCAGTTCGCTGACTTTATGGCTCATTTCGCCTTTAGGGGAACTCTCCCGTCTGCATCTGGGCCCAGACCCCGGCCAGGGCCAGTCCTTTCAGCAAGTTGTTCCAGCGGGTTACTGGTTTGCCGCCAGCCTGGATGCACCCCAGACCTTCGCCCTGGTCGGCTGCACCATAGCCCCCGGTTTCGACTTCGCCGACTTTGAGCTGGCCCAGCGGGCGCAACTGGCCCAGCAGTTCCCCCAGCACCGAGACCTGATCGAGAGGTTGACCCGATAAGCCCAATGTCCAGTGGCTTCGTCGGTTGCTTATCAAAGCAGGGCCTTGACCGAAGCCTTCAGCCAGCGAATCTAGCCATTGAGAGGATCGATGCTATGAGTGCAACACCCCGCAGACCAGAACACCTGCCCCTGGCCAGACTCGCCATCTACCTGACTTTCTTTGTTTGCGGCTTCATCCTGGCTGCCTGGGTTTCGCGCATTCCGGCCATTAAGCAAAATCTGGGCCTCAATACCGGCGAGTTGGGGTTGGTGTTGCTGGGTGGCCCCGTAGGGCTGGTGCTGGCCATGCCCCTGACCGGCTGGCTGATTGCCCACTGGGGCAGCCGCCCGGTGGTGACGCTGGCGGCCCTGAGCAACTGCCTTTCGCTCCCCCTCCTGGCCCTGGCTCCCAGCGGCTGGACGCTGGCCCTGGCGCTTTTTGTGTTTGGCTTCACCAACGCCGCCATGGACATCTCGATGAATGCCCAGGCTGTGGAGGCCGAGAAGCGCTACGCAAGGCCCATCATGTCCAGTTTTCACGCGCTCTTCAGCCTGGGGGGCCTGGTGGGGGCCGCTCTGGGGGGGGCGGCGGCTGCCGCCGCAATCGCACCGCTCCCCTTTTTCACATGGATGGCGCTGGCCTCAGGGCTGGCAATGCTCTGGGCCTCCCGTCAACTGCTGGAGGTTCGGCCCGCCCCAACTGGGCCTCGCTTTGTGTGGCCCCGGGGCGTGCTCCTGGGCCTGGGCTTAATTGTGTTCTGCACCGGGCTGGGCGAAGGCGCAGTGGCCGACTGGAGCGCGGTGTTCATGAAGCAGGAAATCGGCAGCAGTGAGGCCGTGGCAGCACTGGCCTTCTCGGCCTTTTCGGTGGCCATGGTCGTGGGGCGCCTGACCGGCGATGCCCTCACCGACCGCTTCGGCCCGGTTGCCCTGGCCAGAGGGGGCGGTCTCCTGGCCGCAAGTGGCTTCGTCATGACCCTGCTGGCAGCCCGCCCAGAGGTCGCCTTGCTGGGCTTTGTGATGGTTGGGCTGGGCTACTGCACCCTGTTTCCCCTGGCTTTTAGCGCGGCAGGGCGTGTGCCGGGGGTGCAACCCGGCGTGGCCCTGGCTTCGGTGGCAACCCTTGGCTACCTGGGCTTTCTGGCGGGGCCTCCGGTCATTGGGTTGGTTGCCCACTCCACCTCGCTGCGGGTGTCGTTTGCTCTGGTGGCGGGTCTGGCGGTGGTGATTGCCTTGCTGGCCGGCCTGCTGCGGCCCAGAGCCGGCTAGTATGCAAAGGGTTCAAGCAAAGCTGGCATCAAACCCTGTGCCCCAATCCCAAACCCCCGTTGCCCGCCGCTGCCTTCAAGAAAGTGGCATTTTGCCGAAAGTTGCAGCGTCGAAGCCTCGGGAGCCGGGCTGCGATCATGGTGCATTCCTCTTTGAGGGTTCAACTCGAAGCTTTTGGCTTTCGGCCTTTTGCTAGGGGTCGTTCGCTTTCTCGTCCAGGGTCTGCCAGTTACGGTTGGCCAACAAGGGCAGGGGATTAATCACCCGGTCATCCAGACGCCATCGGCTGCCGTACACCCCAAAGTGCAGGTGCGGGGGCGTGGCGCGGGCGTTGCCGGTATTGCCCACATAGCCCAAAAGGGTCTGTCGGCTCACCCAGTCGCCTTCTTGCAGGCCCTCGGCATGTCGGTCGAGGTGGGCATAGTAGTAACGCCGCCCCCCTGGCCCCAGAACCATCACAAACAAGCCCCCCAGCTGCCCATAACCCATCCGGACAACCACACCTTCGGTGGCCGCGTAGACGGGGGTTCCCCTGGGCGCAAAGATGTCCTGGCCTTCGTGCAACCGCCCACCCGGGCGGGGCGCCAGAAAGGTATCGGTTACCTGGCGCACCTGCACCCCCCGCACCGGCATCAGGAGTTCGCCATCGGGCGGCTGGGCCAGCAGGCGACCATAGTCGTCAAGGCGGGTCCAACCAGTTCCGGGGCTTTCGTCGGGGGCTTCGCTCCCAGGATTTGGCGGGCTCGAGCGCGGCCACACGCAGGCGCTCAAGGCCAGCAGCAACAGGAAGGCCAGGGTGTTTTTCACGAAGGGTTGAACTCCTTACCGCCTTGCAAGGGTTTGCCAGTCGCGGTCGCGCAGCAGGGGGAGGGGGTCGAGAGCCCGGTAGTTGCAGGTTTCGCGCCCGCCCTCGTAGAGGCCAAAATGCAGGTGGGGCGGTGTGCCCCGGGCGATGCCGGTGTTGCCCACGTAGCCCAACAGGGTTTGCGGCGTGACCCAGTCGCCCTCCCGCAGGCCGGGTGCAAAACGCTCGAGGTGCGCGTAGTAGTAGCGCTTCTCACCAGCCCCCAGCACGAAAATTTGCAACCCCCCCACCGGGCCATACGCCATCCGCAGCACATAGCCTTCGGTGGCCGAGTAAACCGGGGTGCCCCGCCGGGCGAAGATGTCCTGCCCCTCATGGCGGCGGCCTCCGGGGCGCAAAGCCCCGAAGCTGTCCCAAATCTGCCGCACCCGCACCCCCTGCACCGGCATCAGCAAAACCGGGTCGGGTTCACCCGAAAGATGCGGGGCCAGGGCCGCAATGCGCTCGCGGTAGCCCGGCCACTCCTCCCACTTAGACTGCTCGGTGGGATTTCGGGGAGCCGGCGCCGGAATGCACGCGCCCCGCTGGGTTGCGTACGGCTGGGTGGGGATAAAACGCAGTTGCTGCGCCATGACCAGCGAAAATAAGACCAGAATAAGCACAAAAAAACCCATCCAGTGCACCCTCGTAGCTTGACGGATCGGCTTGAAAATTGGGTTAGAAGCGCAAGAAACCCCGACCAAAGTCGGGGCGCCATGCCCAGAAATGCCTTATCGCACCAGAGCCTCTTGGGCTTTCCGTTTCTTGGCCACCTGCTCGGCCACCCAGGCGTAGGTGCGCTCCATGCCCTCGCGCAGCGGGCGGTGCGGGGCCCAGCCCAGCTTCTCACGGATACGGGTGTTGTCTGAGTTACGCCCCTGGACTCCGACGGGGCCCGGAACGTTGCGGATGGTGAGGTTCTTGCCGGAGATTTCGATGGTCATGCGGGCCAGGTCGTTGATGCTGATCATCTCCTCCGAGCCAATGTTGAGAGGGCCAATATAGTCGCTGTTCATAAAGCGTTCGATGGCTTCCAGGCACTCGTCCACGTACAGGAAGGAGCGGGTTTGGGTACCGGGGCCCCAGACCTCAATGACCCCCCCCTCTGGCGCCTCGGCCACTTTGCGGCACATGGCGGCGGGGGCCTTCTCGCGCCCTCCTTCCCAGGTGCCTTCCGGTCCAAAGATATTGTGAAAACGGGCCACCCGCACATCGATTCCGTAGTTGCGGTGGTAGGCGAAGTAGAGACGCTCGCTGAAGAGCTTCTCCCAGCCATACTCGCTGTCGGGCATGGCCGGGTAGGCCGAGTCCTCGGCGGTTACGGGCTTGGAGGGGTCGAGCTGGTTGTACTCAGGGTACATGCAGGCTGAAGAGGAGTAGAAGACCTTCCCCACGCCCTTGTGGTGCAGCTCCTCCAGCACGTTCAGGTTTATCAGGGCTGAGTTGTGCATGATGGCGGCGTCGTTCTCGCCGGTGAAAACAAAACCGGCCCCCCCCATGTCGGCGGCCAGCTGATAGACCTCGTCAAACTTCCGGTCAATCACCTCGGCCACCAGACGGGGGTCGCGCAGGTCGCCCACCACAAACTCGTCAGCCGGGCTTTCCGAAAACTCATGCCGTTTGAGATCCACCCCGCGTACCCAGTAGCCCTGGGCTTTGAGTTTCTTGACCAAATGCCCACCGATGAATCCACCTGCACCACAAACGAGAGCTGTTTTCATGCCTTTCCTCCTCAGGTATCTAACTTGTAGCGACGCAGGCCCAGCATTTGCATCAGCACTGCCATCACAAACTTGGGGTTATTTTGCAGGTAACGCCGGGCCAGCCGCCGGGGTTCGGAGAGCATGCGGAACAACCACTCCAGACCGCTGCGTTGCATCCAGCGGGGGGCCTGGGGCTTGAGGCCCGCGTGAAAGTCGAAGGCGGCTCCCACCCCGATCATCACCGGCGCCTCAATTTTGCCCAGGTGGGTGGCCATCCAGCGTTCCTGCTTGGGGGTGCTGAGACCCACCCACACGATGTCGGGCCGGGCCTCATTGATCTGGGCCACAATGGCGGCGTCCTCCTCCGGGGTAAGGGGGCGGAAGGGAGGCGAGTAGGTGCCGACCACCTGCAGGCCCGGAAACCTCTCCTGTAGCCTGTCCCGCAAAAGTTCGGGAACCCCCTCGTGGCCGCCGTAGAAAAAGTGACGGTATCCCTTGTGCAAGGAAGCCTGGCAAACGGCCAGCATCAGGTCGGGGCCGTATACCCGGTCTACGTGCTTGTGCCCGGCCAGGCGACTCAGCCAGACCATGGGCATCCCGTCGGGGGTGACCAGGCCCGCCTGGTTGTGGATTTTGCGCAGTTCGGGGTCGGCCTGGCTCTCCATCACCCCGTGCACCCCGGTAATGCACACGTAGGTGCGATGCTTTCGCTGGATAAAGTCCTCGAGGGCCTCGAGCGCCATCGGGATGTTGATGGCGCTGATGCCCACGCCCAGCACATTGGTTCGCTCAATGGCCAACTCTTTCATTCAATACGCCCCCTTGGAACCCAGCACGGCCAGCACGGTGCGAAATAGCAGATACACGTCCAGCCAGGGCGACCAGTTGCGGATGTAGTAGGTGTCCAGTTCTTCCTGAAGTTTGAGGTCGCTGTCGGAGCGGGCCAGCACCTGCCAGAAGCCGGTTATGCCCGGCAACACGCTATGGCGCAGCTGGCGGAACTCTGGCGAGAAGCGCTCGAGGTGGTAAGCCGGAAAGGGCCGCGGCCCGACCAGGCTCATCTCCCCCCGCACCACGTTATAGAGTTGGGGCAACTCGTCCAGGCTGGTCTTGCGCAGAAAGTGGCCCACCCCAGGCAGGATGCGCGGGTCGCGCTTGAGCTTAAAGGAGCGCTCCCACTCGGCCTTGGCCTCGGGGTTCTCGGCCAGGTAACGCTCGAGGCGCTGGTCGGCATCGGGGTACATGGTGCGCAGCTTGAGGATGTTGATGGACCGGCCCCCAAGACCTTCGCGGGTCTGGGTGAAGTAAGGCGAGCCGGGGCTGACCAGGCGCACCCACAAAGCCAGCAGCCAGATCAGCGGCAGGCTGAGCACAAATAGCGGCCAGCCCAGCAACCGATCCATCCACCACTTCATGACCCGGTTCCGGGGAAGCAGCAGATTTTTACGAACCGCCACGCCATGTATCCGCCCCAGGCTTCGCACCGAAAACCAGTCAATGGTGGGCTCGCCCAAATCGGGTATGACCGTGACGTGGAAAAAAGGCAACCTGTGTACAAGTTCTTTGAGTTCTGCCCGACCAATGCTCGAAATAGCCACCAGGGCTTCCCGCACCCCCTGTCTGCTCACTTGCTCGGCCATACTGAGCGGCCCCAGCACGGGCACCCCTTCGACGAGCCGACCCTGTTTCTGTGGGTCGTCGTCCAGAAATGCCACCGGCACCAGGCCCAGGTACCGTTCATGGCGTAATGCCCTGACCACCATTGCGCCAATCAAGCCCGCTCCCAGAATCACCACTGGATAACCCCACCATCCGGCCCGGATCAGCAGTTCACGCGCCAAGGCATTTAGAATCGGCACCAAAAAAACGGCAAATGCGCCAGTTGCAACGAGAATTGCTCCTAAGGGGCGAGTGGCCGGTAGGATGGCAAAGATCAGCAGCGCGGTTAGAAATAACAGCACCGTTATAAGGAAGGTTCGGCGCATTCGCTCGACCGGATGAATCCCGTAACCAGGATAGAGCGCCCAGAACATGTAACCCAAAGGAAAGGTTGCGATGATGAAAGCCAAAAGGGCGTAATCACTCCAAGTTAGCCCGTTGGGCCACCAGGTCAGAAGGGTCTCACGCACCAGGATGGCTAGGCCGAGGGAGAGCTCGAGGGCCAGCACATCCGTCAACCACAGAATAATCGGCACCCAAGCCGGGGCTCGCCTGTTTCGCACGTTATTTGCGCGCAAATCCTCTCTTTGGCTGGCCGCCCAAGTGATTCCCCATTGCGCCATAATGACCCTTCCACTCAATGGTTGTTTTATGTAAAAGTCTACGCACACCGGTGTGCGCTTAGGAGAATGCTAGGGCATCCCTGTCAAAATGCTATGGAAAATTCACCATCCTTAACGCAGTAACGACGGGTTAACGCCCATCTTGTATTCTTACAAGAAACGCTCAACCCCGAAATTTGCATCCTGAGCAGTACAAACAATCACCCGGCCAAGGTTTGCTAGAAGTAACTCGACTTTCTGGCTGATGCTGGCCTTATAGGGATAGTCCGCAAAATTCTGGTGATTATATCTTCCAGCGCGCTGCCTTCGGTCGGTCAAGTCCGATGACCAACTCGTCCAATCTGGCATGTAGGCTTTTAGAAGTTTGCTGGCGCACCGAATTTCGACCATAACCAACCTCACAGACTGGGTACAACACCCAAATAGAAGCACAAACCCCACCCGCCTTCCGTGCCTCTGGAGTGTGTACACTGTGTTGCGGCATGAATGCTTTTTCTTTATACAGCAATAACCAGGAGACCCCATGCGCAAGCGGGTAGTGCTGGCCTTTGGCACCCGCCCCGAGGCCATCAAGATGGCCCCGGTGATCTTTGCCCTGCGTAAGCAGGCTGGCATCGAGACCATCGTGCTTTCAACCGGGCAGCACCGCACGCAGCTCGAGGACGCCTTGCGGGTGTTCGACCTCGTACCCGACGCAGACCTTCAGGTGATGACCGACCGCCAGACCCTGCCGGCCCTGATGGGGCGCATCGTGCCTGCGGCAGCCGACAAACTGAGGGAACTGCAAGCCGACTATGTGATGGTGCACGGCGACACCCTGACCACCTTTGCCGTGACCCTGGCGGCTTTCTTCGAGCAAATTCCGGTAGCCCACGTAGAGGCAGGCCTGCGTAGCTTCAATATGCAAGAGCCTTTCCCCGAGGAGGCCAACCGCCGCCTGACCGACGTGCTCACCGACCTGGACCTGCCCCCGACCCCTACTTCCAGGGAAAACCTGTTGCGCGAGGGCAAGCCCGCGCAAAACATCATCGTGACCGGACAGACCGAGGTGGATGCCGTGCTGTATGCCAGCCAACGCGGCACCCCCCCGCCTCTACCCGAAGGCAAGCGCATTGTGGGGGTGACCATGCACCGGCGGGAGAACCTCCCCTTCATGCGCGAGCTGGCAGCGGCTCTGGCACGGGTTGCTAAGGCCCACCCCGAGTGCCACTTTGTCTATCCGGTGCACCTGAACCCCGCCGTGCGCGAAGCGGTCTACCCCGAGCTGGAGGGGCTGTCCAACTTCGAGTTGCTGGAACCACTGGAATTTGGCGCAATGGCCGGCCTGATGAAACGCTCCACCCTGTTGGTCACCGACTCCGGGGGCGTACAGGAGAGCGGGGCCACCCTGGGGGTGCCGGTGGTGGTGTTGCGCAACGTGACCGAGCGGCCCGAGGGGCTGGCGGTGGGAGCCCTGAAGCTGGCCGGCACCGACCCTGAGCAGGTCTATGCCACCATTGACACCCTGCTCTCGGATGAGGCGGCCCTCGAGGCCATGCGCAATCGGCCCAATCCCTATGGCGACGGAAGAGCCGCCGAACGCTGTGCCCAGGGAGTGGCCTGGCGCCTGGGCCTTTCTGAACGTCCGGCGGATTGGCAAGGCCCCCGTCTGCCCTGAAGTTGCCAACGCTTTAGTCCTGGCAAGCGCCGGAAAGGAAGTCGGCGGTCCATGGAAAACCCAAGAGTTTCGATACAAACCGAGCTGGGCGAGATGGTGCTCGAGCTCTTCCCCGGCCAGGCCCCCATTACGGTGGCCAACTTCTTGCGCTATGTGGATGAAAACCGCTACCAGGGTGCAACGTTCTACCGCGCCGTGCGGCTCGATAACCAGGCCCAGAGCCCGGTCAAGATCGAGGTGATCCAGGGCGGGCTGGGGATGGGCGAGCATCCGGCCAAGCTGCCCCCCATCCCCCTGGAAACCACTGCCCAGACGGGCCTCCGTCACCTGGACGGTACCCTTTCGATGGCCCGCCTGGAGCCGGACTCGGCCCATTCGGAGTTCTTTATCTGCATTGGGAATCAGCCTGAGCTGGACTACGGCGGCAAGCGCAACCCGGATGGACAGGGCTTTGCCGCCTTTGGAAGGGTGGTTCGGGGTATGGAGGTTGTGCGGCAAATTCAACAGCGGCCCACAGGGGGCGATACGCCCCCCGTGCAGGGTCAGTGGATCCTGGAGCCGGTCAAAATTTTGTCAATCCGGCGCGTATAATGCTTCCGGTACTATGCAAGGTGAGGAAGGTATTTTCACGGGTTCAGGTGGAGAAAGATTGTTCTATCAGGCCTGGCGGCCCGAGCGGCCCCGGGCTCTGCTGCTGGTCATGCATGGGTTCGGCGAGCACAGCGGACGCTATACCAACCTGATCAAGCATCTGGTTCCCCAAGGCTATGCCGTGTACATCCCCGACCTTCGGGGGCATGGCCGCTCCCCCGGGCAGCGCGGGCACATTGACAGCTGGCATGATTACTGGCTTGACCTCACGCTGTTTCGCAATTTTGTGGAGACCCGTGAACCCCCTCTTCCCATGTTCCTTTACGGCCACAGCATGGGAAGCCTGATTGTGCTGGACTATCTGGAAAAGCAGCCCCCCGGTTTGCGGGGGGCCATCGTGAGTGGGGTTCTGATTGAGCCCGGTCAGCCGGCTTCTCCACTTCTGGTCTGGGTAGCCCGCCTGCTTTCCCAAATCTGGCCCACCGCACCCCTCCGGTTGAATTTGGACGTAAAGGCCCTCTCCCGCGATAACGAGGTGGTGCGGGCCTACCGCAGCGACCCACTGGTGCATAACCGGGTCAGCGCCCGCTGGGGCACCGAGGTGCTGCAAACCATCGAGTTGGTCAAAGCGGGCGTTAAGGACATCCGCGACCCCCTGCTCATCCTGCACGGTGAAGCCGACAGCATCAACAAGGCCGAGGGGGCCCGCTGGCTGTTCAGAGAAATTCCCTTCACCGACAAGGAGTTGCGCATCTACCCCGGCGGTTTTCACGAGCCCCACAATGACCTGGACAAAGCCCAGGTTTTGCAGGACATCAGCGAGTGGCTCGAGCGGCACCTCTAGAACCAGCTTCGGGTGTACAGGCAACTTTCAACGATACACAAGGCGAGAGGAGGTGGTCGGGCGAGGGTAGCACCTGTCCTCTACCACCCCGCTCCCTGCCTCACCGCTCGCATATCGCGCCCTTCACAGACGTGGCCGCCCACGAAAACGAGAAGGGACAAAGAGACGTGCCTCACCTCGGTGAGGCACGCTTGTCTGCGTTGCGTCTGGGCCGAGACGCATGTGTTCGAGTTTCCAGGCGGCCACTGTTGTCCAGGACAAGGCTTTCTTATAGTCGAATGGCTCTAAATATGTGAAGAGCGCTCTGGTCAGCAGGGTGTTCATGCAAAGAGGGTTTCCTGGTGGATGAGCGCCTGGCTCAGGTGAGTTGCGTGACGCGGCCCTCGGTCAGGGCCAGCAGTTCGTCTGGGGTAAGCCCAAACAGCGCAAAAGGGGTTCCGGCAGCAGCGTAGATGCGCTCGTACTGCAACAGGTCGGAATCCACCAGGGCCTTTAGCGGTTGGGCATGACCCACCGGCGGCACCCCACCAATGGCAAACCCGGTCACGCTGCGAACGTAATCGGCATCGGGCTTGACCAGCTTTTCCCCCAGGTCTGCTTCGATCCGGTGGGTGTTCACCCGGTTGACCCCTGAAACCAGCAGTAGATAGGGTTGCCCGCTGGTGGCCCCTCGAAAAATCAGCGATTTGACAATCTGGCCCACGTTACAACCCACTGCATGGGCGGCCTCCTGGGCGGTGCGGGTCGAGGCGGTCAGCTCCTGCACCTGCAGATGACCAAAGCCCCGCTGTTGCAGGGCATCCTGCACCTTTTGTGCGCTGGGGGAAAGCTTCATCGGGAAAGCTCGTCCAGAAGGCCGCACAAAAGCGCAATGCGGGCCGGAATTTGCGGGATATAGACGTTTTCGGTGAGCTGGTGGGCGGCCTCGCCGAACAGGCCCAGCCCGTCCAGGGTGGGCACGCCCAGCGCCGCCGTAAAGTTGCCATCGGAGCCGCCCCCCACCCGCCCAGGGCCCAGTTGCAGCCCCACCTCGGCCCCGATGCGCCGGGCCAGCTCGAAAAGCTCGAGCGAGGCTGGCGAGGGCTCCATGGGGGGCCGGTTCAGGCCGCCCTCGAGCGACAGGGACGCGCCAGGCAGCACCGGCTGCAAGGCCCGAAGCTCGCGCTCCACCCGTTCGGCTTCGGCCATGGTCCAGACCCGCAGGTCTATGTCCACCCAGGCCGTGGCCGCCACCACGTTGCTGGTGGTGCCGCCTTTGACCACGTTGGGCCCCAGGGTGGTGCCCTGGTTCCAGTCTTGCAGGGCCACAATCCTGGGAATCTGATGGGCCAGCTCGACAATCGCATTGATGCCCTTTTCCGGTTCAACCCCCTGGTGGGCGGGCTTGCCGTGGGCGGTGAGGCGGTACTGGCCCACCCCTTTGCGGGCCACCTTAAGGTCGCCGTTGCCCATAGGGGCCTCCAGCACCAGCACCAGGTCGTTGCGCCGAGCCCCGGCCTCGATGGCCGCCCGCGAGGCCTGCGAACCCACCTCTTCGTCCGGGGTGAAGAGGAGCTCGAGGCTGGGCCGGCTGAGCCCCAGGGCCGCGTTGGTGCGCAAGGCCCACAGAAGCTGCACGATGTTGCCCTTCATGTCGTAGACGCCGGGGCCGTAGGCCCGTTCCCCCTCCACCTTCCAGGGCACCGCAAAAGCCCCCACCGGGTGCACGGTGTCGAAGTGGCAGAGCACCAAGACCTTCTTGCCGCTGCCCGGCACCTGTACCCGGAGCATGGGGCCGTTGGGGGTCTCCTGGCGCTCGAGGCTGCCAAAGGGCGCAAACTGGGCCGCAATCCAGCGGGCTACCCTGTCCAGACCGGGAAGGTCGTGGGAGGGGGCCTCGAGGGTCACAATGGCCTCCAGGTCTTGCAGGATGGCCGGCAGTTGGGGTTGCAGGTGTTCGATGGGCTTCACAGGGCCCATACTAACGCCCCTGGCGGGCCAAGGTGAATCTTTCTGCTATCCTATTGCGGTGTTAGCCCATCGCCCCGATATCAAAGCCCTGCTCAAGGAGACCCTCGCCCAGGCCCTGCAAGCTTTGGGGCTGAGCGAATGGCCTGAAATCATCGTGCAGGAAACCCCGGCGGGCAAGGAAGGTGACTATGGCACGCCCATTGCCATGAGCCTGGCCCGCACCCTGCGCAAGGCTCCCCCGCAGATTGCCGCCGACTTAGCGCAGAACATCCAGCAACCCTCCTGGGTCAGGCGCACCTTTGTGGTCGGCGGGTACCTTAACTTTGAGCTAGACCCCGCTTTCTTGGTGCAGACGGCCACCTTACCCCTGACCCCCTTCCCGCCAACCGAGGGCAAGGTGCTCCTGGAGCACACCTCGGTCAACCCCAACAAGGAACTGCACGTGGGTCACCTGCGCAACATCTGCCTGGGCGACTCGCTGGCCCGCATCCTGCGCTTTGCCGGGCGCAGCGTGGAGGTGATGAACTACATTGACGACACCGGACGGCAAGCCGCCGAGAGCCTGTTTGCCCTGAAGTACTTTGGCCTGGAAAACCCGCCCGCCGGGGCCAAGTACGACCACTGGGTGGGCCAGGCCTACGTGCGGCTGCACCAGGAAATGGAAGACCCCCAGAAGAAAGCGGCCATCGAACAAGGCGTGCAGGAGACCCTGCACCGCCTCGAGGCCGGCGAGCTGCGCGGCGAGGTCGAGCGCATTTTGCGGGCCCAGCTGCAAACCATGTACCGCCTGGGGGCCGAGTACGACGCCCTGGTGTGGGAGTCGGACATCGTGCGGGAGGGGCTTTTGGGCCAGGCCATGCAGGCCCTGGAGGACTCCCCTTACGTCTTGCGGCCTACCGAGGGCAAGTACGCCGGGGCTTTGGTGATGGACACCAGCGCCTTCATTCCGGGCCTGGAAGACCCCTACCTGGTGCTGATCCGCTCCAACGGCACCAGCACCTACACCGCCAAGGACATCGCCCTGCAGTTTTGGAAGATGGGGCTTTTACAGGGCCTCAAGTTTGTGGAGTACGACACCCAGCCCAGCGGCGCCCGGCTCTACAGCACCCATCCAGAGGGGGCGCGGATGTCCTTTGGGGGAGCCCGCGAGACCATCAACGTGGTGGACGCTCGGCAGAGCCATGCCCTGCGGGTGGTTCAGGCCTCGCTCGAGGTCGAGGGCCGGCACGACCTGGCCGAAAAATGCTTCCACCTAGCCTACGAGACGGTGCTGCTCGAGGGCCGTCAGATGTCCGGTCGCAAGGGCATCGTGGTCAGCGTGGACGAGGTGATGGACGAGGCCGTCCGGCGGGTGCGGGCGGTGATGGCCGAGAAGAACCCCGACCACCCCAGCCCGGCAGAGGCCGCCGAGCAGATTGGGGTGGGCGCGGTGCGCTTCGCCATGCTCAAAACCGAGGCCAAAAAGCAGATTGATTTCCGCTACGAGCAAGCCCTGAGCCTCGAGGGCGACACCGGCCCCTACATCCAGTACGCCTACGCGCGGGCCGGTGCCATCCTGCGCAAAGCCGAGGAACAGGGGGTTTTGCACGAGGAGGCCGATTACAGCCAGGCCACCGCCCATGAAATCGCCCTGGCCAAAAATCTGCTGCGCTTCCCCCAAGCCATTCAGGATGCCGCCCGAAACCAGGCCCCGCACATCCTGGCCCAGTACCTGCTCGAGCTGGCCGCCGCCTGGAACAGCTTCTACAACGCCAAAACCCCGGATGGAAAGCCGGCCACCCCGGTTCTGACCGCCCCCCAGGGGCTGCGCGGCGTGCGCCTGAAACTGGTTCGGGCCCTGCGGCAGACGCTTGGGCAAGGGCTGGAACTGCTGGGCTTGCAAGCACCCGAAGTCATGTAGATTGGGCAGATTAAGGTTTCTTGAACACCGCCAGAGCGCCTGTTCGACCGCAGAATCCCGTTCCAGGGAGATAACCCCTCTTCGGGCGGTTTCTGAGCAGCTATTGATTACTCACCCAGCGCATATGAGAATGAAAACGGTTTGTTGACGATGCGCACGATTGCCCTCCTCACCCTGTTGGCGCTGACCCCGGCCCTTGCCCAGGCACCCCGCCTGACCACCCCCGAGGAGGTGGCCCGGGTGGAGGTCATTCGCAGGGCTTTACCCGCTGTGGTCAAGATATCTGGCATCCTGCGCGACCCCCAGACCGGCAACGAAGGCCCCACCAACGGGTCGGGGTTTTTTTATGCGCCCAGCCGCATCATCACCAACTACCACGTGGTGCAGGATTTACGCGATATCAGCGTGGAGCTGTTCGACGGGCGCTCCTTCCCGGCCCAGGTGTTTGCGGTGGACAAGGGCATTGATATTGCCATCCTGACCGTACAGGGGGTGACCGCCCCGGCCCAGCTATCCTTCAGCAGTTCGCAAAACCTGCCGGTGGGGATGGGGCTGGTGGTGATTGGCAGCCCCTTTGGCCAGCGCAACCTGGCCTCCTATGGCATTCTGGCCGGAACCGGCCCCACCGCCGCCGAGAAAAACGACCTCGACCCCGAGGTGGGCGCGGAAATCGGCGATTTGCTCTTCACCGATGCCCGCATTGTGCAGGGCAACTCCGGAGGCCCGGTGCTCGATTTGCAGGGCCGGGTGGTGGGGGTGGCCAACGCCACCCTGGGCGACCTGAGCGGGGTGGGCGGGGTGGGGGTGGCCATTCCGGGCGATTTGGTGCGGCAGAGTGTGAGCGACCTCGAGCGCTTCGGGGTGCCCCAGCGGGGCAACCTGGGGGCCACCCTGCTCGACCTGGGCGAACTCGACCCCATTCTGCTGGGGCGGGTGGGCCTGCTCTCCACCCGTGGGGCCATGATTGAAAAGGTGCAGCCCGGCAGCCCCGCCGCGCGCGCCGGCCTGCGCCCGGCCCAGCGCGACCAGCGCGGCAAGCTGGTCAGCCTGGGCGATGTCATCCTGGCCGTGAATGGCCGCACCATGCGCAACGCCGGCGAGGTAACCCAGACCATCGCCCGCTACCGCCCGGGTGACCGGGTCAACCTGACCATCTGGCGCAACGGGCGGCGGCTGGATGTGACCCTGACCATGGTTGCCAGACGCTAGAGGCCCTTTCAAGCCCAGGGCTGAACGCTTGCTCCAGGCCTTTAGCGCCTGGCTTGAAGATGTCAAGTCTTCCGCTTTAGTCGTTTAGCTTTTAGCCTTAAGCAGATGTATATCGCCATTGAGGGAGTGATTGGGGTGGGCAAGACCACCCTGGCCCGGCTGCTGGCCGAGCGGCTGGGGGCCGAGAGCCTGCATGAGGTGGTGGAGGATAACCCCTTCCTGCCGCTTTTCTACCAAGACCCGGCCCGCTACGGCTTCAAGGTGCAGGTGTTCTTTCTGCTCTCGCGCTACAAGCAGTTGCAAACCCTCGCCCAGCCCAGCCTGTTTGCCCGGGGGGTGGTGGCCGACTACCTTTTCGACAAGGACGCCATCTTCGCCGCCATGAACCTGAGCGGGGCCGAGTGGGCGCTGTACCACGACCTCTACGCCCACCTCTCGCCCAAGCTGCCCACCCCCGACCTGACCCTCTACCTGCGGGCCCCCTTGCCGGTGATACTGGAGCGCATCCGCCGCCGGGGGCGCGTCTTCGAAAAGCAGATGGAACCTGAGTACCTGGCCCGCCTGAGCGAGTTCTACGAACGCCACTTTGCCACCTATCCACATCCCTTGTGGGTTCTGGATACCCAGGAGTTCGACTTTGCCGAGCGCGAAGCCGACCGGGACTGGATTGTGCGGCGCGTGCAGGAAAGGCTGGCCATCCCGGCCAGCGAGGCGGGTCGAACTGGCCCTGCCTCGAGCCCGGCCCGCCTCGAGCCCTCTTGAAAAGCGCTTCTTAATCCACCCTGGCCTCCGGCCCACTCAGAACCTTCAACCACCATGTACCTCGCCATTGCAGGAAACATCGGCTCCGGCAAGTCCACCCTGACCCAGCTGCTGGCCGAACGCTATGGGCTTTTGCCGGTCTACGAGGCCGTAGACGAGAACCCCTACCTGGCCGACTTCTACGCCGACATGGGGCGCTGGGCCTTCCAGTCGCAGGTGTTTTTCCTGGCCAAGCGGCTGGCGCAGCACCTGAAGCAAATCAACCCCGCCTTGCACGTGGTGCAGGACCGCACGGTGTTCGAGGACGCCTTTATCTTCGCCCAGAACCTGTGGCTCGAGGGCCACCTCTCCGAGCGGGACTGGCAAACCTACCTGGCCCTCTACGAAGGCATTGCGCCGGCGCTGCGCAAACCCGACCTGCTGATTTACGTGCGGGCCTCGGTCGAAACCCTGCAAGCCCACATCGCCCGCCGGGGGCGGGACTATGAGCGAAGCATTCCCACCGAGTACCTGGCCTCGCTCAACCAGCTCTACGAGGCCTGGGTCGGGGCCTACGACCTCTCCCCGGTGCTGGTCATTTCCAGCGACACCGTCAACTATGCCGACGATGAAGAAGCCCGCGAGCTGATGTTTCGGATGCTGGAGGCCTACGGCCTGAGCACCCCTTTGGTTTAGTCTGCCGCCACCCCCACCTTTTGCCTGATCTCGGGAATCCGGGCCAGGAAGGCTCCGGTGGGGCTATGGGTCTGGGCTACCTCCTCGGGGGTCCCTTCGGCCACAATCTGGCCGCCGCGGGCGCCGCCTTCGGGCCCCAGGTCCACCACCCAGTCGGCGGTCTTGACCACGTCCATGTTGTGCTCAATCACCACCACCGTATTGCCCCCGTCCACCAGGCGGTGCAGCACGGAGAGCAGCTTGGCGGTGTCCTCGAAGTGCAGGCCGGTGGTGGGCTCGTCGAGAATGTAGAGGGTGCGCCCGGTGGAGCGGCGGCCTAGTTCGGTGGAGAGCTTGATGCGCTGGGCCTCGCCGCCCGAGAGGGTGGGCGAGGGCTGGCCCAGCTTCATGTAGCCCAGGCCCACGTCCACCATCAGTTGCAGCTTGCGGGCGATGGTGGGAATGTTTTCAAAGAAGCCGAGGGCCTCCTCCACGGTCATGTCCAGCACATCGGCGATGTTCTTGCCGCGCAGCTTAACTTCCAGGGTTTCCTTGTTGTAGCGTTTGCCCTTGCAGACCTCGCACTGCACGTACAGGTCGGGCAGGAAGAGCATCTCGATTTTTTTGGTGCCGTCGCCCCCACAGGCCTCGCAACGCCCGCCTTTGACGTTGAAGCTGAAGCGCCCGGCCTCGTAGCCGCGCTTGCGGGCCTCGGGGGTCTTGGAGAAGAGGTCCCGAATTTCGTCGAAAATGCCGGTGTAGGTAGCAGGGTTGGAGCGGGGGGTGCGGCCAATGGGCGACTGGTCAATCTCGATGACCTTGTCGAGGTGCTCCATGCCCTCGAGGCCCTCGAAGCGGCCTGGGATGGCCTTGGCCCGCATCAGGTCTCGAGCCAGCGCCGCGTACAGGATGTCGTGAACCAACGTAGACTTACCGGACCCCGAGGGGCCGGTGATGGCCACAAACTTGCCCAGGGGAATCCGCAGGTTGACCCCCTTGAGGTTGTGCTCGCGGGCCCCCTTGACCACCAGCCACTTGCCGTTGCCCTTGCGCCGGGTTTTGGGCACGGGAATGTGCTTGGTGCCCCGCAGATAGGCCCCGGTCAGGCTTGTGGGGTGGGCCAGGATGTCTTCCAGCCGCCCCTCGGCCACCACCTCGCCGCCGTGCACCCCGGCCCCCGGCCCCATGTCCACAATCCAGTCGGCCTCGCGCATGGTCTCTTCGTCGTGCTCCACCACCAAGAGGGTGTTGCCCAGGTCGCGCAGCTTTTTGAGGGTGGCCAACAGGCGCTGGTTGTCGCGGGGGTGCAGCCCGATGGAAGGCTCGTCCAGCACGTAGAGCACCCCGGTCAGGCCGGAGCCCACCTGGGTGGCCAGCCGGATGCGCTGGGCCTCGCCGCCCGAGAGGGTGTTGGCTGCACGGTCGAGGGTCAGGTAGTCCAGGCCCACATCCTCCAGAAAACCCAACCGGCTGTAAATCTCGCGCCAGATGGGGGCCGCCACCTGCATCTGGAACTCGTTCAGGTTGCGCAGCTCCCGGGGCTCGGCCAGGCCCTCGAGGGGGATGCGAAAGGGCCTGAGCCGCTCCCCCACCTCCAGCAGGTTGTTGTGGGCCACCGCCTGGAAGAATTGCTTGGCCTCGCGCACCGGCAGGTTGGAGACCTCGGCAATGTTGAACTGGCCCACCCGCACCGAGAGCACCTCCCGCTTGTAGCGCGTACCTCCGCAGGCCGGGCAGGCCTTGAGGGTCATGTAGGCCTCCAGGGCCTCGCGCAACCCTTCGGACTCGGTCTCGTGGTAGCGGTTCTCGAGCCAGGGAATCACCCCCTCGTAGCTCACCATGAAGCGCATGGTCTCACGCCCGTTGCGCCGGAAGACCACCTCGAAAGGCTCGGGCAGGCCGTGCAAGACCGCCTGCTGGGCCTCCGGCGAGAGCTGCTTGAAGGGGGTCTTCATGTCGAAGCCCAGGTGCTCGGAGAGGGCCCGCAGCCGATCCCACAGGTAGCCCTTGCCGTTGTCGCGGCCCTTGCTCCAGGGGATGATGGCCCCCTCGGCCAGCGAGAGCTCGGGGTTCACAATCAGCTCGGGGTCGAAGACCTGGTTGTAGCCCAGGCCCGAGCAGTCCGGGCAGGCCCCGTAGGGCGCGTTGAAGGAGAAGATGCGGGGCTCCAACTCCTCCAGCACGCTCCCGTGCTCCGGGCAGGCAAACTTTTCCGAGAAAAGCTCCTCGGAGCCCGTTTCGGGGTACAAAACCCGCATCAGCCCCTCGCCGCGCAACAGCGCCAGCTCCACCGACTCGGCGATGCGCGCGCGCTCCTCCGGCTTCAAGACCACCCGATCCACCACCAGGTCAATGTCGTGCTTCTCGTATTTCTCCAGCCTGAGCCCCAGGGCTTCTTCCAGGGTGTAGATCACCCCATCTACCCGCACCCGCGCGTAGCCCTCTTTTTGCAGTTGCTGGAACTCCTTGCGGTACTCGCCCTTGCGCCCCCGCACCACCGGGGCCATCAGGATGGCCTTGGTGCCCTCGGGCTTCTGGAAAAGCCGGTCGGTAATCTCCGAGGCCGACTGCCGCTCGATGGGCCGCCCGCAGTGGGGGCAGTAGGCGGTGCCCACCCGAGCAAACAGGAGGCGCAGGTAGTCGTGTACCTCGGTGACCGTACCCACCGTGGAGCGCGGGTTGTGCGAGGTGGTCTTCTGGTCAATGGAGATGGCCGGGGAAAGCCCCTCGATGCTCTCCACATCGGGCTTTTCCATCACCCCCAAAAACTGCCTCGCATACGACGAAAGGCTCTCCACATACCGGCGCTGCCCCTCGGCGTAAATGGTGTCGAAGGCCAGGGTGCTCTTGCCCGAGCCCGAGACCCCCGTAATGACGATGAACTGCCCCCGAGGCAGTTCAACGGTAATGTTCTTCAGGTTATGCTCTTTGGCTCCCCGGACGATAATTCTGTCCATCCGTGCACTATAACACCCAGGCCTGGGTTATGTAAATAACATACGCTCCATGGCGGATAAGGTGTATTATGGAGCTTTTGGATCAACCCAAAACGGCGGCATCGGCGGCCCAAACGCAACCCGTGGATGAAGCCTGGCTGGCCCGGATTTCCGGCTCGTTTGGCCCTCCGCCTACCGCACCGCCAGGTCGGCCACCCAGACAATCTCGCAGGCCCCGTTGCCGCTGTCGTGGCGCACGGTGGAGGTGTTCCAGTAGAAGCCCCGGGGGCCCGTCACGTTGACCAAAAAGCCCTGGATGCGCACCAGGTGGCCGGGCTTAACCCGCTCCAGGCGCAGCCGAATCTGGTCGTTGCCCGGAATCAGGTGCATGTTGGCGCTGCTGACCACTATTTCCTCTGCCGGGATGGGGGGCTCCCCGCGCCAGGCGTAGAAGTAGAAGCGATCCGACTGGCGGATGCTCAGCCGGCGAAGCACGGCGGTATCGGACATCCGGCCCCAGCCCAGGGCCAGGTCCACCGGGGCAATGGCCGCGGCGGCATCGTAGCGGTAGAGACGTTTGGAGAGCACGCGGGCCTCGAGCTCGAAATGGGCCACCGGCCTGAACTGATAGCCGGGTTTCTCCAGCCGCACCTCGCTCTGTGGCCTCAGCGGGGCCTGGAAAGGCGCATAGGGGGCCAGCACCCCCGGCGGGCGGGCAATGGGCCGGGCCTGCACCTCCCGGATGAACCAGAAGGTGCTGCCCGCCAGGACGATGAGGAGCCAGACCAGCCGCACCCTTGCAGTGTAGCCGCCGGTGGCCTTTGGGCAGGGTCAAATTTCGTCCTTGGCCAGGTCGTTGAAGCGCACGTGCTGGGCGTGGAACTGTAGCTCCACGGTGCCGGTGGGGCCGTTGCGCTGCTTGCCGATGATAATCTCGGCGATGCCGGCTTTTTCGGAGTGGGGGTTGTAGTACTCGTCGCGGTAGATGAACATCACCAGGTCGGCGTCCTGCTCGATGCTCCCGCTTTCCCTCAGGTCGGAGAGCATGGGCCTCTTGTTGGGGCGCGACTCCACCGCCCGGGAGAGCTGCGAGAGGGCAATCACCGGCACGCCCAGCTCGCGGGCCAGTCCCTTAAGGCCCCTGGAAATCTGGGCAATCTCCTGCTGGCGGTTCTCGCCGCCGTTTTTGCCACCGCCGGGGCCGGACATCAGCTGCAGGTAGTCAATCACAATCAGCCCCAGCTTGTGCTGGGCGTGCAGGCGGCGGGCGCGGGCGCGCAGTTCCATCAGGGTCATGTCGGAGGTGTCGTCAATCAGGATGGCCGCCTCGGAGATGCGCCCGGCCACGTCCACCAGGCGGGAAAAGTCGCGGTCGGTGAGCTGGCCCTGGCGCAGCCGGTTCATGTCAATGCGGGCCTCGGAGCAGAGCATGCGGGTGACCAGTTGCACGGCGGGCATCTCCAGCGAGAAGATGGCCACCCCAGCCCCCTCGCCCCGCAGCGCCACGTTTTGCGCAATGGTCAGGGCAAAGCTGGTCTTGCCCATGCTGGGCCGGGCCGCAATGATGTTGAGCGAGCCGCTGGTGAGGCCGCCAATCAGGGCGTCGAGCTCGCGGAAACCGCTCTTGATGCCGTCCACCTGGCCCTTGTTCTCGTAGAGCAACTGGATGTGCTCGAAGGTCTGGTGGACGAGTTCCTTCATGGTCTGGAACTCCGAGCGGGCCCCCTGGGTGGAGACCTCGAGCACCTTGCGTCCGGCGGTGTCGAGGATGTCCTCGAGGCTCCCCTCTTCGTCGTAGGCCATCTTCATGGCCTCGCCCGCCGCTGCAATCAGCTTGCGCAGGGTCCACTTCTCGGCCACAATCCGCCCGTAGTAGTCGGCGTAGGCCGCCGTGGGGGTGTGTTCCGAAAGCCCCACCAAATACGAGAGCCCGCCGATGTTCTCGAGCTCCCCACTTTGCCTGAGCTGCTCCGAGAGCGTCACCAGGTCCACCGGGTCGCGCCGGGCCCGCAGCGCCACCATGGCCTCCCAGATTTTGCGGTGGGCCTCTTTGTAAAAGGCATCGGCAGCCAGCAGGCCCTCGAGCCTGTCCAGCACCTCGCTGTCCAGCAGCACCGAGCCCAGCACGCTGGCCTCGGCATCTATGTTGTGGGGGGGTACGCGGCCCTCTAGGGTGGTTGCCATGCCAATACTCCTATTCAACCAATATCAGCAAGCTCTTACTCTATTCAATCCAGGCTGGTTTGGCAAAGGTCAGCCCAGGCTCATTTTCCCTCTCTCTTCCTGAGCGGTTAACCCCGCTCCCCAGGCCGGTTCCCCGAAGGCCGCTTGGAATCAGGAAAATCGCCGGCTGAACAGACAAGACCCGGATGGAACCGCACACCAAACGGGCCTGAGGTCAGGCGTGCTTGCCAACTATACCAGGCTCTGCTATATTTTTATCTGCCTATCGGCGAGGCGTTCCGCGATAGCTCAGCTGGTAGAGCGTTCGACTGTTAATCGAATGGTCGCAGGTTCGAGCCCTGCTCGCGGAGCCAGCAAACCCAGGGAAACCTGGGTTTTTTTCATAGCCGCCCGGCCTCGATGATGCTGGACAGGAACTGCTGGGTGCGCTCGTGCCGGGGGTGGGCAAAAATCTGCTCGGGGGGGCCCTCTTCGTGCACCACCCCTTCGTACATGAAGCAGACCTTGCTGGCCACCTCCTTGGCAAAGCCCATCTCGTGGGTGGCCAGAATCATGGTCATGCCCTCCTGGGCCAGCTCACGCAGCAGGTTCAGCACCTCCGAGACCAGCTCGGGGTCGAGGGCCGAGGTAATCTCGTCCAGCAAGAGCAGCATAGGCTCCATGGCCAGCGCCCGCACAATCGCCACCCGCTGCTGCTGGCCGCCCGAGAGCTGGTCGGGGTAAGCCCGGGCCTTGTGCTCCAGGCCAATGCGCCGCAGCAGGGCCAGGGCCTTCTCCTGGGCCTCGGCCTCCGGCATTCGGAGCACCTGCGTGGGGGCCAGGGTAATGTTTTGCAGCACGGTCATGTGGGGGAACAGGTTGAAGCTTTGAAACACGATCCCCACATCGCGCCGCAGGGCGTTCAGATCCACCCCCGGCCCGGTGATGCGGTCGCCATGCAACCGAATCTCGCCGCCCTGAATCTCCTCGAGGCCATTCACACAACGTAGCAAGGTGGATTTGCCACAGCCCGACGGCCCAATCAGGCAGACCACCTGGTGTTCCTCCACGCTCAGGTTGAGGCCGCGCAGCACCTCGTTGGCGCCAAAACGCTTGCGTACGTTCTTGATTTCCAGGAAGCTCATGCAGCGCCCTCCCAGTCAAAAGCCCGGCCCCTGCGGCCAGAGAACGGCCAAACTTCACTGGCCGAAAGCCTGGGCTGCTCCTCAGCAGTACCCCTGACCAGGCCGGGCCCAGAAGCCCTCCCCGCACGAAGGGCCAGGGTAGGCGGCAGGAGAGGGTTCATGGCCTTCATCCTCGCTAACCCTGGCGGAAACGGGCCCGGTCGCGCTCCACCAGCCGATCCACCAGCCGGGTCTGGGGGATGGTGATCAGGATAAACAGGATGGCCACGGTGGTCACGGCGGAGAGGTTGAAGTCGTTGGAGGCAATGATGCGGGCCTGGTTGAAGGCATCAATGACCCCCACCACGTTGACCAGCGCGGTATCTTTTTGCATCCCGATGAAGTTGTTGAGCAGGGGCGGAATGATGCGCCGCACCGCCTGCGGGATGATCACAAAGCGCAGGGTCTGGCCGTAGGAGAGGCCCAGGCTGCGGGCCGCAGCCCACTGGCTGGGGTGGATGCTCTCGAGGCCTGCCCGGTAGACCTCGGCCATGTAGGCGCCGTAGGTCAGGGTCAGGGCCAGCACCGCCAGGGCTTCTAGAGGCAGGTTGCGAAAAAAGCCAATCCCGGTGAGGGGCAGGCCAAAGCCAATCAGGTAAATCACAATGATGGAGGGCAGGCTCAGGAAGGCATCGGTGTAAAAGGTGGCAATAAAGCGAATGGGCTGGGCCGGTTTGCCGGGCAGGAGCTTGGCAATGGCCACCACCAGGCCCCAGACCAGGGAAAAAAAACCGGCGAACAGGAAAATCACCACATTAATCCAGAAGGCTTGCAGAATCAGGCCAAAGGAGTTGGCAATCAGCTCGAGCTGGAAAAACGTGCGCCCAACCGCCACGTTGTTGGCGATAAAAAACAGCACAAACAGCAGAAACAGCAAAAGCGCCCCGGCGTAGCCCAGGGTAAACCAGGCCCAGGTGTGGGCTTCTGAGCCATGTACCCGGGCGGCAATCAGGTTTTCGCTCTGCAAGGCCCGCCGGGCCGCCCCCGACTGACGTAGGCTTTGGCTGGCCGGAAACAAAAGCCCCAGGGGTAAAATCGCCACCAGCCCCAGCAATATATCGGCCCAGAGCGCCTGAAAACCATTGGCGGTCATGACCTGCTTGACCTGCCACATGACCCAAACCGTCGCCAGCCAGAGCAAAATGGCCAGCGTTAGCGCCAGCCAAGCAAATCCAGAGCCATCCCGAGGCAGGGTCGGATTACGTCGCCGCACTTCCTTGCTGTTTGAACCCGGCTCCCTCATGGATAAGCGATTTTACCGGAAAAAGCCGGGGGCGCATCCCTGCACCCCCGAGCTGGAACATCGCCGCTTGATTACGCCCCCAAGGCCACGGGTCTCAAGTTGCAGCCCAAGAACTATGGACCATGAACGATGGTCCAGGGCTAGGGCCGCCAGAGCGGCACCGAAGTGGGGTCAATGCCCCATTCCTTGGCCAGGTAGGTCTGGGAGAGCTTTTTGAGGGTGCCGTCTTTTTCCAGCGCCTCCAGGATTTTGTCAATCTGCGCCCGGTTGGGGTTGCCCTTGGCAAACAGCGCGCCGTAGTTCTCGCCGGTCTGGAACTGCCCCACCACCGCCAGCGCCCCACCCGACTTGCCGGCCTCGGACAGCACAATCGAGGTGTCAATGATGAAGGCATCAATCTGCCCGGCCCTGAGGGCGGTAAAGCCTGCCGCCACATCGGGGAAGACCCGGGTCAGGTTTTGCGGGTGCTTCAGGGTCTCGCTCAGGAACTTGGCCGCCGTGGTGGCCTGCTGAACACCCAACCGAGCCGTTTTGAGGCTGGCCGGGCTGTTGAACTTGGCTTTATCGGCGGAGCGCACCAGCACGCCGATGTCGGAGGAGAAGTAGGGCCGGGAGAAGTCCACCACCCGCTTGCGGGCCTCGGTGATGGTGATTTGCGAGAGGGCAAAGTCGAAGTTGCGGGTCTGGCCGGCAATCAAAGCATCCCAGGCCACGTTCTGCACCACCACCTTGTCCAGCCCGGCGCGGTGGGCGATGTTGGCAGCCAGGCAGTACTCGAAGCCGTCCTTGATGGTCGCGGGGCTGTCGCCGTTCCAGAAGCCCGGCCCCGGCAGGTTGGTCTGCACCGTGAGCTGACCGGCGATGGCCGGACGAATGGGGAACTGCCCCTTCTGGCCGGTCACCTCACAGTTGCCAATCTTGGTCTGGGCCATTCCCAGCGAAGCAAGAGCTGCTAGACCTGCCATCCACAGTCGTTTCATGGTCGAACCTCCCTCTGGAGCCTGGATTCCAACAAAACGTCGTGCTCATCATTACAAAACCCAGATGGGCGTGTCAATGCTCGAGCCGGATTCCGCCCGCACGGCGAAGCCGATGCCTGGGCTTACTTTTGCAGATTTCCACCGGCGCACCTGGCGGGTTTGAGGGCGCATCTTGCAGGTCGTGAAGCGTTCCGCTTCGGGCCCCGGGCCTTGAGCGATCCCGGCCACGGCCTTCCTTACAGAGTTTGCCCTAGCATCCGCTACAATGGTGGGTTGTGCAGGAGCGGATTCGCAATTTCTCCATCATCGCGCACGTAGACCACGGCAAGTCTACGCTGGCCGACCGCATTCTCCAGATGACCAAGGCGGTCTCGGATCGGGAAATGCGCGAGCAGTTTTTGGATTCATTGGAGCTCGAGCGCGAGCGCGGCATCACCATCAAGGCCAGCGCGGTGCGCCTGTTTTACGAGAGCCGGTCGGGCCAGACCTACATCTTCAACCTGATTGACACCCCCGGCCACGTGGACTTTGGCTACGAGGTGAGCCGGGCTCTGGCCGCGGTGGAGGGGGTGCTGCTGGTGGTGGACGCCTCGCAGGGCGTGGAGGCCCAGACCATTGCCAACTTCTACCTGGCCCTGGAGCACGAGCACACCATCATCCCGGTGATTAACAAGATTGACCTGCCCGGCGCGCAGCCGCTGGAGGTGGCCCTCGAGGTGGAGGAGGTGCTGGGCATCCCCGCCGACGACTGCGTGTTTGCCTCCGGCAAGACCGGTCAGGGGGTGGACGAGATTCTGGAGGCCATCGTGGCCCGCATCCCGGCCCCCAAGGGCGCTGCCCAAAACCCCACCCAGGCCCTGATTTTCGACTCCATCTACGACGCCTACCAGGGCGTGATTCCCTATGTGCGCCTTATGGACGGCAGCATCCAGCCCGGCGACAAAATCCGCATCTGGTCCACCGGCAAGGAGTTCGAGGTGGACAAGGTGGGGGTCTTCCGGCCCGGTGCCCTCGAGCCCGTAGCGCGGCTCGGCCCCGGCGAGGTCGGCTGGGTAACGGCCTCCATCCGCGAGATAGGCGATGCCCAGGTCGGCGACACCATCACCTCGGCCCAGAACCCCTGCCAGGCCCCCTATCCGGGCTTCCAGCCGGCCAAGCCGGTGGTGTTTGCCGGCCTCTACCCCACCGACACCCAGGCCTACAACCGGCTGCGGGAGGCCCTGGAAAAGCTCAAGCTCAACGACGCAGCCCTCTCCTTTGAGCCGGAAACCTCCGAGGCGCTGGGCTTTGGCTTCCGCTGCGGCTTTTTGGGGCTGCTGCACGCCGAGATTGTGCAGGAGCGGCTCGAGCGCGAGTTCGACCTCGACCTCATCTCCACCGCCCCCAGCGTGATTTACCGGGTCAAGCTCTCGGACGGCAGCGAACTCGAGATTCACAACCCCTCCGAGCTGCCCAGCCCGGACAAGGTTGAGGCCATCTACGAGCCTTACGTCAAGCTTACAGTCTACACCCCCGAAGAATACGTGGGGGCCATCATGCAGCTCTTGCAGGAAAAGCGCGGCAGGATGGGCAACATGCACTATGTTGGCAAGCGGGTCGAGCTGGTCTACGAGGTGCCCTTTGGCGAAATCCTCTACGACTTCCACGACCGCCTGAAGTCCATCAGCCGCGGCTATGCCTCCATGGACTACGAGCAGATCGGCTATCAGGAGGGCGATCTGGTCAAGGTCAGCATCCTGGTCAACGAAGAGCCGGTGGACGCCCTGGCCTTCATTGCCCACAAAGACAAGGCCTACAGCATCGGGCGCGAGATTGTGGACAAGCTGGGCGAAGTCATCCCGCGCCAGCAGTTTGCGGTGCCCATCCAGGCCGCCATCGGGGGCAAGATTATTGCCCGCGCCACCGTAAAGGCCCTGCGCAAGGACGTGCTGGCCAAGTGCTACGGGGGCGACATCACCCGCAAGAAAAAGCTCCTGGAAAAGCAAAAAGAAGGCAAGAAGCGCATGAAGGCCATCGGCAAGGTGGACGTGCCCCAGGAGGCCTTCCTGGCGGTGTTGTCGGCGGGGCGCGACTAGTTGAGGGTAACCTCGGTCAGCCGAAGAGGCAGGTTGCGGGGGGCCGCTTCAAAGCGAAGGGGGCTTGCGGGCACGCGGGCGTCCCGCCCACCCTGGCGGATCTCACCCTGCAGGGAAAAACGCACCCGTGCGGCGCTGTGCTCGGCACGGAGGGGCGTCGGGGGGGTTGGGGGGCAGGGGGCTGCGGTGGCCAGGCCATTTTCGTCGAAGCCCAGGCAGTCGCTATAGCTCACCGCAAAGCCCCCCGGCTGCACATAGTCGGCCAGCAGGTTGCCCGAGCTACCGCTCAGGTCGGTGGGAATGGTGAGCGGCAGTCCGTTGGGAAGCCGGCTGGAGCCAACCTGGAGGTTGCGCTCATAGATGTACAGCAGCCACTTGTTGTTGTTGGCGGGGTCGGGGCCGGGGTTTTCGGCGCCTGTGGCCTGGCTCACCACCCAGCCGCGGTTGAGGGGGTAGATCATCACAAACTTGACCACCTCCACCCCATTCTCCACCGTGGGCGGCCACAACAGCGCAATGGCCGGGTCTTGGCCGATGCGCCAGGTATTGTTGTTGGTGTTGGGGTTTCGCACCGTGTAGCCCCCGGTGCTGCCGATGGTCAGGGTCACCCCGGGGGGATAGATAAAAGCGGCCTTGGCGATGTAATCGCTCACCAGGTTGCCCGCGTTGCGCAGGTCTTCGGTGAGGAGCTGGGAGTTTTGCACAAACCGAAGGCTGTCGCTGCTGCTGCGCAGTCCGGCCGCAATCAAGCCCAGGATGGCCACGCCCACCAGGGCCGCAATCAGCATTTCAATGAGGGTAAGGCCTGTTGTTCGCATGCAACCTCTACAAAGGAGGCAGAACCACCTCGGTGGAGAAGCGGTAAGAGCGGTTCTGCGGGCCGGTGAACTGCAGGGTGATCCGGCGCAGCACCACCTGGGTTCCGATGGTCTGGACGGCGCTCAGGCTGGCCGTGGGGTTGCTGAACCCGCTGGGCGGGGTGAGCGTGGGCAACACCGCAGCATTGAAAGCCTGTTTGCTCGACCAGTTGGCCCGCACGGTGTCGAAGTAGCTCCGGGCAAAGGCCTGGGCCTGGGTGTCAATCTGGGCGTTGCGGGTGAGGGTGAAGCTCGAGCCAAAATAGGTCAAAATCAAAATGGTCAGGGAGAGAATGGCCAGAGCGACCATCACCTCCACAAAAGAAAAACCGCTACGGCGCACGCACCACCACCTTTCCGGTTCGACCCACCACGTGGACGTTCAGCACCCTGTTGCCCGGCCCCCGCAAGACGAAGCTGCTGTTGGCTCCGCTGGTCACAATGCCATAGGGGGCATCGAATCGGACGGTACCGCCCGAGGGTACGCTTTGAAACACCACCCCTGAGGGCAGCGATTTGCTCGGGAGGGAGGCCAGCTGGCTGGTGCGACCCACGCGGTAGCTGCTGGTGCTGGGGCTGGCCTGAAAGGAAAAGTTGACCGACTGCCGCCGGGCCTGCTGGCGGATGCTTTGCAGCTCGGTCGCCACCAAGGTCGCCGCTTCACGAATCACCAGGCTTTGCTGGTAGGCCCGCAACGAAACCAAGCCCACCCCCAGCAGGATGCCGAGCACCGCCAGCACAATCAGGAACTCAACCAGGCTGACGCCCTTTGGGCAGAGTCTTTTCACTGGCCCACCACTTCCCATATACCCCGGCTGAGCTGGGCCTGCTGACCCCCCGGAATGCGGGGCCGCAGACGGGCATCGTGGTAGATGTCGAGCTTGACCGGCGCCAGCACGCCGGTGTCCGCCGCCACCAGGGCCCCTCGCAGGTCCCAGCGCCCCCCCAGGTTGTAGCCGCGACCGTTCTGAATCACGCTGAAAATGGCGTTGGCCGAGTAGAGCAGCCCGTCGGTGCGAAGGGGGCCAGCCGGACGGTTGCGCGCCGAGTCGTTCCAGAGCTGCTTGAGGGAGGTGTTGTCGAAGAAGCTCGAGGTCACCTCGTACCTCACCGCGCGGCTTTGAATTGCGTTCACCTGAGCCTGGCTCAGCGTTACGCTGCCCAGCGAGCGATCCCCCTGGCAGGTGTGCACCCGGGCCCCCGCCCGGAGGGTCTGGTAGCTGCTGTAACGCGTGGGGTCGTGCTCACAGCCATCGCCAAAGTAAACCTCGTTTTCGCCATAGGTGTAAAAGCGAGGCCGGTAGGCGTTGTTGCGCAACCAGCGCTGCAACTCACTGCGGTTGAAGTTGGTCACCTCGGTCAGGGTCAGGTTGGGCCGGTAGAGGGGATCACGCTGCCAGGTTACCGATGCGCCGCTCCCACACCCAGGCTGCGCCGGGTTGGCCCGACAGGCCCCCATGGGCAGTTGAATTCGATTGGCCTGGAGCAGGTTGAGATTTTCCGCTGTAAAAGTATCTATACTCAGGAAATCCCCCATCAGGGTATTGCCCCCGGCAATCAGGTTGAGCTGCGGCAAGCGGCTCGGCTCCCGGTAGTCGCAGGCTTGCGGGGTGCTGCCCTGCCCGCAGTCGTAGGTCAGGTCGCCGAGGATGTACACATTGCCTCGAGCCAGGATGGTTCCACTGCCCCGCACCCGGCCTCGGATGACCACGTCGCCGTTGATGAACACCGTTCCGCTCAGGGTGATGGGGGTTACCGAGCCGTCCAGGATGACGTTGTTGCGGGAGAGGCCCAGTGCTGCCGAGTCGAGCGTTTGCAGCGCGGAACCCCCAGGCCAGGCGATGTCGCTGGGGTTGACCCGTGCAGGAGCGGTGATGCTGCCCGCAAAATAGTTTTCGTTGCGGTTTTCCAGGCTGGCCTGAACCTCATCGAGCCACTCGGCATCGTCAATCAGGCGGTTGTTGTTATCGTCGGGGATGGGCAGCGGGAAAAAGTCGGGTAGCTCGCCATCGGGGTAGCGGTTGCCGAAGGCAGCCAGGTTGCTGCCGTCCGGGTAGTTGTAGTACAGGTTCTGGGTGGTGGCGCAGTTGCTGGGCTGGCGGCAGTCGGCGGGGGTGGGGCGGATGGGCGTGGCCGAACGGATTCGGGTCTGGCCTGGCTCGAGGGTGGTGAAGTAGCGGGTAGAGGGCTCGAGGCGACCGCTATACTGCTGGCGCACGGTGCCCCGGGTGACCAGCGAGCCGTGCACAATGCCCGCCTCCTGCTCATCGCGCATGACCAGGTCTTCCAGCACCCCCACCTTGATTCGCCGCCACCAGGTGCTGGGGTCGTTGGGGTTGGGGTCGCCCCGGAAGGCGTCCATGCTGCGCACCTCGAGGTGGCAAAAAATGCAGTCGGCTTTGTTGGTCAGAAAGGGATAATCGAAGGGAAATGGGGCCCGCGCAACTCGGAATACCTGCTGCAAGCGGCGGGTGGTTCCATCGGCGAGGGTGCCGGTCGAAACGACGGTGAGCTCGATCTGGGGTTCACCGGCGGGGGTGGTGGTGTCACGCCTGGAGACCCGCACCTCAAAGCGGCTTCCATCCCCAAGGTTTTGGGGCTGACCAAACAGGCTACTGATGGTGGTTCCATTGGTCAGGCCCATCCGCTCCAGGGCCTGCCGGTAGCCGGTCACACTGGAGGAGGTGGCCTCCGAAAGCACCTGGTGCCACAGCCGGGCCACCGCCCGCTCGAGGCCCGCCTCGGCGGCAAACTGGGCCTGCGAGGTGCGCAGCGCATCCTGGGCGTTGCGGCGGTTGTTGAGCGAGGTGAGGGAGGCCACACTGACCAGAATAATCACGATAAACATGAACACCAGCGTCGAAACCAGCGTAATTCCCTTGGTGTTAGGCATAGAATGCCTCCGCGTCTTTCAAACCTACTTGAATGATGTGCAAGCCCCTTGAATTCTAACACCCCCATTTGGGGGGTGAGGCTCGGGCAGCTTCGAAAAAAGGGGGGCCTATATCGGGCCGAACGCAGCGAGAGCCATGCCCGGAATCCTCAAATGCTGAGCAGCCCCAGGCTGCGGGCGCGCTCGAGGGCCTCCACGCGGTTGCGGGCCTCGAGTTTCTCGTAGAGCCGCACCAGGTGATCCTTGACGGTTTCGGGCGAAATGTGCAGATGGCGGGCGATTTCTTTGGTCGAAAGCCCCTGGGCCATCCACTGCAAGACCTCCTGCTCACGCACGGTCAGTTTGGGCAGCTCGGGCGCCCGCAGGCGGGGCTCTTGCCCCAGGCTGAGCCGGCGCAGGCGCTCGGCCAGGGCCTCGGGGGGTAGCTCCTTCGACCAGTAGGCATCGGCGCCTGCATAGGCCGCCTGCTGAACCAAGACCGGCTCGTTGAAGGTGGTCAGGAGGGCAATCAGGCCCAGGTAGCGATGCTCACGAAGCATACGTGTGGTGGTAATCCCGTCCATGTGCGGCATCCGCACATCCAGGACCACCCCGTCCGGCAGCAGTTGCAAGCACAGGTTCAGGGCTTCCTGGCCATCGTTGGCCTCCCCCACCACCTCGAACCCCTCGCGCTCGAGGGCGGCCCGCAGGCCCACGCGGAACAGGGGGTGGTCGTCGGCAATCAGCAGGCGCATCCGTCATTTACTATAACTGCGTTCGCCTCTAATACACCTGCTCTCGCTGGCCGAAGCTGAGGGGGGTGGCCACACTGACCTGCACAACTCCGGTCGTTGGAAAAAAAGGGGGTGCGCGGTCTTGCATCCGGGGATCGTAGGTGAACTGGCGGGCGTAGCCTTGCGTCATGGTTCCGGTAGAACTATTGAACTGACCGAAGGCTCCGTAGGTGTACTGGATAATACCTCCTTGCAGTCGAATGGAACCCCGCGGCGCAATAGTGCTGAAATTCTGCACGGCAACCTCGCCTCTGGAGGTCATGAGCACCCCGTGCACGGTGAGGTCTTGCAGGGAGTTGTTGGTGCCGTCGCCCAGCAGAATATCCCCATCCTGGCTATACACCCCCAGGATGTTGTCCGCCGTAAGGTTATTACAGGTGGCACGGGTAACAGTGTTGCCGCTCCGGGACGGGTTCCCGCTGCAAGCAGGGTTCTGATACTTCAAATCGCCCTGAATCTGAATATTGCGTCCGCTGCCAGCATTGGCCACGGTCAGCTGGGCGAAATGGGCCAGGGCAGGAGGCGCCGTGTCCGGGTCGGTGCTATCGGTGCGAGCCGGGCCCGTAAGGTTGCTGATGCTCCCTTCAGCAAAGATCATCCCGTTGAAACTGGCCCGCTCCACCACGCCAGGCCAGCTCCCGTTGTGACGGTAGAGGATGCCGTCGGCTGCATAGCGGTAAAGAATACGGTCGCTACCGGTGCAGGCTGCGGTACGACAAACCTCAATATACTGATGCGTCGAGGTAGCCGGGCTGCACACCCCGGAACTATTACAGGTCGGGCGCGCTCCGGTCGCATCGCCAGCATACAGGGTTAGGCGGGCCACATTGAAGTTGAGAAGAAGTCCCCCCACGGTTGCCGCGTCACGCTGATTCTGGGCGTTGACCGGCATGGGAATAAAAGGTTCCTGCCAGTTGACCTTGGGATTGCCCTCGAATACAGGCGCATGGGTGATACCCCCGCTGGTCCAGGTAGGGGCATTGGGGTTGGCCATCTGGGAGGGTGAAAGGAAGGTGGTGTTGTTACCCGAGCCAAAATGGGCCCCAGGACTGATAGTGCCATTACAACTGCTTGCCCCGGCATCGGAGCAACCCGCACTGGTCACATAGCCCCCAAACCACGGATTGAAGGAAAACCGGAAGCGTTCGTTGGTATGCACCGGCCCATCAAACAGCGTACTGCCGGTAAACCAGACTGCTGTGTTGGAACGGGTTCGGTGCTGGTTGGTAAACAGGGCATAACGGGCAAAGCTACCGTTGGTCAGCAAAAAGCGATACTCACCCTGTACCAGAACGTTGCGCTGGTAGGGAGTGCCGGGCGAGGCAGTCACCACCATTACGTAGGGCAGCGCATAACCTTGCACCTGGCGGGTGAGCGGCGTGTTGGGGTTGTTGTCGTTATCCACCACATACCCCGAGGGTAGCTGGGCGGCTGAGGGGAAAGCCTGGCCACAGGCCGCTGCCGTGGTAAAGAAGATTCGCACCTGCACAGTGGCCCCAGAGCCATCTGGGGCAAAGTTTCGACTGCAAATCGTGCTGTTGACACTGGTCTGTAGATTGGCGGCCAGGATGGCCAGTCGTGTAGCAACCGTGGCCGGGATGGGCTGGGTGCTATTGCCCCCGTAGTACCAGACATCGCTGGTGCTGATGCCGCCCGCGCTGGGGTTGGCAGAGCGGGCAATGCTCTCTAAGCTGGCCCGCACTTCGTTGGATAGCAAGGCCGAAGCGGCCACAGCTCCCCCCCGGGCCAGGTTAATGGCCTGGGCCAGTGCGGTGTTGTCCCGACTGGTGCGCAGGTCGTTCATGGTTCGGGTGAAAATAAGGCCGCTGATTACGCTTAGCAACAAGATAACGGTCAGGGCCACCACAATGGCAATGCCCTGGGGGTGCTTCATGGGTTGCATACATTCACCACCTTTGCTTGGTAGTAAAGGGTGTTGATCATATCTACCTGTCCTGTGTAGGTACGCTCGACATTCCGTCCCCGTAGGGGTATCTGGATACCCAGGGTGAATTGCACGCGACGCAGGAAGAACTCCGCTCCACCACTGGTAAAGTAGGGCTGCACGCGACCACTGACCAGATAGCCACTGGGGTTGCGCTCCTCAGTAACTGCGGTACTCGTGCGGCGCTGATAGACGTAGTCAATGCGAAAGTTGGTCACATCAAAGGCCACATCGGTTGTAGCTGCATCCCCTTGAACCTGATAAACCAGCTTCTGGTTAGCCGTATCGTAGCTATATCCCATCAGGTTTATGACCGAGGCCAGGGTCTGCGAGGTTGCGGTGACGGGGAGGTTGTTGCAGGTGGTGGTCAGGGTGTACGTACTCAAACCGCTCGCTACGGGCAGGCTGCTGGTGCGGGTCAGTACGGCGTTGCCATTGCCATCCACAACCACCAGTCGGCTCCCCACGGGAATCTCGCTGGCCAGGGTGGCGGAGTTGCTGACCAGCGTAAGGGTGCTACCTGCCACTGCGCTCACCGTATAGCCGGCGCCGCCGGCCACCTGGGCGAAAGAGATACTGGTGGTGTTGCTGTTGAAAGGAGCATTGGTTACGATGGCAAAGGCGGCTGTACGCAAATCCTGGCTGAGCACTTCCAGCACCCGCCGGGCTTTGTTCTGAGCCGTGCTGATGGCTTCGTTCGACTGGTTGAGTTGAAGGCCCTGAATGCTGGTGTTGAAGGCAATGGACATTACTATCACCAGCACCAGCAGAGCCAGCAACAGCTCGAGCACCGTAAAAGCTTGGGGACGCAAGATAACCTCCTAGTTGATATTGGTCACGATCTCGCTGCCCGCCTGAGCAGGCGAGGGGCCGATGATGGCCTGACGCACACACTGTTCACCCTCCGGGCTTCGCCAGCAAACCTCTATGCGGTACTGGTTGACCTGCCAACCACTACCGGCCCAAGAAGGAACCCCCTGATTGGTGATGCTTGCCCGGTAGAGGGCGATGTTGCCGAACTGCTGTTCGGCAGTAAGGCTGGCAAAGCCGGTACTCGAGTTGTTCAGTTGACCATAGTTCCAGCTAAGACTGCTGTTAGATGGAGGTAGAGCCCTATCATCGGCCTCGAGGATTTGCCGACCCAGAAAAATAGCCAGCTGGTTGGCCTGGGCACGCCCTCCTACCACGCTGGTCTGGCGCATGTTCCCCACCAGCAAGGTAGTAAACAGACCCAGCACGATAGCCAGGGCCCCAGCCGCTACAATCACTTCAACAAAAGTCAGGCCTTTGTTTTTCATTGCCGACGCACCTCCCCAATAAGGGTTGCGGTCAGGGTAAAGGTTCGCCCATTGGCCGAGACGGTGAACTGGCGATTGGCAGGAAAGCTGCTGGAATAATTGACCTTGCCCGGCGAGGTAAAAGTGGCAAGCGTACCATCGCTCAGGCTACAGGTAACGCCCGCCGGTAGGGTGACGCTTCGCAAGATACTTCCATCGGTCTGGGACTGCACCCGCAGGGTGTTACCGCTTCGCACCAGCAGGAAGTTGGTGCCCCCACGGCTAGCAGCCGCAGTGGCCCCCTGCCAAAAAAGCTGGCGAATCTGGTCCACCGTCGCAGCTGCTTGCTGACGTTCACCCAGGTTGCGCAACTGCGCAATACCAAGACCAGCCGCTACTCCCAGAATCGCCATGACCACCAAAAGTTCCAGCAAGGTGAACCCTCTGGGGTTTTTTATGTGCCAACAGGATGCCTCAGATGGTTTATGCATACCTGCTTCAGTCTGGATTGACACGCAAATGCCAAGAACCCCCAGTTGGGGGTCGGTTCGTTACATTAATCCGAACGATAATCAAAAACTCAAAAGAGACTATTGGCCTTTACGTGGCCTCCCAAACAGCGCTTTTCCCCTTCGATTACAAAGACCACTTGCGCTGAGTCCAAAAGTTCAAATTTCACAAGCTGCCCTTTTACCGCGCCCTTCAAAGACGTGGCCGCCCACGAAAACAAGAATGCGTCTGGGCCGAGACGCATGTTTTCGAGTTTCCAGGCGGC
>NZ_JANWVH010000039.1 GCF_025056915.1 Meiothermus sp. | reverse complement strand
CAACCAGGGTCAAGCAGCTTTGCTTTTGGCCCTGGATTCAGGAGGCTTTATGTGTCACCTCGTCGTAGAATTGGTATTACATCCCCCTGCTGGTTGTGGGCGCGGTTGCTGCTTTAGTTGGGCGGCTCACCTCCACCGGAGAAAGCTGGCTGGACTTTGTGTTCTTGCCGGCCATGAGTCTGAGCCTTTCATTGCTGGCGGTTTTGCTGGGTTTGCGGGGTATTTCCATTGCCACCGTGAAGCTGTGCCTGCTCGGGATCATCAGCATCTATCAGCTGGTTTCGTTCTTGGAGTTCACCTTTGCGGGCAGGCTCTACACCGAAGGTCTAAGCGCCACAGCCCTTTGGTTTCCGGTGGTTTTCCCGGTGGCCTTTTTGTTTTTTCCAGCCCGGACAGCCCTGCGTTTTTCGGCATTTTTCTACCTGCTGGTCGTGGTCATTGGCTTGCTGGGGTTCTTTGTGACCCCGCAAGTGGACCAGCGGGCGCTCAATACCGTGGTTCAGTTTTACCTGGCCAGCCTGGCCTTTTTATTCACACAGGCCATTTATGCCCGCTACCGTAAACAGTATGTGGACATGCACCAGATTGCCCACACCGACCCACTGACCAGGGTTGCCAATCGGCGCCTGATGCAGGATTTGCTGGAAAAAAGCTGCGAGGTTGCCAGAACCGAAAAAACGGGTTTTGCCCTGCTCTTGATTGACCTGGACCACTTCAAGCGCATCAATGACTTGTATGGACATTCGGTAGGTGACCAGGTCTTGCGGGAGGTTGCGTCGCTTTTACAGGGGGTTTTGCGCCAGGAGCAGAGCCTGGCCCGTTGGGGTGGCGAGGAGTTTATGGTTTTGGCTCCCAGAACCAACCTGCACCAGGCCCAAGAGCTCGCCAATCGCATCGCCGCGTCGCTGGCCAGCACCAGGCTGGTCGGACAGTTTGAGGTCAGCGCCAGCATCGGTCTGGCAACCTACCGCGAGGGCGACAGCAGTGATACGGTGGTTCACCGGGCGGATGCCGCCTTGTACCGTTCAAAGGCTTCGGGGCGAAACCGGGTTGAGGTGGAGGTTTGAAAAGGGGGTTGTCATGTCCCCCGACGGCAAATCAAGGGGTTCAGGGTTCCATTACGTCCATCACCCCCAGACTGACCTTGCTGCAGAGGTCGCAGAGGAAGACCGACTGCCCGAGTGCCACCGTATCGCCGGGTCTGAGGTCGGCAGTGAAGTTTGTCAGGCGCAGATGGCCGGGAATGTGCTCGAGTCGCACGCCTTCGGACAACGGGACCAAGCGCAAGCGCTCGAGGGAAGCCTCGCCGGTAAGCTGACCCAAATCAACGGCCTCGACAAGCAGAATTGTTCGCCTGCGTTGTTCGGGAGGCCCCCCCAGGTAGCGCAGTCGCGCCAGCGGTACAGGAACCCCCTCGAGGGCCGCAAAGGTGATTTCTCCAAGGGGTGCGGCCTCGGCGTCCTCGAGCCGAACCGTTTGTTCGAAGGCAATTCGGCTGCCCGCCTCGAGGAGGCCCTCACCGGTTCGGGCTCGAAGGCCCTGGGGCAGTTGTAATAGCCGCAGCCCCCCTTTGGATAGCACCAGGTTCACCCCCAGCAAAACCGGAAGATTGAGTTTCCTGCCCAGGTCAATCACGTCCAGGCCGCCCAGGTCAAAGCTGACCGGGCGACTGCTGGGGGGGGTAAAGGTGGCTAGGCCCCAACGAACCCGCGTGGCTTGCCTTGGATTGACCACCACGAAACTCCCAATCAGCCCTTCTTCGCCATAAAGCCGCACAACCTGGTTGTAAGGAAGGATCGCACCTACCTCGTGGGGTTCCTGGGTCAGCAGCGTGACGGCCTCGGGACATTCCTCGATTTGGGCCCCGCTGCTGCAACCCATCAGGAGCAGCCCCCGCAGCAGTGGATGGTCCCACAACAGACCCAGGTCTACCAGCTGGCCTTCTCTAAGCTCCAGACGCCTGGGTCCCTCCAAGGGGGTCACCAAGGATGCATAGGGCGGCGGAAACTCCGTGAAAGAGGTGGGAAGGAGTTTTCTGCGGCGTCTTTGCCGCTGCCAGAGCCATCCACCCCAGAGGGCCAGCGGGAGGAGGGCGGCCAGCAGCCATCCAAGCCAACGTTCCTGGGCGCTTGGGCGCAGCTGAGGCGGTCTGGGTAGCTCGAGCCTGGCCCCCGCAGGGGTTGCGACCTTCCACGCCAGCGGCTCGGAGCCCTGCGCCTCGCCGAGGCCCGGATTGAGCAGCTCAATGCTTAGGGTTTGACCGGGTCTCAAGCGAACCGGTCCAGGTTTGCCGTTGAAGCGGACTTGCAGCCCGGGTGGAAGCTTCTCCAGGTTCAGGGTAATGGGCTCGGTGGCCCACTGGTTCCCCTCCAGGCGGTAACGGTGGATGCTTTTTCGACCCGCTTCGGGCCCATCCTGGGTTTCCAGCAAGACCAAACGGTACAGCGCACCTGGGTTGTAGGCGAACCGAACCGGTATGGCCGCCGGGGTAACAACGGTACCAGGCGGGCCGGAGAGCACCAAATACCCTCCATACGTGCCATCGGGCAGTGTACTCCTCTGACGCAGACGAACGCTGAGTTGAGTTTGCTCCGATATCAGGGTTGCGGGTTCAATCTCCAGGCGGCCTCCGGCCTGATTGAGGGTCTCATCCTGGTACAGAAGCCCCAGGGGGGCCCTTGAGCCCTGAAACTGCACCTCCAGCTTCACGCTGCGAGCTCCGACCTCGAGCTTGAAGTTGCCCAGATCCATCCGACCGGGCGACACCCGGGCGTGGGCTAAGGGAGGAACCACCCCCACCGCTGTGCCAGTCGCACAGGCCAGGGGAAAGCTGGCGAACGCTGCCTGAATTTCCGCCGGAACAGTCTGGCCCAGACCCAGGTAGTAAAGAAAGTCGTAGGGGCCACGCTTGGGAGCGTATGCTTGCAACACCCGGTTCAGGCCGGGTCGCTGAGGATCATTGTCAATGCCGTCGGTAAGCACATAAACCACGTTGCCAACAGCAGGGTTGGTGGGGAGTTCCACGAGGATGTTTTGCAGGCTGCGGTACAGCCAGGTGTCGCTATTGAGGGCCTCGAGGCCGCTAATGTAGCTTTCCAGGCCCTGACGCTCCTCCGGCAAGCGAAAACGGGCGGTAGGAAGTGCTCCTCGATTGAACGGGGTGACCCACACCTCGGCCCTGCCCCGGATGGCCCGGACAAACTCCAGCAGCCTTTCCTGAAGCTGGGGAAAAATGGCCTTCTGGCCATCCCCACGCCCCGCCATAGAGGCCGAGGTATCGATCAAAAAACTGTAGCGAAAGGTATCGGGGGGCGGTTGTTCAGAATTCAATGCTTTGGGCGTGCAGTCCTGGGCCCATGCCAGACCCAAAACGAACATCCAGACCGCAATCCAGTGTCTCGAATACATGATTAAGCACTATAGCCGGCCCTGGCAGCCGGTTCAAACCGGAGAACCAATCACGCACACACTGCAACACCGCCCAGTTGGAACTCTCGAGAGGGCTTTTGGCAAGTAGGTTCGTGGTCGTAAAGGTACCCACATCCTCCCCCAGATTCCAAAGAGTGATAGCCCTCGAGGCCCAGCGAGGGTTTGGGAGGGTCTCGGACAGCCCAAGCTGCTGGTCACATGAAGGGCCCGGTCAGCCACCCTACCTGGCTTCCCCTCCGAGTGTAGAAGAGGGACAGAGCAGGTCCAGGCTAGGCTTGACTTAATTCGCCCACCGTGCGAGTGGGTTGTACGGGCTTTTATGCGGCACAGCAGTCCGTAGCTGCGACCATCTTTTGACCACTGCGGCGGACACGGTCTGTCGCAGCCCCAAGCCAACGAAAGCCAATGGGCTATAAGAGCCGAAATGGACGTAAAACAGGTTTGGGTGTAAAACTATGCAAGCTGCTTCGCTCGAGAGGATGCGGCCCGAAACCGTTAAGCAGGAGGTTTTGAATGAGTAAGGATGCTCCAGAGGCCCATGCCCAGCAAATGGTGGAGGAGGCCGAACTAGGAGGCCGCAAACCCACCGACTGGTCGCGCTGGCTCATTTTGGGCCTGGCAGTGGGATGGAGTGTATTTCAGGTCTGGGCCACCTGGGTCGGTTCCCTGGACGCCCTTTTTTTCCGGGCCACGCACCTCGCGTTTGCCTTTGCACTGGTATTTCTGGTTTATCCCTATAACCGCAAGAGCCGCCGTGACCGCATTCCGCTATTTGATTGGATTCTGGGCATTACCGCCACCCTCTCGGCGGCGTATGTGATGTGGCAGTACAAAGAGATGATAGAGGTTCGGGGAGGGCTGGCCAACCAGACCGACCTGGTTGTAGGCAGCCTGACCATCTTGATGCTGTTGCTGGCCGGATGGCGCTCGCTGGGGCCAGCCATGCCGATTATCTCCATCGTGTTCATGCTATTTGCGCTGACCGGGCCGCAGGGCTTGTTCCAGGGACAGTTGCCCGGGGCGCTGGGCCAGTTGCACGCGGGGGTGCAGTGGCGTTCGCTGGTGAGCCAGTTGTTCATGAATGCCTCGGATAGCATCTGGGGCACCCCCATCGGCGTGGCCGCGCGTACCGTGTTTGTGTTCGTGCTATTTGGGGCCATCCTCGAGCGGGCCGGGGCCGGGAAGTGGTTTACCGACCTGGCCTTCAGCGTGCTGGGCGGGGTGCGCGGCGGGCCCGCCAAGGCCTCGATTGTGTCCTCAGCGTTGACCGGGGTGGTCTCGGGCTCCTCGATTTCCAACGTGGTGACCAGCGGAACCTTTACCATCCCGGCCATGCGCCGGGCGGGCTACACGCCCGAAAAGGCCGGGGCCGTGGAGGTGGCGGCCAGCTCCAACGGGCAGCTCATGCCGCCGGTGATGGGGGCTGCGGCCTTCATCATGTCCGATTTCCTGGGGGTGCCTTACTCGGCGCTGGTGGTGATGGCCATTGTGCCGGCCCTGCTGGCCTACACCACCCTGTTTATCCTGGTGGACCTGGAAGCGGTCAAGCTGGGTCTGAAGGGCTTGCCCAAGGCCGAACTGCCCAGGTTCTGGCCTACCCTGCGGGCGGGTTTGCACTATGTGTTTCCGCTGGCGTATTTGCTTTACGCCCTGCTGATTATCGAGCTATCCCCCGAGCGGGCCGCGCTCAACACTATTTTTTTGATGATTGGGGTGGCCTTACTGCAAGAGCTCTACCGGGCCCAGCGTACCGGCCAGGGGCTGGCGAGCGGCTTTCGTTCCTTTGCCCAAATCCTGATTGAGGGCTTTGCCAACGGGGCCCGCAACATGGTGGGCATTGCCATTGCTACTGGCCTGGCTGGCATCATCATTGCGGTTGTGCTCATTACCAACATTGGATTCGGCCTCACCGACCTGTTGCAAACCATCTCGGGGGGAAATCTGCTGGCGGCCTTGTTCCTGGCGCAGCTCATCAGCCTGGTACTGGGCATGGGCCTGCCCACCACCGCCAACTATGTGGTGATGGCCAGCCTGGTGGTGCCGGTGGTCACCAAAATTGCCGAGCAGAGCGGCATAGACTATGGCTCGCTGACCTTTTCGGGCATCGAGGTGCCCATCCTGAAAATTGTGGCCCACATGTTTGCCTTCTACTTTGGCATCATGGCCGACTCCACCCCGCCGGTGGCGCTGGCAGCCTACGCAGCCTCGGCCATCGCCAGGGGCGACCCCTTCAAGACGGGTGTGCAGGGCTTTGTTTACGAGTTGCGAACGGCCCTGCTGGCCTACATGGTCTTCTTCAACCCCGGTCTGCTGTTGATTGGGGTAGAGAGCGTACTCGAGGGCGGTCGCATCATCGCAACGGCGTTGCTGGGGCTCACGGCTTTTTCAGCAGCGACGCTGGGGTATTTGTTGGGGAGCGCCAACTGGCCGCAACGCCTGCTCTATCTACTGGCCGCGCTCATGCTGATGCCCAACAACCCCAGCACCGAAATCGTCGGGGTGGTTGTGCTGGGCGTGGCCCTGGCCTGGCAGTGGCTGGCCCGCCGCATAGCAGCTGCATAAAGGCCTCGGGCGGGGGGCCATCGGCGATGCCATTGAAGCTTTACTGGACGGAGCTTATAGAGGCCAGCGCACCTTTGGTCTTGCGCCGGTGGGGCCTGGTGCAGCTCAGCGGGCTGGCCCTGGCGGTTCAGGCGATGCACCTGACCCTGGCCTGGCTGGCCCTGCCGTCCATGCGGAACCTGCCGCCCTGGGTTGTTTGGGCGGTGGAAGGATTTTTTGGCCTGATGCTGCTGGTTATTGGGGTGCTCCGCTTCCGCCCTTCGACCCGGCGACCCCACCTCGAGCCGGTGCGACAAATTTTCTGGGATGCGCTCTGGCTGGGGGTGGCCGGCCTGGCCGCTATTTTTGCGGTGCGGATGGGGTCTGGACTAGGGGTGGTGCTGTTTTTGGCCCTTGGCCTGGCCGGCTACGGGATTGGTTTTGGCCGCTTGTGGTTTGGGTTGAGCAAAACGTGACCACCAGGCTTTGCTGGCTGGGGTGGGCCGGGCCAGCAGTTGGCGGATGCGGGGCAGGGCCTCCTCGGCCCGCTGGCGGCCTAGCTGGTAGGCCAGGTCGGCCTTGGTGTAGTCGAAGGTCTCGATGGGGGGGTCGGCAGCCAGCGAAATCACTACATCGGCCTGGGCCAGGGCCATGCTCAGCAGACGGCGACGCGACGCCTCGCCTGCTTGCAAGGCTGCTTCCAGGGCGCTTTTGGGCTCGGCGGGCACAACCCGGTTGGAAACATCCACCGCTACGATGGGCCCTGCCTGCAGGGCTTTGGCAGCCGTGACCGGCACTTTTTCGGCCACGTCGCCATCTACCAGCAGCCGCCCATGCCACGGCACAGGCGGGAAAATGCTGGGTACGGCGCTGCTGGCGGCCAGGGCCTCCGACACCGGCCCGGCCCGGAGCATGACCAGTTCGCCGGTGTTGAAGTCGCAGGCCTGAATGACCAGTGGGATGGGGCTGTCCTCGATGCGGCGCTCGCCGAACAGGGCGCGGTATCCCTGGCGAATTCTGGCCCCCTCGGCCAGATAGGGCCGCCGTACAAAGTCGACCAGCCGGGTTACCTGATGCAAAGCGCCGGTTTTTTGCAGGCGCTCGAGTTCGGGGTCTTTGAGCCACTCGCTCAGCTCGTTGTGGCGAACCTGGATACCAAAAGCGTAGAGCGCAGCCGCCAGCGCACCCGCCGAACTTCCGGCCAGACCCACTATGGGAATCTGGGCCTCGGTCAGTACGTCCAGCACAGCAGTGTGCGCTCCCCCGCGCACCCCTCCACCCCCCAGTGCCAGCACAATACCTTCCATACTGGGCATGGTAGCAGACATATTATACCGAGTACAGTATTTTGGGGCTTCCGGCCCGGAAGATATGAGAAAAAAGTTAAGTTTGCGTCAATTTCAGTTCCTTGTCATGGGTGCGGTGGGGGCGAAAGGGTAGCATAAGGTGTATGATTCCAGACCTTTCCCGTGTGCCAGGGGTGTTGGGCGAGATCTCGAGAAGGCGATTGGCGGAGGTGCGGGGGCTCGAGGGGCGGGATTGGACAGGCCCCGCCGCCGGAGGGCCTTCATTTCGGGAGGCCCTTGCTCTGCCGGGTCTTTCGCTGATTGCCGAGGTCAAGCGCAAGAGTCCTTCGCAGGGTGAAATTGCCCTCGAGCTCGAGGCAGCCGAGGTCGCCCGGGGCTATCAAGCGGGGGGGGCCAGGGCCATCAGTGTGCTCACCGAGCCGCACTACTTTGCTGGTTCAGATGATGACTTGCGGGCGGTGCGGCAGGCGGTGAACCTGCCGATTCTGCGCAAGGACTTCACCGTGCATCCCATCCAGGTTATGGAGTCGCGGGCGCTTGGCGCCTCGGCAGTGCTGCTCATCGTGGCGGTGCTGGGCGACCTGACCCAGGCCTACTTGAAGTTGGCCCAGGAGCAGGGTCTGGAGGCCCTGGTCGAGGTGCACGACGAGGCCGAACTCGAGACCGCCCTGAACGCCGGAGCCTCGATTGTAGGGGTCAACAACCGCAACCTGGCCGACCTGAGCATTGACCGCTCGACCGCACCGCGCCTGGGTCGGAGGGCCCGCGAGGCGGGCTTCAGGGGCCTGCTGGTGGCCGAGTCGGGTTACAGCAGCCCGGCGCAACTGCATGAGCTCGAGGGCCTTTTTGACGCTGTGCTGGTGGGCACCAGCCTGGCCCGCAGCCACGACTGGCAGACGGCGGCCTTGCAGTTGACCCAAAGGTAGCGGCCCCGGGGTCTAGACTGGGAATGCAGGGCGTGCTTTTGCTGGGGCCCATTGTCCGGCCTGGTGAAAAGCACCAATCCGAGGCAGGGTGCAAAGCGTGTTCGAGCCAGAGCGAGGGTCAAGGGAGGATGGCATGGCGCTCTATCTCAGCCTGCTCGGCCCACCCCAGCTTTGGCTGGAAGGTCAACTGGTCTCGAACCTGCCCAGGAAGGCGGTGGCGATGGCGGCCTACCTGGCGGTGGCGGAGGGCGCGGTTGAGCGGGGGCGTCTGGCCGACCTCCTCTGGGAGGGGGACGAAGAGGCCGTGCGTCGGAACCTTCGCCAGGAGCTCTTTCGCCTGAAAAATACGGTTTGGGAACAGGTGCTGGTTCAAACCCCCCAGCATATCGGGCTGGGGCCGGTGGAGACCGACCTCGAGGCCTTTCTGGGTCGGATGGCCCGGGGAGCCTGGTCGGAGGCGCTGGCCCTGTGGCGGGGGGGGTTTTTGGCCGGATACGATCCCAAGGCGGCAGAGGGCTACTGGGACTGGCTGATTCCCGAGCGGGAGCGGTGGGAGCGTCTGTACCGCGAGGCCATGCTGGGCCTGGCCCGCAGCGAGGAGGCCACGGGCCACTTTGCCGAGGCCCTCAAGCTTTACCAGAAGCTCCTGACCGAAGACCCCCTCCAGGAAACCGAACAGCAGGCCGTCATGCGCCTGTATCTGCAAATGGGGGACCGCTCGGCGGCGCTGCGGCAGTTTGAGCAGTACCGGGCCTTGCTGCGAGACCAGCTGGGCCTGGAGCCCAGCCCGCAGATGCTGGCTTTCGGGGCGCAATTGCGGGAAGGAAAACCCCTGCGCGTGCAGCAGCAGCCGGTCGCACAGCTCCTGAGTGAGCCGCCGCTGGTGGGACGCCAAGAAGAGTGGGCCTGGCTCGAGGCCCACTGGGGGCGCGGTTTGTTGCTGCTGCTGGCCGAGGCGGGGGTGGGCAAGACCCGTCTGGCCCTCGAGTACGCCAAAAGACAGGTCGGGGCGGGCCCGTCCGGAATCCTGCGCATTCGCCAACGCGAGAGTGGGCAGGGGATTGGTTTCAGCGCTTTGCTGGAAGCCCTGCGGCAGGCCCTCGAGGCGCACAAACTGGATGGCCTCGAGCCTGTCTGGCGGGATGAACTGGCCCAACTGCTGCCCGAACTGGGCCTGCCGCCCAGCAATTCCCACAAGGCGCGGTTTTTTGAGGCCCTGTGCCGTGCTCTACAGGCCGTTGTTCGACCGGGTGGGGTGGTACTGTGGGACGATCTGCACTGGTTGGACTGGGCCAGTCTGGAGTTTCTGCCCTACCTGGTACGCCGGGCCGGCAGCCTGGGGTTTTTCCTGCTGGGCACCGCCCGACCCGAAGCCCTGCAAAAAAACCAGTCCATGCGCCTGATTTTGCAGGAACTGGCCCGCGAAGACCGCCTTTTTCAGCGCTTGCTGAAGCCGATGGATCAACCGGCGCTGGTGCAGTTGTTGCGCCAGATGTCGGGCCAGCGCGAAGGGGGGGAGCGTTTTGCAGAGCGGCTGCATCAGGCGACCGAGGGCAATGTGTTTTATGTCCTCGAGACCCTGCGCTACCTCTTCGAGCAGGGCCTGTTGCGGGCCGAGGCTGGGGCCTGGCATACCCCTTTTGATGGCTTTACCTCCGACTACCGCGAGCTGCCCCTGCCCCCCAGTGTGCGCGATGCCCTCCTGGAACGGCTCCAGCGATTGGGGGAGGGCGCCCTGCCCATCCTGCAGGCCCTGGCGCTGGCCGACTTTCCCCTGCCACCGGAGATGGCTGCCGGGCTTTTGCGCCAGCTTGGGGCCCCCATCACAGAGCTGGAAAGCCTGACCCAGGGGGGATTTTTGCGCCTGGACTCCGCCGGCTACACCCTGCGGCACGAGCTGGTGCGCCAGACTGTGCTGGCCGAGATGAGCGAATCCCGCCGCCGCTGGTTGCACGCCCGCATTGCCGATGCGCTCCGCGAGGTGGCCGGCCCCCTGCCCCAACTGGCCGCGCACCTCGAGGCCGCCGGACAGCGTGCGGAAGCCTATGTGGCCCACCTGATGGCCGGGCGCAGCCTGCGCCGGGGGCCCCTGGCCCGGCAGGCGCTGGAACATTACCACCGCGCTCAGGTGCTGTGCCCCCCCTTGGAGCCCGAGGCGGAACGCTTTCGCTTGCTGATCGAAGCCGCCGAAACCCGGGTCACGCTGGGGCAGATGCAGATACCCGAGCGGCAGGAGATGGCCCGGCTGGCCGATAACCTGGGCGACCATGAACGCTTTCGCCTGTTCTTGCTCAATGCCGATGCGGCCCTGGCTTCGGGGCGGGTGACCGAGGGCATCGAGGCTGCGCGAGCGGCCCTGCGCCTGGCCCAGACCCCCTGGCAGCGGGGCCATGCCCTGTTCAAGCTGGCCTGGCTCGAGTACCGGGGGGGCGACCCGGATGCGCAGCTGGAGCCGCTCCTGGCCTCCATCCGGGCCTTTCACGACATTGGCGACCAGGCCATGGAAACCCTGGCCCTGCGCAACCTGTCGGGCTACTGGTTCCGGCTGGGCGACCTGGCGCAGTTTGACCAGACCTATGCCCAGGCCTTCAAGCTGGCTGCCGAGCTACGCGACGACCTGATCTTGAGGCGCCTGCGGGCCGATAAGGTGGTGGTGGACTGGGTCAAGGGGGACTATGCCGCCAGCCTTCAGGTGGCCGAACTCCTCTACCAGGAAGCCCGCGAGCGGGGCGACTGGTGGGCGGTGTGGGATGCCTTGCAGGGCTTGCTGCTGAATGCTGCGGTGCTGGGCCTGGAGCAAGACCTCGAGGCCACCGTCCGGCGGGCCATGGTCGAAGCGGCTGAAGTAGGGGCCTGGCGCGACCTGGCGCTCCTGCGCTCCGACTACGGCAACGCCCTGATGGTGGCGGGCCGCCTTGAAGAAGCCAGGGCCGAGCTCGAGGCGGCCCTGTGCGACCTGCGCGAGATGGGCGAGCGGGCCCGACTGGGCCATGTGTTGTTCAACCTGGGCTTCGCCTGGCTCGAGCTTGGCGAGCTTGAACGCTCCCAGGACGCCCTGGCCGAATCGGTGGCAATCTGGCGAGACCGCAAGGAATACCGCCACACGGCCCGCTCTTTGGCTGCCCTGGCCCTGGCTCATCTCAGGGCCAACGACCGGAAAAAAGCCCAGCAACTCTCGGAGGAAGCCTACGCCCTGCGCGCAGGCTGGGCCCGCGGAATCTTTGACCTGCCCCTGGTGCTCTATGCCAGGGCCCGGGCCCTGGGCGAGAAGCGAGGCCAGGCCTGCCTGCGTGAAACCCAGCAACTCCTGCACGACCTGGCCCGGCAACTACCACCCCCATTTGCAGAGCGCTTCCTGAACAACCGCTATGTGGTCTGGGCACTCAACAAAACCACCGGGGTTTGATTATTACGTCAAAATAACCTTATACCAAATCTGTATGTAATACCAAATCTCCCTGAAAGAGAGGCCTAAAGCCACAATTGGGCGATACGACCTCCAAGGAGCAGGCCGAACACTGAAGGCAGCAGGTACCCTTGGCTGGAGCAGCAACACCTGGTTGCCGAGTGGCATTTGGTTCAGCTTGCCAGGGTCAGATAGCCTTGGTTCTGGTCTTGGATTCAGGAGGCCTTACAGCGCTCTTCACAAGAACTGAGCCACTGGATAGCTACAGTGATGGAACCAGTCAGCGATATCCTGGGGCGAGATGGTGCGGATAGCTGCCGCTGTAGCATCCAGCAGGACGGGTAGGGTGCGGGCAGCAGCAACCCTGAGGTGGCTTGTGAGTTTGGAACAGGTTTTTTTGACCGGGCCGCAACCAGGGCCACAAGATTTGCTCTACCCAAACCTCAAACACCGCCCCATCCACCGCGCCTTCGACGGCGAACCCCGCTCCGAACTCCCCCGCCGATAACGCCGCGATCAGGCGCAGGTTGGCGCCCCGATTGCGGGGCCCGCTCCCCACGGCGTGGTCGCTCTGGGGGAGCGGGCATATTCACAGGTCAGAGCAAGGCGGCTGCCACACTCATCTACACGTCGGGGATCAAGCCGTTGAACCTCGATTCGCCAGGCGGCGTGGGCCTGGGGGTCACGCTCGCTGGCGTTCAGGGTCTTTTTTTTCTCGTCCAGCCCAGGCGCTTCATCCACCGCGCCATGGTGAGGTTACTCAAGCGGATCCCGCTTTGCTTCAGCCACAACGCACAATGCTCGTCCAGGGTAGCCTCCGGATGCGCTTTGAACTGCTCCAGCAAAGCCGCCGCTGGTTCCTCGCTCAACCCCCGCTTTGCGCCCGGTGGGCTTTTAGGCTTCACTCCAGGCCCCAGGCTGGCCCAGCGTTTGACCGTGCTGTAGCTGATCTGGAACACCGCTGCGACCTTGCGTTAGTTCATGGTTCGGGTCGCAGCAATCACTCGCTCGCGTAAATCGGTTGAGTATGTCATCCTCTCAGTATGGCTTATTTATCCTGAAAAAGAGCAATAAAGCCCGCCAGACCTCTTATCCCATAATCAAGGTGTCGGTTTAGGTACACTGTACCTTGTACCTGAGCCAGCACTGCGCATCTTGCAGTGACAATATCCCGGAAGTGCCTAGGCGCGTAAAATGACTTCTGGAGGCATCCAATGAAAAGGCTTGTGTGGGGGTTAGTATTGTTGCCCTTGGCCTTGGCGCAGGTGGGAAGCTGGTTTGTACTGGCACCCCTGCTCGAGCCTCGCCAGGAAATTGCGGCGGTGGAGCTGGGGGGCAAAATCTATGCGGTGGGTGGCTTTGCCCGTGACCGCAGTACACTCAATAGCGCGGAGGTCTACGACCCTGCCAGCAACCAGTGGAGTCGCCTGCCCGCCATGCCGATTGGGGTTAACCATCCGGCGGCGGTGGCCCTGGCTGGGAAGCTGTATGTGTTGGGAGGCTACCGTCAGGGACTCAGCCAGCCTACTGATGCCGTGCAAATTTACGACCCGGCCAGGGGACAGTGGCAACTGGGAACCCCCATGCCTTCTCCCAGAGGGGCCTTGGCTGCGGCCGTGGTCGAAGGGAGGCTGTACGCCATTGGTGGCGCCAGGGGGGTCTTGCTGGATGAGGTCAGTGGCTACGACCCCACCACCAACCGCTGGCAGATATTAACGCCTTTGCCTACTCCTCGAGAACATCTGGCTGTTGGGGTGGTGGGCAACAAGATTTATGTGGTGGGTGGCCGCAACGAGCGCACCTTTACCCTGCGGGAGGTAGAGGCCTACACCCCCTCGACCAACCGCTGGGAAACCCTTGCCCCCATGCCCACAGGACGCTCAGGACACGCAGTGGCGGTGCTAGGGAATTGCTTGTATGCCTTTGGCGGCGAGGTGGACTTTACGGCCCCACGCGGGGTGTTCTCCCAGGTGGAGGTCTATTCGTCTTCCCGAAATAGCTGGTCGGCGCTGCCTCCCATGCCTAACCCACGGCATGGTCACGCTGCCGTTACCTTGAACGGTAGAATTTACATGATTGCCGGTGCAACCTTGGCGGGTTTTGGGGCAGTGAATTTGCTAGAAGTTTTTGGTCCCCCACCATGTGAGTAAGCATGTGCAAGATCCACGACAAAACTTGCGCGAAGCCCATAGGAGCGGATAAAGATAGGGACTGCCCCGTCAGAGGTAGTCCCATGAATGATTGTAGTGAGCTGCTAGAAGTTTTGTGACCCCACCTGAACTGGCATTGAGCCCGACTGCGTTTTCTGGTTGCCTTCGTACTGGCTTTGATCCGGGTTCGCAGTGTCAACCTGGCCCAGGTCGCTCTGGGATTGAACCCCTGGGTTCAGATCGCCTCCAACTACCGCCATTGCCGAAGGTTTCTGGCTGAGTACAGGTTCGATCAGGCAACCATCGGACGCCTGATCCTGCACCTGTTACCCCGGGATACCCTGTGCCTTTGCCTGGATCGCACCGAGTGGAAGTTTGGTCGGGTCAGCATCCACCTGTTGTTCATTGGGGTGGCGCATCAGGGGGCGGCCTACCCCCTGGTGTGGTGCTTTCTGGGCAAGTTCGCCATCCGAGGCGGGGCTGTCTTGGTGTATGCGTTCCCGGGCAGCAGGGCGGCGGTTGGCCCATGGCAGCGGCGTGATGGGCAAGAGCCTTCACCCCAGGGTGCCATCGTGATAGACTATCCGACCGGCCACGAAGGTGGCCCGCACCCGTGGGCAGGGGCCCTCCTCGATCAGCGCCAGGTCGGCCCGCAGGCCCTCGGCCAGGCGGCCACGGTCGGCCAGGCCGCACATCTCGGCGATGCTGCGTGTGGCCAGGGCCACCGCCCGGTGCAGGGGCAGCACGCCCTCCCGCTCGAGCTTGAACACGCTTTGCAGCAGCGAGGCCGGGTGGTAATCGGAGGCCAGGCCGTCCACCACCCCGGCCCGGATGCCCTCAACGGCGCTCAGGTTGCCGGAGTGCGAGCCGCCCCGGTAGGCGTTGGGGGCCCCCATGACCACCCACATCCCCCGCCGCTTGGCCTCCCGGGCGGCCTCGAGCGTCACCGGAAACTCGCAGATGCGGGCCCCCAGGCTGCTCATCAGGTCCACCTTTTCCGGGGTGTCGTCGTCGTGGGAGGCCAGGGGGATGCCCCGGGCGTGGGCCACCTGGGCCACCTCGCGGGCGATGTGCCAGGCCTTGGGGGCCTCCAGCAGGTGCCGGGCCCGGGCCCGGATCTGGGCCTCGCTCTCGCTGTGCCCGCGCATCCACTTGCGGTAGTAGTCCACGTAGTGCTCGAGGTCGCGGAACTGCCCCTGGCCGGGGGAGTGGTCCATCAGCGAGACCAGGCGAATCTCGTCGCGGGCCACCCCTTGCTGCAGGATGGGGGCCGAGCCCGGGGTGGTCACCTCGAAGCGGGCGTGCACCCGGTGGTCGGCCAGCAGGCGGTCGCGGTAGCGGTGGATGTTCTGGATGATCTCCTGGCCCTCCGCTGGGTCGCGCGAGCCCCAACCCTCGATGAAGGAGATGGAGGCGTAGGCGGTGGTGATGCCGCTTCCGACCAGGCGCTTGTCCAGCTCGTAGAGGGCCAGCTCGAAGGGGAAGCGGCTGCCAGGGCGGGGCTGCAGCTCCCGCTCGAGCATGTCCCCGTGCATGTCAATCAGGCCCGGGATGGCCGTCAGGCCACGCCCGTCCAGGCCGGCTGGCCCGTCCCCCTCCACGATGGCGGCAATCCGGCCCTGCTCCAGCCGGATCGAACCCCTTGGCAAAACGCGCTCGGGCAGCACCAGCTTGAGGTTGCTGATCCACATGGGCATCCCCCGGATCAGGCCACCGAGGCTGGGTTGGGGGCCAGCAGCGGCGGCGCGGGCGGTATCTCCAGGGTCTGATCCAACAGCCCGGCGACCTCCTCGGGGTGGTGGAAGATGCCCAGGAGGGCCACCCCGGCCTCTTTGAGCCGGGCCAGCCGCTCGGTCAGGGCCCCCCGCGCCGCGGCGTCCAGCGAGGCGGTGGGCTCGTCCAGCAGCAAGAGCCGGTTGGGGCGCACTAGGGCCCGGGCCAGGTTCACCTTTTGCTGCTCCCCCCCGGAGAAGGTGCTGGGGTAGGCGGGCCAGAGCGCAGGCTTGAGGCCCAGCTCCTCCAGCAGGAGGCTGGCCTTGGCGCTGGCCTCCTCCCAGGGAACCCCCAGGTGCAGCAGGGGCTCGGCGACCAGCTCGAGGGCGCTCACCCGGGGCCGGGGCCGCAGGAACTGTGAGACGTAGCCAATCTCCCGCTGGCGCAGCAGGGCGATGTCCTCGTCGGCGGCCCGCACCAGGTCGAGGGGGCCCTGGGCGGAGTGGTAAAGGGCCCGCCCGGCGCTGGGCCGGTAGCTCCGATACAGGCAGCGCAGCAGCGAGGACTTGCCCGCACCGTTGGGCCCGGTCACCAGGATGAACTGGCCGGGCCGGAGGGTGAAGGAAAGCCCCTCGAAGGCCACCACCTCGCGCCCCAGGGCGTGAATCCTAAAGCGCTTGTGCAGGTTCTCAACCTCCAGCAGGGTCATGGGGGCCACCTATGCGTACTTCTCCAGAAAAGCCTCCACGCTGCCGCGGAAGTCCGGCAGGCGTTCCTTGAGCAGCTCGTGGGGCCAGTCCCACCAAGCCAAAGCTTCCAACCGCTCGATAATCCCAGGGTCAAACCGGCGGCGCAGGGGCCGGGCCGGCACCCCCACCACGATGGTGTAGGGCGCCACGTCTTTGGTGACCACCGCTCCCGTGCCCACCACCGCCCCGTTGCCCACCCGCACCCCCGGCATAATCGAGGCGTTGTGCCCGATCCAGACATCGTGCCCGATGATGACCCGCTGGGTCCGCCGCCATGCGAAGACCGACTCGTCGTCCTCCCCCAGGCCGTACAGGGCCGAGCGGTAGGTGAAGTGGTGCAGCGAGGGGCGCTCCATGGGGTGGTTGGTGGGGTGGATGCGGACAAAGCTGGCGATGTTGGCGAACTTGCCAATCTCGGCGTAGGCGGTCTGGCAGTAGGGCATCAGGTAGCTGTAGTCGCCCAGGGTGGTCTCGAGCATCACCACCCCCTCGGCCACCTCGGTCCAGGCCCCCAGGCGGCAGTCGGTCAGGCGGGCGCTGGGGTGGACGGTGGGGGACTCGGAGAGGGTGCGCATGGCTAGAGCTTGGCGTGGACGAGCTGCTGGGTGTAGGGGTGCTGGGGGTCTTCCAGCACCTGGTCGGTGAGCCCCTGCTCGACCACCCGCCCGGCCCGCATCACCAGCACCCGGTCGGCCAGGGTGCGGATCACCCCCAGGTCGTGCGAGACGATCAGCATGCTGATGCCCCGCTCGCGCTGCAGGCGCTTCAGGGTGTCGAGCACCAGGGCCTGCACCGAGACGTCAAGCCCGGTGGTGGGCTCGTCGAGCAGCAGCAGGGTGGGCTGGAGGGCCAGGGCCTTGGCCAGCTGCACCCGCTGCTGCATGCCCCCGGAGAGCCGGAGGGGGGCCTCGTCTAAGCGCTCCAGGGGAAACTCGGAGGCCTGCAGGGCCTCCCGCGCGGCCCGGCGGAGCCAGCCGAAGCGGCGCTCCCCGGCCAGAATGAGCCGCTCGGCCACGTTGCCCGAGGCGGTGTGCTGCATCCGCAGGCCCTGGTGGGGGTTCTGGTAGACGATGCCGATGTGCCGCACCCGCACCTGCCGGGCCTGGTAGCGGTCGAGGGCAAAGAGGTTCTGGCCTGCGTAGCCCGGAACCTCGAGCCGGTAGTCTCCCCCGTCGGGGGGCTCCTGCAGGTTCAGGAGGCGCAGCAGGGTGGACTTGCCCGAGCCCGACTCCCCCACCACCCCCAGCACCTCGCCCGGGTAAAGTGCGAGCGAGACCTGGGCCAAAGCTGTCACCCGGCCATAGGACTTCTGCAGGCCCATTGCCCGCAGGACGGGCTGCTGGTGCTCTAGGCGGGGGGGCTCCAGGGCGGCTTCCATGCTAGGGCTCCCCCTGGAGGAGGCGCTCGAGGCGCTCGGGCGGGGTGCGGGGGGCCAGGTAGCCGGGCTGGTAGAAGCCCCCCTCTTCGTCGAAGTAGGTGGGCTGGGTGGGCAGGTGTGCGGCCCGCTTGCGGGCGTAGTCGCGGTCGGAAAGCTCGTGGCGGCTGCCGCCGTCGGGCAGGGGCAGCTCGGTCATGAACTTGTGCCGCACCCCGGTCTGCCAGTCGGCCCAGCCCCGCTGGTCCTCCACCTCGAAGGGCACATCCTCAAACTCCACCGGGCGTACCTCGGTGAAGGGCGGCACCGCATAAAGCCGCTTCTCCCGGCCCGCCGAGAAGAGGGTCAGGTGCTGGGCCCGGTGCAGCTTGGGGTTGTCCCAGCGAGGAATGGGGGAGGGGGCCATCAGGTAGCGCCCGTTCACCAGCACCGGGTAGTCGGCCCCGTGGGTGGCGGTGCGGTAGCGCACCAGGTCTTCGTAAAGGCTGAGCCAGACCAGGCCGTACTCGGCGTCGGCGTGCAGCTCCCGGGCCTTTGCGAAGCTCGGCTCGAGCCGGGCCAGCGGCTCGGGGTAGGGCACCTGGAGCACCAGGATCTGCTCGGGGCCTAAAATTTCCTCGGGGATGCGGTGACGGCTCTGGATCAGGGTGGCCTGGGCGGTGTCGGTGGAGGTTTTGACCCCGGCCATGCGGGCGATGAAGCGGCGCAGGTTGGCGGCGTTGACCGAGGCATCGTCGCCCTGGTCCATCACCTTGACCACGTCCTCTGGCCCCACCAGGGCCAGCGTGACCTGCAGGCCCCCGGTGCCCCAGCCCCGGGCGATGGGCATCTCCCGGCTGGCGTAGGCCACCTGGTAGCCGGGCAGGGCCACCGCCTTGAGCAGGCTGCGCCTGAGCTCCCGCTTGGCCCCGGGGTCGAGGAAGGCGTAGCTGTAGCCCAGCCTAGGCATCCTCCACCTCCTCCGGCTGGCCCTGGTGGGCGAGGAGGTTGCTGAGAAAGGTCACGTAGTGGGGCAGCTTGTAGTGGATGCAAAAACCGCCGGCCTCCACCGGCTCGGTGTGCGAGAGCACGAACTCCTCGGTGTGGGCCGGGTGGGGCTCACCCTGGTCCATGGCCGCGTCCAGCATGGCCGCGGCAATCAGCTTGACCTCGTTCCAGCCCAGGGTGGCGGCAAAGCCCAGCTCGAGGGCCGGTTTGCCGCCCGGGCCAGGGCGGAACTTGGTCAGCACCTCGGCCTGCGAGTAGCGCACCCGCCCCGCGCTGAACACCGCTCCTGTGACCGGGTGGCGAAGCCGCACCTCGGCGTAGGCCAGGCGCACCTCGTTCACGGTGGGGTGGATGGCTCCGTAGCCGCGCATGTTGGCATAGCCCAAAGCCAGCACCCCCCCGGTGTCGGCCCGGCTCAGGGCCTGGAGCCGCTGGGCCCGGGGCGCGGGGAAGAGGAGCGGCTCGCGGGTCAGGTCGGGGATTTCCGGGCCTGGCGTGGGGTCGGGGGGCCGGGGGGCCAGGAGCCCGTTCTGGCGGTGCCAGTCGGCCACGAAGGGCAGGTGCAGGCTGGCCTGGGCCTCTGCGCCGGTGCGGGCCGGGGGGGCTTCCTGTGGTTCGAAGTGCAGCAGGCGGTGGCTATAGTCCAGGGTGGGGCCCAGCACCTGCCCCCCCGGGATGTCCTTGAAGGCTGCCGAGATGCGCCGAACCGTGAGCAGCGCCTCGGGCTCGAGGGGCTCGGCGTAGCCCAGGCGGGGCAGGGTGGTGCGGTAGGCCCGCAGCAGCAAGACCGCCTCGTACAGGTCGCCCCCGGTCTGGGCCAGGGCCAGGGCGGCCAGTTCCGGGGCGTAGAGCGAGCCCTCGCCCATCAGCCGGTCGAGCAGGTAGGGCAGGGCCTGCTCCAGCCGCCGCACCAGCCCGGCGTCCAGCGGGCCCAGGAGCCGCCGGTAGAGGGCCTCGGCCTGCTGGATGGCTTCCTCGCCCCCGCGGGCAGCCACGTAGGCCATCCTAGGTCACCTCCACCAGCGTGCTGCGCGGCACCGCGCGGCAGAGCCCCGAGGCCTCGAGCAGCAGCACGTCCCAGCCCAGCGGGAAGCGCACCCGCTGGTTGCGCAGCGCCCAGAAGCGCGCCGGTAATCCCGACTCGAAGAGCGTCGGCGCAGGGAGGCCGGGCCCGGCCAGGCGCAGAACCGCCTCTGGCGCAGGGCCGCTCAGGGCGACCACCGTGGCCCCCTCCTCGGGATGGAGCAAAGAGCCGATGGGGGCCTGCTCCAGGTCGGCCCAGGCCGGCTCGCCCAGTTCGGTGAAGAACAGGTAGTCGGCCTCGCCGGGGCCCACCGCCCGGGCCCCGAGCTGCGAGAGGCGCGCCCGAAGCCCTGGGTCGGGGGTGTAGAAGCGGGTCTCGAGGTCGAGCAAGGCCTGGCCTATGGCCTTTAGGGCGGCCTCGCCCGAGGGAGCCAGCCGGTAGCCCTGGCCAGGGCGGCTCATGGCCCGCAGCAAGGCCCGGAACACCGCCTGGTCCTGCGCTTCATGGGGTGCGAGGAAGGGAGTGGTCATGCCCTCAGAAGGTCTCCATCTCCACCCGCGTGGCCGCGACCTGCCGGGCCAGCTCGGCGTCGGCCTCGGCCTGCCGGGCGGCCTCCTGCTCCACGTAGGCCCGGATGCGGCCCGCCTCCAGGCCCTCCTGCAAGGCCGCGTCCAGGATGGCAATGGCCAGGGCCTGCTCGAGGTCGCGCCCCAAACACGCGGCATACCCCTCAGAGCCGCCCAGCCGCACCCGGGCCTCGGCCACCAGCACCTCGCCCACCAGGAAGCGCGTGCCCCGCGCGGTGTCGGTGGCGGGCAGCATCACCAGGCCGGTGCGGTTCTCCAGCACCTCCAGGCCGTAAGGCTCCAGCGCAGGCAACAGACCCTCCACAAACTCCTTGAGGGCCTCGGCCTCGGCCCGGGCCAGCACGCCCAGCCAGCGGCCCTGCGCCTCCGCCGGGCTCATGTGAGCCGCTCCCGCAGCTTGCTGCTCAGGTAGTCCACCAGCATCACCGAGACGATAATGACGAGCAGGATGGTGCTCGCCGCCTTGAAGTCGAAGGCGCGGATGGACTCGGTCACATACAGGCCAATCCCGCCCGCGCCCACCAGCCCCAGCACGGTTGCCGAGCGCACGTTGGACTCGAAGCGGTAGAGGGTCATGGAGATCACGGTGGGCAGCACCTGGGGCCAGACCCCGTGGGTGAAGACCTGCAGGCCGCTGGCCCCGCTGGCCCGCACCGCCTCGAGCTGCCCCGGATCCACCACCTCGATGGCCTCGGAGAAGAGCTTGCCCAGGATGCCCGCGGTGTAGACGGCCAGGGCCAGGATGCCCGGAAACGGCCCCAGGCCCACCGCGGCCACAAAGATAAGGGCCAGCACGAACTCGTTGAGCCCCCGAAACAGGTCCAGCACCCGGCGGGTGAGCTGGTAGATGAGGGGGTGCGGGGCGGTGTTGCGCGAGGCCAGGATGGAGAGGGGAATGGCGGCGAGGGCCGCCAGTGCGGTGCCCCACAGGGCCATCTTGATGGTGATGACCATCTCGTTCAGGTACTCGCCCAGGCGGTCGAGGTTGGGCGGGAAGAAGCCCGAGTTGGGCCGCTCAGGGCTACCCACAATGAACTGCCAGCTGCGCTCGAGGCCCGACCACAGCTTCTGCGGGCTAATCTCGGTGCCGAAGCTGGCCCAGTACAGGGTGAGCAGCAGGCCCAACCAGACCAGCCGGTTGCGAAGAAAACGGGCCCTGACCTGCGGGGGCGGCTCGATGGTTCTGGACGGAGCCATGGGGGCTTAGCGGGGGCAGGTGCTCTGGCGGAAGCGATTGATCTGCCGGAACTGCACGTAGTCCGCCGGGCTGGCCGGCACGTAGCGCTTGAGGCCGGTGGACTCCAGGAACTCCTTGTTGTCGAAGGCCAGGAGGGCTTTTTGAATCTCGGACTTGAGGGTGGCGGGCAGGTCCTTGCGAACCGCAATGGGCGAGGCCGGAATCAGGTCGGACTTGTACAGCACGTTGAACTCCTGCTCGAGCCCCTTGATGGCCCCCTTCTCGGTGGCCGAGATGATGCCCAGGTCGAAGGTGGCCCCAACCTCGATGGTGCCGTTGGCTACGCCCAGAATCACGTTCTCGTGGGTGCCGGCGAAGAAGACGCGGCCAAAATACTGGCTGGGCTCGATGTTGAGCTTGGTGCAGAAGGCGTGCATGGGCACCCGGAAGCCGCTGGTCGAGCCGGGGTCCACAAAGGCGAAGGCCTTGCCCCGGGCGTCGGCCAGGGAGCGGATGGGGCCGCCCTTCTTGGAAATAATCAGGCTGTAGTAGCCAACGCCCCCAGTGACGGAGTCCTCCTTTACGATGGCCTCGGCCCCGGCCTGGTCCTCGGCGTCGAGGTAGGAGCCAGGCCCGTAGTAGCCAATGTCCACCTGCTTGTTCTGCATGGCGATGGTGACCGCCGCGTAGTCGGCCCCGTTGCGGAAGTTGACCTTGATGCCCAGGCGGCGCTCGAGGTGCTCGATCAGCGGTTTGAAGCGGTTGGTGGCGTCGCGGTTGGTCTCGGTGGGCACGGTGGCAAAGGTAATCTCGCGGGGCCAGCCGGTTCTGTCCACGCCTTGGGCCAGGCCCAGGCCAAGGGCTAGGCTTGCAATGAGAGCAGGTATTTTCATCTTGTCCACCTCCAATCTGCAAACTAACCAGCCCGAGTCAGCAGGGTTTGGCCCCAGACCTTACACAGGGCTGAACTCTTGCGGGGCCGGGGCTTCTTCGGCTTCGGCCTCGCCGTAGTAGAGCTCCCTCGAGACCTCGGGGCTCAGGTCGCCCGCGGTGCCGTCCAGGAACACCTGCCCCTTCCGCAGGGCCACCACCCGGTCGGCGTAGCGGCTCACGGTGTCCAGGTGGTGCAGGTTGCAAATCACGGCAATCCGGTCTTCCCGGCTAATCTCCAGGAGCAGCTCCATGACCTGCTCCGAGGTCTTGGGGTCGAGGGCCGAGATGGGCTCATCGGCCAGGATCAGCCGGGGCCGCTGGGCCAGCGCCCGGGCGATGCCCACCCGCTGCTGCTGGCCGCCCGAGAGGGTGTCGGCCCGTTGCCAGGCGTGCTCGGCCATGCCCACCCGCTCGAGCAGGTGCATGGCCCAGGCCAGGTCGGCCTTGGAGTACCAGCGCAGCGTCGAGCGCAGAGGGTTCATCTGGCCCAGCCGGCCCACCAGCACGTTCTCCAGCGCGCTGAGCCGCCGCACCAGGTTGAACTGCTGGAAGACCATGCCGATCTGCCGCCGGGTCTGGCGCACCAGCCGCTCAGGGGCTTGCCCAATCTCGTTTTCGCCCACGTACACCTGACCTGCGGTGGGGCGCAGCAGCCCATTCATCAGGCGCAGCATGGTTGACTTGCCACTTCCCGAAGGGCCGATCACCGCCGTGAAGGCGTGCTCGCTGAAACTGAGGGTAACGCCTTGCAATGCACTGCTTCCATTGGGAAAGCGCACCATGGCATTCACCAGGCGAATAGGGAGTCCTAGCATCAAGACATTTTTAAAAGGGGCCTGTCAGCTAACTGCCTGCTCACTTCAGACCCAGGCCCCCGCCTGATGATGGTCTGACCGAGGCCTTCTAGCTTCCTGTCATGAGCCAGGCACCCTTGCCCACACTGGGAGCGGCGATGCCCATAGAGCTGCTTCCCGCCTACCGCGAATGGCTGCTTGAACACGGGGGGCGCGACCTGGAGATTCAGGACGCGGCACGTCCGGAGGTGTTGGATGGCGACTGGAAGCCTCTAGTGGCCCTGGCCAAACAGGCCCTGGAGGGCTACGGGGGCCGGATGGGCCTTCACGGCCCCTACGATGGCCTCTGGATGGCCTCCTTCGACCCGTTTGTGCGGCGGATGATTGCCGAGCGCTACCGAAGGGCGCTCGAGCTGGCCGCCGAACTGGGCGCGAGCCACATGGTCATCCACAGCCCCTTCCTCTTCTTTGGGCACCCCCAGATGGCCCACGCCCCGAGCAACGGGCTAGAGCGCGAGATTGAGTTTGCCCATGACACCCTGGAGACCGTGCTGCCCCTGGCCCGCAACCTGGGGCTGACCCTGGTCATCGAGAACGTGCGCGACACCAACCCCGCGCCCCTCCTGGCCCTGGTGCGCTCCTTCAACTCCGAGCACGTGCGGCTCAGCCTGGACGTGGGCCACGCCTACCTGATGCAGCAGGTTGGGGGGCCCTCGCCGGATCAGTGGGTGCAGGAAGCGGGCGAGCTGCTGGGGCACCTGCACCTGCAGGACAACGACGGCCTGCTGGACCGGCACTGGCCGCCGGGGGAGGGGCGCATCCACTGGCGGGCGCTGTTCCAGGCCCTCTCCCGGCTGGGGAGCCAGCCCAGGCTGATCCTCGAGGTGCGCCACGAGCGGCTTCCCGAGGCGGCGCGCTGGCTGGTGGCCCAGGGGCTGGCGCGTTAGCCGGGCCCTAAACCAGCGCCCACCAGGGTACGGCGAGCACATGATCCCTGGCCCGCTTTGCATGGAGTGCTTCCGGTGGCGAAGTCGAACGCGCGTGGAGCATGGTCACGACCTGGATGCTGTCGCCTTTGCAGGAATGTGGCAACGTGAACACGATGAAGTCTGCCAGGGTGCCATGGAAGAGGCCCATCAGGACTGCGGGTCCATGGAAGTGGGGAAAGAGCAGGGGCCGATGGCCAACCTGTCCCAGATCGCTCAGGTCAAGGGTCTACTTGAGCTGAAAGGGCGTCCGCCACGGTTGGCGCAAGGTGAAAACGGCAACCACCAACCATGCTGTGTGAACCTGCCACCTCTGCACCCGGCCAGGGAACTCCATTGGCCTGCTCACACCACCGGCCAGCCAGGTCGTGCGGGCAACAGCCTGTATAGACCCAAAGCGGCAAGATCCCTCTTTGCAACCGGCAAAGGCTCGAGCCGTCAACACGAAGGGTAGCTTTTACTGCGCTCTTCACAGACATGGCCGCCTACGAAAACGAGAATGCGTCTGGGCCGAGACGCATGTTTTCGAGTTTACAGGCGGCCACTGTTTTGCTCGGAAACAGGCTTTCTCGAACTCGAATGGCTCACAATGTGTGAAGAGCGCTCTAGCGACCCAGGCGGGCTGACGGTGGGCGATCAAGCTGTGTGGGGTCAAGCTGGAGGAGACCAGGAAGGGTTTTGTTCTGCTGCCCAGGCGCTGGGTGGTTGAAAGGAGTTTTGCCTGGATGGCTCGTTTTCGCTGGATGGTTCGTGACTACGAGCGCCTTGCCGAGACCCTCAGGGGTTTTCACTGGCTGGCCTTCTCGATCTTGCCATTACCGAAAGTTCTTGGTGGTTTAGGTTTGGCTTCCTACCAGGCTCGAGGGCCCATCGCAGCGCTACCAGTGCCGAGGCTTGCGTGAGGCGCCAGACACCCGCTTGATGCCGTAGGGCAGCTTTTGCACGTCTTTGGAGAAGAGGGAATGAAGAGGGGGTGGTCGCACCGTGGATTATGCTAATATGGCTGTATGCGCACCACGCTGGACCTCCCCGACCCCCTCTACCGGCGCCTCAAGCTCCAAGCCGCGAGGGAGGGGAAGACCCTCAAGGAGCTGGTAACCCGCTTCCTGGAGGAGGCCTTGAGCCACCAAGCCTCTGGGGGTGCCCGTTCCCTTCCCCTAGTACCGGCCAGGGGTCGCCGCATCCCGACTATGCGAAGCGCCGATCTCTGGGAGCTTTTGGAGGATGGACCTTCCTGACCTTAACCGTCTGGTTCGCCCTCCTGGTGCCGGAGCATCCCTTTCATCCTCGAGCCCGCTCCTACTGGGAAGGGACGGGCGCGGTGGGGCTGGTTCGCGTGACCGCCCTGGGTCTTCTGCGGCTTCTTACCAACCCCAAGGTTATGGACGGAAAGCCCATAGGGCTGGGGGAGGCCTGGCGTATCTATCCAAGCCTCGTTCGCATTCATCCCATCGCTAAAGCGGGTGGGCTTCCTGCGAACGTTTTTTGAGGGGACGCATGTTCTGGATTCCCCGCAGGCGCGGTCCGGTCTGCAGGGACTTATCTGCTTGGAAGAGGTCGTCCTTTTGAGTTCATGAGTGGCGGCCGCGGCGTCTCGGCTGTAGAGGACAGCAGTCGGGTTCGGCCATATATTGTTTTTTAGACATTATAATGTTATATTAGCAATATAGTGATA
>NZ_JANWVH010000038.1 GCF_025056915.1 Meiothermus sp. | reverse complement strand
GGTGAGGCACGCTTGTCTGCGTTGCGTCTGGGCCGAGACGCATGTGTTCGAGTTTCCAGTCAGCCACTGTTCTGTTCAGAAACAGGCGTTTTCGAACTCGAAGGGCTCATAACATGTGAAGAGCGCTCTAAATCTCCACCTTCCACTTGGGGCCTTCGCGGGTGTCCTCGACCACCACGCCCAGTTCGGTCAGGCGGTCGCGAATCCGATCCGACAGGGCAAAGTTGCGGTTGCGGCGCGACTCTTCCCGAATCTCGAGCAGTAGCCCCACCAGGCCCTCGAGCAAAGCACCCCCCAACTGGTTTTCCAGTACCCGAGGAGGGAACAACCCCAACACCCCCTCACCCAGCTCTGAAAAAACCTTTTCGGCCTTTAGCAGGCTCTCCTTGCCGGGCCGCTCCGCGAGGGCCTTGTTGAGCTCGGTGACGAAGTTAAACAGGGCGGCGATGGCCTGGGGGGTGTTCAGGTCGTCGTCCAGGGCCTCGGCAAAGGCGTGCTCCACCGCCTCCACCGCCCGCTCCAGGCCAGGGTGTTTGCCACCGGGTGCTGTGTGAATCAGCCGGTGCACCTCCCGGTAGGCATTCAACAAGCGCAGGTAGCCGTTCTTGGCGGCCTCGAGGCCCTCGTCGGTAAAGTCCAGCACGCTGCGGTAGTGGCTGTTGAGCAAATAGAAGCGGATGTACATGGGCTCGTGCTTGGCCCGTAGCTCAGCCAGCGAGACCAGGTTGCCGGTGCTCTTGGCCATCTTCTGCCCGTTCAGCAGCACGTGGTAGTGGTGCATCCAGTAGCGGGCAAAGGGGTGCCCGGCGGCTTCGGCCTGGGCAATTTCGGCCTCGTGGTGGGGGAACTGCAAATCCACGCCACCGGCATGGATATCGAAGCCATCGCCCAGGTACTTGAGGCTCATGGCCGAGCACTCGATGTGCCAGCCCGGAAACCCTACCCCCCAGGGCGAGTTCCAGCGCATCAGGTGCTCGGGGTCGGCCCGCTTCCACAGGGCAAAGTCGCGGGGGTCTTCCTTTTCCTCGCGCACCTCGACCCGCGCCCCGGCCTCCTGTTCTTCGATGTCGCGGTTGGAGAGTTTGCCAAATCCAGGCCAGCTCCGCACGCGAAAATACACCGAACCGTTGGCCACGTAGGCGTGGCCACGCCGGATTAGGGTTTCGGTCAGCTCAATCTGCTCGGGGATGTGCCCGGCGGCCCGGGGGGTGATATCGGGGCGCAGCACGTTAAGGGCCTGCATCTCGTCGAAATAGCTCCACATGTATTTTTCGGCCACTTCCATCGGCTCCAGGCGCTCGAGCTTGGCCCGGCGCTGGATCTTGTCCTCGCCCGCGTCGGCGTCATCGGTGAGGTGGCCCACGTCGGTGATGTTGGAGACAAAGCGCACCTTGTAGCCCTGGTGGCGCAGCCAGCGCCGCAGCACATCGTAGACGATGGGGCCTCGAGCGTGGCCGAGGTGGGGGTCGGAGTAAACCGTAGGGCCGCAAACATAGATGCCCACATAGCCGGGGGTGGCCGGCGCGAAGGTCTGTTTGGCCCTGGCCAGGGTGTTATAGATTTGCAATGGCATGGAGATGCTCCGTTCGTAGGGGATTGGGGCGATTTTGCGCGGCTGGCTCGGCTGAGAGGCGCCTGGCTATGAAAAAAGCCGGGTTGGCGGCCCAAGGCACACCATATCCCCGGCGGGAGCGGCAACTTAACATCGCAAAGCCAGCGACATGCCCTGAGTATAGCACCTCAGGCCGTGGTGCAGCGTTCCTTCAGGCCGCGCAGCAGGTCGTCTATGTTTTCCTGCATCAGTTTCCTGACCAGTTTTTGCAGCAGGCCGCCAAAAATGGGGATGTTGAGCTCGTACTCGAGCTTGAGCACCGCTTTGGTGCCCTGGCCCTCGGGCAGAAAGGTCCACGAACCCCGGTAGACGTCGAAGTCGCCCTCCTTGCTATCGAACTCGTTGCGAAACTCGGCATCGAACCAGCGTTCATCCTCAATCCAGTGCACCTTTTTGCCCATCGCCACGGCAACAAAGCGGGTGCGCGAGGTGCTGCCATGGTCCTCGAGCACCTCCAGGGTTTCCACGTCTTTGAGGTAGGGTTTGAGGCCCGCTAAGTCCCGGGCGGCGGCGTAAACCTCGTGGGGGGGTTTGGGGATATAAAGTTCGGACATCACTTCCGGCATAGGGCTAGTTTACACGCTCGAGGCTGGGTTTCTCCGCACGCCTGGGGGCCAGGGCCTTCCGGGGCTTTGGCCGGGCCTGAGCGGTTGGCCCCAAAGTGAACCCCCAGCTACAGGGCTTTTGGCCGTGCTGGATGGATAATGCTTGGCCCAACCCAAAAGGCGACTCTACCCCGAAGGCCAGGCTAGGGTAGGCTTTAGGGCATGTCAGCAGATTTCGAGGAAAAGCTGCGGCGGTTTGCCGAGGTTGCGGTCAGGGTCGGGGTAGGGCTTCAGCCGGGGCAGAAGCTTTTTGTGAACGCCCATATCGAGGCCCTCCCGCTCACCCGGCTGGTGGTGGAGGAAGCCTACCGGGCGGGCTCGAGGCTGGTGGTCACCCAGCTCTACGACGAGCAGCTCAACCTGGCGCGTTTTCGCTACGCCCCACGGGACTCGTTCCAGGAGTACGCCAGCTTCATGGTCGAGGCCCGGCTCAAAGCCCTGGACGAAGGCTACGCCTGGCTCAGCATCGTGGCCGACGACCCGGAGATTCTGCGCGGCCAGGACCCCGAGCTAATCCGGGTGGCTTCGCAGACCGCAGCCCGGCAGAGCAAACCCTTCTCGGAGCGAATCAGCAGCTTTGCAACCAACTGGTGCATCATCGGGGCCGCCTCGCCGCGCTGGGCCCGGCTGGTTTTTCCCGATGAACCTCCGGCCCGCCAACTTTCCCGGCTCTGGGAGGCCATTTTCAAGGCCTGCCGGGTGGAGGAGGCCGACCCGGTGGCGGCCTGGATGGCCCACGCCGAGCGCCTCGAGCGCCGGGTGCAAAAGCTCAACGCCAGGCGCTATGCCGCCCTACACTTCCGGGGGCCCGGCACCGACCTGTACGTCGGGCTGGCCGAGGGACACCTGTGGGCCGGCGGGGCCGGGCGGGCACAGAACGGGGCCCGCTGCATTCCCAACCTGCCCACCGAGGAGGTGTTTACCACCCCCCACCGCGAGCGGGTGGAGGGCTGGGCCCAGAGCACCAAGCCCCTGAGCCTGCACGGCCACCTGCTCGAGGGCATCCGGGTTCGCTTTGAACAGGGCCGGGTGGTGGAGGCCCACGCCGAAACGGGCCAGGCCATTTTGCAGCACCTGCTCGAGACCGACGAGGGCGCCCGGCGCCTGGGCGAGGTGGCCTTGGTACCCCACAGCTCCCCCATCTCGCAGACCGGACTGCTTTTTTACGAGGCCCTCTACGACGAAAACGCGGCCAGCCACATCGCCTTGGGGGCCAGCTACGATGAATGCCTGGAAGAAGGCGCAAGCCTCACCCTAGAGCAAAAACGCGCGCGCGGGGCCAACGACAGCCTGATTCACCTGGACTGGATGATTGGCTCAGAGCACGTGGACGTGGACGGCCTGACCCAGAGTGGCCTGGCCGAACCGCTGATGCGGCAGGGGGAGTGGGTATAGGAAGCCTGGTATGGGCTTGGCCCAGGCCCTATCTGCCCTCGCCCGTACATACTGCTGTTAGACTTTGCTCGTGCGGAGGTGTCCTATGAGCCACCAACGGTCGCGCCTGGGTGTGTTTGAGTTTCATATATCCGCTCGAGCGAGGGACTACTACCAGTTCGACCTCGCGCTGTTCTCGCTCAGCGGGAACGTGATTTTTGCCAACTTTGAGGCAGCCCGGCGCTTCGCCGAGGCTATGAACGCCAAGCGCGACCTGGTGCGCCACCCCGAGCAGGCCGTGAGCGCCAGCCAGATTAATGCGATGGGCCTGATAGACGAGATGTTGCACTTTGTGGTGCGGCAATACCTGGAAGAGCATCCGAGCGTGATTCAACAAGCGCTGACCGACCTCGAGTCTAGGGTCGGCCCGGACGAGCTGGACAAAACCCTGCGGGCCTTTGCCACCGAGTTTCCGCCGATTCGGGTCTACCGGGGCGAGCAGAGCCTGGAGTCGTATCTGGCCGATGCCACCGAGGGCCGCTCCAACCGCGAAATTCTCCTGGAAGAAATGCTACTGCTCTGGATGGCCAACGCCAACCCCGCCTTCAACCCGTTCCTGGAGCTGTTCGATGACACAAACCTGGAACGCACCACCGCCTACCTGCCCATCATCCAGGGTCTGGAAAATTTCTTTGAGGGTCAGCCGGCCTTTTCTGAAACGGGCCTCTCGCTTTTCAAGACGCTGCGCCTGCCGGCTTTGCAGCACCCCGACTCCCTCGAGGCCCAGCTCGAGTTCCTCTTGAGGCGCTTCGGGGGCCGCCTGGGGCGCTTCTACTACCGGCTCCTGATTGGCCTGGACGTAATCCGCGAGGCGCAGCGCTCCTTTGCTGTACCCGTCCACTTCGACCAGCCGGGTGGCGCAGGCGCCGAACATCAGATGCTCGACCTCAGGCGGCTGACCCTGGAGCCCGAGCCCGAAGCCTTCAGCCCCGACCTGGACTGGATGCCCCGCTGCGTGCTATTGGCTAAAAACACCTACGTCTGGCTGGATCAGCTCTCCAAAAAGTACCGCCGCGAAATAAGCACCCTTGACCAGATCCCCGAGGAAGAGCTCGAGCTCCTGCAAAGCTGGGGTGTGACCGGCTTGTGGCTGATTGGCCTGTGGGAGCGGAGCAAGGCCTCCCGGCGCATCAAGCAGATGATGGGCAACCCCGACGCGGTGGCCTCGGCCTACTCGCTCTACGATTACGTGATTGCGCGGGACTTGGGCGGCGAGGCCGCCCTCCAGGTGCTCCGAGAAAAAGCCGCCCGGCACGGTATTCGCCTGGCCTCGGACATGGTGCCCAACCACGTGGGCATTGACGGGCGCTGGGTCATAGAGCACCCCGACTGGTTCATCAGCCTCCCCTACCCCCCCTACCCGAACTACACCTTCAACGGGCCGGACTTATCGGAGGATGCGCGGGTCAGCATTTTCCTGGAAGACCACTACTACGACCGGTCGGATGCGGCGGTGGTGTTCAAGCGGGTGGATCGCCAGACCGGCGATACCCGCTACATCTACCACGGCAACGACGGCACCGCCATGCCCTGGAACGACACCGCCCAGCTCAACTACCTCAACCCCGAGGTGCGCGAGGCGGTGATCCAGACCATCCTGCACGTGGCCCGGCAGTTCCCCATCATCCGCTTCGATGCGGCCATGACCCTGGCCAAGCGCCACATCCAGCGGTTGTGGTGGCCTGAGCCGGGCGGCTCGCCCTGGGGGGCCTCCATCCCCAGCCGGGCCGAGCACGCCATGACCAGGGAACAGTTCGATGCTGCCATGCCGGTGGAGTTCTGGCGCGAGGTGGTGGATCGGGTGGCTGTAGAGGCGCCGGATACGCTGCTTCTGGCCGAGGCCTTCTGGATGATGGAGGGCTATTTCGTGCGCACTTTGGGCATGCACCGGGTCTACAACTCGGCTTTCATGAATATGCTGCGCGACGAGAAGAACGCCGAGTACCGGCAGATTATGAAAAACACCCTCGAGTTCGAGCCGGAAATCCTCAAGCGCTTCGTGAACTTTCTCAACAACCCCGACGAGAAAACCGCCGTGGAGCAGTTTGGCAAGGGCGACAAGTACTTCGGGGTGATGACCCTGTGCGCGACCCTGCCGGGCCTGCCCATGCTGGGCCACGGTCAGGTCGAGGGTTTCACCGAGCGCTACGGGATGGAATACCGCCGCGCCTACTACGACGAAACCCCCGATCAGGGCCTGGTGGACTACCACTACCAGCAGATTTTTCCCCTCCTCAAGAAGCGATACCTCTTCGCCGAGGTGGAGAACTTCGTGCTGTACGACGCGCTCTCGGGCGACTCGGTCAACGAGGATGTGTTTGCCTTCTCCAACCGCGCCGGGCGTGAACGGGCGCTGGTGGTCTATCACAACAAAAACGCCCACACCTCGGTTCGAATCCAGCGCTCGATAGCCCAGCCCTTCAAAACCGGGCCCGCACGCGAGACCCGCCAGGTGGCCCTGGGCGAGGGGATGCAGCTCAGCTTCGACCAGCGCACCTTCTCGGTTTTCCGCGACCTGGCCACAGGCCTCGAGTTCATCCGCAACAACCGCGAACTCCACGAGGAGGGGCTCCAGCTAACCCTGGGCCCCTACCAGCGCATGGTGCTCCTGGAATGGCGGGAGGTCTACGACCACGATGGCCTCTATGCCCGGCTGGCCCAGATGCTGGGCGGGCAGGGGGTGCCCAGCCTGGATGAGGCCCGGCAGGAGCTGTGGCTGGAGCCCATCCTGCGACCTTTCCGCGCGCTGGTGAACCCCGGCCTGTTCCGGCGGTTGCTGGATGGCGAGGGGCTCCAAGCCCTCGAGGGGGAGCTGCAAGACCGGCTGCGGGCGCTCTACGGGGGCGTTGAGGCCCACCAGGGCCGCCCGCCCACTCTGCCGGTGTCCGAGGTGCTGCGTCGGCTGAAAGGGGTGCTGGAGGTGGCCGAGCGCTCCAACCTGCTCACGATGGGCGCACTTTTAGGCTGGGTCTTCACGCAGGGTCTGGGGCCCACCGAGGCCCATACCCCCCTCGAGGAGTGGCGCCTGGGGCGGGTTCTGGAGCAAACCCTCATCGAGCTGGGCCTGGGCGAGGGCGAGGCGCGGCGCTCGGTGGGCCTGACCAAGTTGCTCGTGGCTCACCCCGAGCTGGCCCAGAACCCTGGCCTGCTCGGTCAACGGATGCCAGGGCTGCTACAGGATTCCGATGTGCAGGGCTTCTTGCAAATCAACCGCTTCGAGGGCAAGGTTTACTTCAATCGGGAAGCCCATCAAGCCTGGCTCGAGGGGCTCAGCCAGCTGTCGCTGGCCCTGGCCGCCTCCGAAGGCGAGCCTCCCTCAAAGCTAAAGAAGCAAGGCCGCGCCTGGTCGGCCCTGACCGCCAAACTCAGCAAAGCGGCGGCCTCGTCGGGGTTTGTGGTAGAGCAGTACCTGGCCCAAATTGCGCCCGGGCCAAGCCGCGCGCGCAAGTCCGGGGCGAAGAAGAGCGGTTCCGGGCGGGGTCAGGCCCAGCCATCGGCCCCATCCAGCGGTTCCAAAGCCGCGCAAACCAAAGCGCCGGCCCGAAAATCTGCTGCCGCCAAGCCCCCAACGGCGGCTCCGGCAAAAGCCACACCCGCGCAAGGAACATCCAGGAAAAAGGGCTCAAAGCGCCAGTCCACTGCCACATCCGGCGAAGCCCAAAGCCGCCCCCCCAAACCCGCCCCCGACGACCTGACCCGCATCAAAGGGATTGGCCCCAAAATGTCGGCAGCCCTGCACAGAGCAGGCATCACCACTTTTGCCCAGCTGGCCAAAGCCAGGCCAGAAACCCTGAGAGCCGCCCTGGCCGCCGCTAACCTGCGATTTGCCCCAAGCCTCCCCACCTGGGCCAAACAGGCCGCCTTCCTGGCCCAAGGCGATGAGAAAGGCTTCGCGGCCTACACCCAAAAACTCGCCGCCGCACGGGAAAAGCAGTAGGCCTCCACAGGCCTTTTTTGCTTTCGGCCTTTATCGCGCCCTTCACAGACGTGGCCGCCCACGAAAACGAGAAGGGACAAGTGTCTGCGTTGGGTCTGGACCGAGACGCATGTTTTCGAGTTTCCAGGCCGCCACTGTTCTGTCCAGGACAAAGTTATGGTCGAATGGCTCTGAATATGTCAAGAGCGCTCTAACTAGCTCACCGTGCCAGTGGCGTTGTATGGGCTTTTATGCGACACGGCACTAAGCCGGCTGCTTGCCGAAGCGCTTCTGGATATACTCCTCCACCATGCCCATAAACTCCTCGGCGATGCGGTCGCCCTTGAGGGTGGTGGCCAGTTGCCCATCAATGTAAACCGGGGCGCGGGGGGCCTCGCCGGTGCCCGGCAGCGAGATGCCGATGTCGGCATGCTTGGACTCGCCGGGGCCGTTCACCACACACCCCATCACCGCCACCTTCAGGTTCTCGACCCCAGGGTAGAGGGTCTTCCAGACCGGCATCTGGGCATTGAGGCGGGTGGATACCTGAAGGGCCAGTTCCTGGAAGAAGGTGCTGGTGGTGCGCCCACAGCCCGGGCAGCTAGCTACGCTGGGCGTAAACTGCCGCACCCCGATGGACTGAAGGATTTCCAGGGCCACCTCCACCTCCTTGGTACGGGGCTCGCCGGGAGCGGGGGTAATGGAGACCCGGATGGTATCGCCAATCCCCTCGGCCAGCAGGGGAACCAGACCCGCCGTGCTGCTCACAATGCCGCTCACCCCCATGCCGGCCTCGGTCAGCCCCAGGTGCAGGGGGGCTCTTGTGCGCTTGGCCAGCTCGCGGTAGACCCACCACAGGTCGGGGGCGTTGGAAACCTTGGCCGAAAGGATGATTTTGTCCTCGGTCAGGCCGTACTTGAGGGCCCAGTCGTAGCTGCGAACCGCCGACTCTACGATGGTCTCGAGCGTGACCTGGTGGGCGTCTTTGGGATTGGGCCGGGCCGCGTTGGCCTCCATCATCTCGTCCAGCAACCCGGCGTCCAGCGAGCCCCAGTTCACCCCAATCCGCACCGGCTTGCCGAACTCCACCGCCACCTCGCACATGGTCTTGAAATTGGGGTCTTGCTGCTTGCCCTTGCCCACCGTACCGGGGTTAATGCGGTACTTGTCGAGTGCCCGGGCCATCTCGGGGTATTTGCGCAGCAAGATGTGCCCGTTGAAATGGAAGTCGCCCACCAGCGGCACCTCCACCCCCAGGTCGGCCAGGCGGCGCTTGATTTCGGGCACGGCTTGGGCGGCCTCGTCGTTGTTGACCGTCATGCGCACGACCTCGGAGCCGGCTTTGGCCAGCGCCCAGACCTGGCCCACGGTGGCCTCGATGTCGGCGGTGTCGGTATTGGTCATGGATTGCACAACGACCGGATGGTCGCCCCCCTTGGGCACTTTGCCCACCCAGACCGTTGGTGTTTTGCGGCGGTTCACTACCATGTTTCAAGTCTAATATCCCCGGGTGGGGCAAAAAGTAGACCAGGGTAGGGGTTGACCGGGCTCGAGCGGAGGGCTTTTCTTTCGTCCATGTCCGGCAAAACCCCCGATTGCCCGGTTAGGCCAGCTCAAGCCATCTGTCGGAGAGCAGGCTTCCACCCAGGGGAGCAGGCCGGCTCGAGCGATTGCGGTTTCCGTTGTTGGGCCGGATACCAACTTCAGGCGTATTGCCCAGTCGAAAAGATACCCATACAGGCCCACAGATTCCAAAATTGCCCTTACGCAAGTTCAAACGGACTACTGCCTATGACGGGTATTTGGGCCCTGTGTGGCAAAGGCCCGGAATGACCCTGTCGAAGTTCCGCTCAATCCTTCAAATCGCCCATCAACTTCGAAAGTGCGGCCCCCAGTCGGGTCTGGGGTTTTTCGTGGTGGCCGCAATCGACTTCGTTGAGGTTGGCCCCACAAACCGGACACAGGCCCTTGCAGTCGGCTTTGCAGAGGGTGGTGAAGGGCAGCTCGAGGGCAAAGGCTTCACTCAGCAGCGGCCCCAGGTCGAGGTCGGGGTGACCAAAGAGCAGGATTTCTTCTTCGTCTTCTTCGATGGCCTGGAGCTCTGCGAGGCCGGGCTGGTAGCGCAGCATGTATTGAAAATGGGCGCGCACCGGGGTCGGTGTGGGGGTCAGGCAGCGGCGACACTCCAGAATGGCATAGCCCGCGATCTCACCCGAAAGCCAGAACTCCTGCCCACCTTCGCCTTCCAGGCGGGTCACGGCGACTTTCCACTGGGTTGGGCCTTCCAGGGGAATATGCTCTTTTTCCAGGCTGATGTAGTCCAGAATCTCGCCCCGCGCGTCGGTGCTGCCACCTTCCCGCATCAGGCGCGATAGGTTGATGCTCTGAATGTGCATTTCGTTCATTTTCCTAAAGCCTACGCTGGGCGTAGCTCTTTACTGTAGCGCCGAAAAGGCCGGGGGTCAAGGGCACCGGATTGCATCTATTATCGGTGCTTGGTGGCCCCCCTTCAACAGTAGACTTATGGCGTATGAAGCAGATTGGTATTGTGGGTGTTCCGATGGATCTGGGCCAGGGGCGGCGCGGGGTGGATATGGGGCCCAGCGCCATCCGCTATGGGCGCTTGCAGGAGGTGCTCGAGGGCCTGGGCCACCAGGTGCACGACTATGGCGATATAAAGGTGCCGGTGGTGGAGAGCTTGCGCCAGCAGCGGGAGCAGGGGGGGATGGGCTACCTCGAGGCCATCCGCGCGGTCTGCCAGGACACCATCGAGACCCTGGCCCGGATGCCCGCCGAGGTGTTTCCCATTGTGCTGGGTGGCGACCACTCCATCGCCATGGGTTCGGTCACGGGGGCTGGCCGGGGGGGGCGCATTGGGGTCATCTGGGTGGATGCCCATGCCGACTTCAACACCCCCCAGACCAGCCCCAGCGGCAATATTCACGGAATGCCCCTGGCCCACCTGTGCGGCCTGGGCGATGCCCGCCTGGTGAACCTGGGCCACCCCGGCGCCAAGGTGCGCCCCGAGGACGTGGTGCTCATCGGGATTCGCAGCCTGGATGCGGGCGAGGTCGCACTGCTGCGGGAGCGGGGGGTTACGGTCTATACCATGAAAGAAGTGGATGTGCAGGGCATCCCGGCCATTGCGGCGCAGGTGACGGAAAAGTTTCGGGGCTTCGAAAGGGTGCACCTTTCCCTGGATGCCGATGTGCTGGACCCCGAGATTGCTCCAGGGGTGGGTACCCCGGTGGCCGGGGGTCTGACCTACCGCGAGGCCCATCTGTTGATGGAACTCCTGGCCGATGCCAGTCTCGTCACCAGCCTGGACCTGGTCGAGGTGAACCCCATCCTGGATGTGGCCAACCGCACCGCCCGGATGATGGTCGAGCTTGCGAGCAGCCTCCTGGGCAAGAAGATTTACTAAAGGGCCTGATACAATCCCCCCGTGTGGGTGATTCCGGCAGTGGATATTCAGTCCGGGCGGGCGGTGCGCCTGTTTGAAGGCGACCCCAACCGGGAAACCGTCTATTACGACAACCCAGTGGAGGCCGCCCTGCACTGGCAAGAACAAGGGGCCCCCCTGCTGCACCTGGTGGACCTGGATGCGGCTACGGGCCGGGGACAAAACCGGGCCGTGCTGCGGGCCATCGCCGAGTCCATCGCCATCCCGTTTGAAGTAGGGGGTGGGGTACGCAGCGTGGAGGCGGCCCGGGAGCTTTTAGCCCTGGGGGCCAGCCGGGTGGTAGTGGGCACGGTGGCGGTAAAGGCGCCGGACGTGCTGGAACAGATGCTCGGGGCGTTTGGGCCTGAGCGGGTGGTGGTGAGCCTGGATGCCCGGGGCCTCGAGGTGGTGGTCTCGGGCTGGGCCGAGGAAACCGCCCTTGGGGTGCAGAGCCTGGCCCTGCGAATGTGGGCCATGGGGGTGCGCACCCTGATTTATACCGATGTGCGGCGGGATGGAACCCTGGCCGGGCTGGACCTCGAGGTGGTGCGGGAGGTTCGTGCGGCCTGGCCGGGCTTCTTGATTGCAGGCGGGGGCATTGCCTCGGATGCCGACCTGCTGGGTTTGCAAAGCCTGGGGGTGGAAGGGGCCATCACCGGCAAGGCCCTTTACGAGGGCCGCATTGACCTGAAAAAGTGGGCCTGAACCCGCAGCGCCCTGGGGTAAACTGCTGATATGAAAGTCCTGAATGGGCTGGCTTTCCTGATTGTGCTGGTGGTTGCCGTGCTCACCTGGGCTCTGTATGCCCTGGAGCCGGGGCTGTTGCTGGGCACCCCCTGGGGCCAGGTGCACCTGGTGTTCCTGCTGTGGGGGGCCTTTGGGCTGGGCCTGGTGGTGATGGGTTTGTATGCCTTCACCGGCTGGGTGAACGCCCAGGCAGCCCTGGGCAGACGCAACCGTGAGCTGCGCCAGCTCAAAAGCGAGCTCGAGGCACTCAAAAAGCAACACCCCGAGGAAACCCCGGTCATTCCCGACCGGCTCCCCTGAAGACCCATTCTGCCCGGTAACCTTTTGGCTTTCAGCCCTGAGCCTTCGGCTCTCGGCAGTGTGTAGGAGACCCTGGATGACCTGGAAGTTCCGCCCCTGGCCCCCTGTTTCCGAGCTTCGCCCCCTGGTCGAGCAGCTGGGTATCCCGCCTTTGGCCGCGGCGGCCTTCTGGAACCGGGGCTTTCGCCGCAAGGAAGACCTCGAGCCTCCCCTGAAGCTTTTGCCCCTGGAGGGGCTAGAGACGGCGGCCCGGCGAATCATCGAGGCGCTGGAGCGGGGCCAGCGCATCCGGGTGCACGGCGACTACGACGCCGACGGCCTGACCGGTACGGCGGTCTTGCTTAATGGCCTGAGCCGGCTGGGGGCCAACATCCACGCCTTCATTCCCCACCGCCTGGGCGAGGGCTACGGGGTTTTGATGGAGCGGGTGCCCGAGCACCTGGAAGCCTGCGAGCTGTTCATCACCGTGGACTGCGGCATCAGCAACCACGCCGAGCTAAAAGAACTGGTCGAGAACGGGGTTTCGGTGCTGGTCACCGACCACCACTCGCCCGGGGCTACCCCCCCGCCGGGCCTGGTTGTGCACCCGGCCCTCTCCCCCCGGCTCCAGGGTGAGGCCCATCCCACCGGCTCGGGGGTGGCCTTTTTGCTGCTGTGGCAGGTTTACGAGCTGCTGGGCCACCCGCCGCCCCTGGAGTATGCCGACCTGGCCGCCATCGGTACGGTGGCCGATGTGGCCCCCCTGAAGGGCTTCAACCGGGCTTTGGTGCAGGAGGGGCTGCGCCGCCTGCGGGGTTCGGCCCACTTGGGCCTGAAGGTGCTGGCCGCCGAGCACTGCCGCGAGTTCAGTGCGGGCGAGATTGCCTTTCGCCTTGCGCCCCGCATCAACGCGGCCTCGAGGCTGGGCCAGGCCGAGGTGGCCCTGCAACTGCTCACCACCCAGGATCTGCTTCAGGCCCGCCCCCTGGCCGAGCACCTGAGCCGGCTCAACCAGCAACGGCAGCGCATCGAGGAGGAGATGCTACAGCGCATCTGGCCCACCATAGACCCCAGCCAGCCAGCGCTGGTGATCCACGATGCCCAGGGGCATCCGGGCGTGATGGGCATCGTGGCCAGCCGGGTGCTCGAGCGCTTCTACAAACCGGTCTTCATCATTGCCGAGGGCAAGGGTTCGGTGCGCTCCACGCCCGGCATCAGCGCGGTAGGGGCCCTGCGCCACGCGGCGCCTTACCTCCAGCGCTTTGGGGGCCATGCCCAGGCGGCAGGCTTCGCCATCGCCGAGACGAAGATTCCGGCCTTTGCCGAGGCAGTTCGGGCCTACGCCGCACAGTTTCCCGCCCCTGAGCCGGAACTGCTTCTGGATGGCTGGCTGGACGGGGAAGACCTGGAGGCGCTTCATGGGGCCTTAAAGCTACTGGAGCCCTTGGGGGAGGGCAATCCGGAGCCGCTTTTTTTCCTGCGGGGCCGGCCCGAGCAGGTGCGGGCCTTGAGTGAGGGCAAGCACCTCTCGTTCTGGCTGGGCGGCGTCCGGGTCATCAAATGGCGCGATAATGGCGGGCACCTGCCGGACGAACTCGAGCTGGCCGCCGGGCTGGTGCAAAGTGAGTGGAACGGGGAACGCTCCCTGGAGCTGCGGGCAGCGGCCTATCGCCCGGCGAGGCCGATGGCCGCTTGGGCGACCCCGGTGCCGTTTCGCGAGGCGGTTCACCGGGCCGTGGCCGAGGGGGCCCGGGTCTATGTACACGCCGAGGGGGCTGACTGGTTCAGAAGCCGTGGGGCCTTGGTGGTGAGCCCCGAGGAGGCCGCCTACTGGTTCAGCCTGCCGCAAACCCCCGTTCGCCCCCACAGGGTGCAGATTGCCCTCTCGGAGAAGGCCCTGAGCCGCTTGGAGGAAAGCCCCGACCCCCTGGTTCGGGCCCTGGGCCGGCGGGTGGCGGCGGCCTACCGGCTGGGCCTGGCTGCCCAGCTTGGCGAGAGCTTAGAGCGCTACTGGGAAGCGCTGGCTTGCGAGGTCTGCTGAGCCAGGGTTTGCAGCTCTTGCTGAAGGTTGTCGCGGGCGGGCTGCTCGAGGTGGGCGAAGGCATCGCTCTGGTAGATGCGCGCGCGGGACAAAAACCCCTGCAAGACCTGCGCCCGACGCTCGCGGAACAGGCTCTCCGGAACCCAGGCGTACTCCTGCCGGATGGCCCGGGCATAGGCCTGGTAAGTTTGGGGTTCGGCCCCCAGGATGGCCAGGTCGGCATCCAGAAACAGGGCGGTATCGGGATCGTCCGTGCGGTGGTTCTGCGTAGCCAGGATGATCCGGGTCACCCTCTCGACCAGCTCGGGGGCTGCGCCCAGGCGGGGCAGGCTTTCCTGGGCCAGCCGGGCGCTTTGTTCCTCGTTGTCGGCGCGGGTGGGGTCGTAGATGGCGTCGTGGAACCAGACCGCAAACTCCAGGTGGGGTTTGGCCGGCAGCAGCCGCAGGAGCGTATCCAGGTGGGCCAGGTTGTGGTAGCGGCGGTGCGGTTCGCTGTGGTGGGTCAGCAGGCGCTCGAGCAGGGGAAAGTGCGCCTCAGGGTCAGTCCCCAGTGATGCCAGTAGCGCCTGCCAGCGGGCTAAGAGCCGCTTGCGGCCCCCTGGCGGCAGCCTAAACCCAGCCTCCACAGGCTACCCCAGCCGGGCCAGGTTGTCGCGGATGCGCTCGAGCTGGGCTTTATTCTCCTCCAGCCGCTCCCGCTCGGCCTCCACCACCTCCGGTGCGGCCCGCTCCACAAAGCCGGGGTTGGAGAGCTTTTTCTGTCCCTGTTCGACCAGCTTTTCCAGCTCGGCCAGCCGCTTCTTCTGGCGCTCCAAAAAGCCTTTGAGGTCGCCTTTGGGCTGCAGGTAGACGGTGGCGCTGGGGGTGGCCTGGGCCACGGCCTTTTCGGGCTTGCCGAGCGAGGGCACAGCCCGGCCTAAAAAGCGGAACAAAGCCTGGTTCTCCAGTACAAAGCGGGCCCCTGGGCCCTCGAGCTGCACCGCGACCTCCTGCTGGGGGGGAATGCCCAGCTCGGCCCGCAGGTTGCGGGTGGCGGTGATGGTCTCCTGCAGGGCGCTGAAGGCTTTTTCCGCCTCCAGGTCGCGCTCCTTGGCGACCGGCCAGTCCTGCAGGGCCAGTTGCTGGGGGTCGCCGGTCAGGGTTTCATAAAGCTCCGAGGTGATGAAGGGCATGATGGGGTGCAGCAGCTTGAGCAGCGCGGCCAGGGTGGACCTCAGGGTTTCCAGGGTGGCCCGGTTGCCCTCCCGCAGGGCGGGTTTGGCGGCCTCCAGGTACCAGTCGCAGAACTCGCTCCAGACCAGCTCGTAGACCAGCCGGGCGGCCCGGCCCAGGTCGAAGGCCTCGTAGGCCTCGGTAATCTCGGCGATCCCTCGGTTCAGGCGGGAGTTCATCCAGCGGTCGGCCAGGGTGGGTTGGTCGGTGGAAGCGGGTCCCTGTTGGCCCTGTTGCATCAGCACAAACCGGGTCGCGTTGTAGAGCTTGTTGGCGAAGTTGCGGCCCTGCTCATAGCGGCGTTCGTCGTGGCGGATGTCCTGCCCGCCGGTGGCCAGGTAGTCCCAGGCGAAGCGGCAGGCGTCGGCCCCGTATTTGTCAATCAGCTCGAGGGGGTCAATGCCGTTGCCCTTGCTCTTGGACATCTTCTGGCCCCGGGCGTCCAGGTACAGCCCGTGCAGCACGATGGTGTGGAAGGGGGCCTTGCCGGTGAACTGGTAGCCCGACATCTGCATCCGGGCCACCCAGAAGAAGAGGATGTCGTAGCCCGTCACCAGCACGTCGGTGGGGTAGAACTTCTTGAAGTCGGGGGTTTCATCGGGCCAGCCCAGGGTGGAAAAGGGCCACAGGGCCGAGCTGAACCAGGTGTCGAAGACATCCGGGTCGCGCCTCAACTTCAGGTGGGCGTAGCGGGGGTCTTGGTCGCAGTCGAGGTCGGGGTTTTCGGGGTCGGGCACATATACGTTGCCTTCCTCGTCGTACCAGGCCGGAATCTGGTGGCCCCACCAGAGCTGCCGGGCGATGGCCCAGTCTTTGATGTTCAAAAGCCAGTCGCGGTTGACCTTCTCCCAGCGCTCGGGCACCAGCCGCATCTCGCCTTTCTCCAGCCCCTGCAGCACCTGTTCGGCCACCGGCTTCATGCGCACGAACCACTGTTCCAAAAGCATAGGCTCCACCGGGGCCTTGGTGCGGTCGGAGTAGCCCAAGGCGATGGTGTAGTCCTTGATTTCCCGGATATGACCGGCCTCTTCCAGGGCCTCGACCACCTGCTTGCGGGCCTGGAAGCGCTCCAGACCCCTGAAGGCCAGGGGCACCCGCTCCCCCGTAAGGTAGCCCTTCAGGTCAATCACGCTGGGCATCTCCAGGCCGTGGCGCTGGCCGATCTCGAAGTCGGTGGGGTCGTGGGCCGGGGTAATCTTGAGGGCCCCGGTGCCGAAGTCCATCAGCACCGCCTCGTCGGCAATGATGGGAATATAGCGCTCGGTCAGGGGGATGCGGGCTTTCTGGCCCAGAAGGTGGCGGTAGCGCTCGTCGGCTGGGTTCACCGCGATGGCCACATCGGCGAAGATGGTCTCGGGGCGCACGGTGGCAATCCGAATCTCGCCCCCTGCCTCCAGCGGGTAGGCCAGGGTGTAGAGCTTGCCCGGGGTGGGCTCCACGTTCACCTCGAGGTCGCTCACCACCGTCTGGGCCACCGGGTCCCAGTTCACGATGCGCTGGCCCCGGTAGGCCAGGCCCCGGTGGTAATACTCCACAAAGCTGCGCCGCACCGCGCGCGAAAGGCCCTCGTCCATGGTGAAGCGCTCGCGGCTCCAGTCGCAGGAAGCCCCGATGCGGCGCAACTGATAGAGAATGGTGCCGCCGTTTTTTTCTTTGAAGGCCCAGACCCGCTCCAGGAATTTTTCGCGTCCCAGGTCGTGGCGAGAGAGCCCCTCCTGGGCCAGCTCGCGCTCCACCAGCACCTGGGTGGTGATGCCGGCGTGGTCGGTGCCGGGCAGGTACAAAGCCTCGTAGCCCTGCATCCGCTTGAAGCGGATGATGGTGTCAATGATGGTGTTGTCCAGGGCGTGCCCCAGGTGCAGGTTGCCGGTCACGTTGGGCGGGGGAATCACGATGGTGAAAGGGCCTTTGCCTTTGCCTGCGTTCAGCTCGGGCTTGAGGGGGTTGCTGGCCCACTCCTGGGCCCAGCGCGGCTCCACGGTCTGGGGGTCGTAGGTTTTGGGCAGTTCTTTGGGTTCAATCATCCTCTCACCTCGGTAGCGCTGCATCGGCCTTGCGAGAAGGGCTCGGTGGCTGTTTCGGGCGGCCTTGGTGGGACGGGACTCGCCGAACTGTGTGAACCCCTCTTCGCGCCAGACCAGCCGAAGACAAAACGCCCGTGCAGCCAGTTCTGCACGGACGAGGGGCTTCCCCGTGGTACCACCGCGCTTCCGATGGGGTCTGGCGCTCAGAACACCTCGCACACCATCGGCGCTCTTGCGTGCTGTAACGGGCACTCCCGGCAGGCTCTACAGCCTAAGGCTTTCCTCCTGCAAGCTCGCGGGCGACGTTCGGTTTTTGGAGCGCCCGGATGCCCTTTCAGCCGCTGGGGCATCCTCTCTGAGGGGGCAAAAACCTACTCCTCCCGGTCAACGCAACCGCAGTATACCTCAGCAGCGCTTCAGAAGCCCAGGGTCAGTTCCAGAATCAGCCAGCCCAAAAAGAGGAGCGCCGAAACAATGGAGGTGACGTAGCGCACCAGACTCCTGTCTTTAATCTCGGTGGGGAGCCGGAGGTTCTTGAGCGGGTTCTTGGCCTGGCCGGTCATGACAGATCACTCCTTCTAGTAATACAGTCCGGGGAAGGTTTGATTGCGGCCCGAGCTTTTGGCCTCGGCCTGGAAACGGTCGGCGCGGGCCAGCACTTCCTGGGCGGTCGGCTCGTCGTCGCGGCCCGCAAAGCCCAGGCTGATGGTCACTTTGAGCTCGGGATGCAGCTGATTCCAGGGGTACTTGAGCACCGCTAACCGCAGCCGTTCACACACCCCAAAAGCCCGGTCACCGGTGATGCCGCGCAGAATCAGGGCAAACTCCTCCCCTCCGATTCGTCCAGCTACGTCCGAGGCCCGCAGGGCTTTGCGCACCAGCTGGCCCATGCGGCGCAGTACCTCATCGCCTGTGGTGCGGCCAAAGCGTTCGTTGATTGACCCAAAGCCATCCAAATCGAAGGTGACCACGGTGAAAACTTCTCCACTGGCAAAAACCCGCTCGAGGGCCTTTTCGAACGCGGGCCGGCCCGGCAGTCCGGTCAGGGGGTCGTCGTCTTGGGCGCCATAGCCCTCGAGCAGTGGGCTGCGGGCGCTGAGCAGGCTCTGGTTGCGCTCTTCCACCAACCGCTGTGCCGATAGAAGCGCCTCTTTGAGGGACTCGAGGTTTTGGCTGGATTGAAGGATTTGCTCGCGCATCTGCTCGAGCAGATGCACCAGTTTCAAGTCCTCATCGCGGAGCTTATCGGTACTCATACTTGGAGCGGATTATATGCAGCGCAGTACCCAAAACCTGTGAAAAATAACCATTACCTCGGGGGAGGGCCTGCCCAAAAGTTATCCACCATCGGATGGATTGACATTCTGTGCTTCGGGCCTGTCTAATGTGATGTTAGCCCCGTTCGTCGGAGCATTTCCAGGCATAATCTGAATTCGAGATGAGTGCGCTCACCGAAAGCTCGGTACTGGAAGCCCTTAAGACCGTTCACGACCCCGAGCTTCACAAAGACCTGGTGTCGCTGGGGATGGTCGAAAAAATTCGGGTAGATGGAGCCAGGGTAGCGGTCAAAATCAACCTGACCACCCCGGCCTGCCCGCTCAAGGAGCAAATCGAGGGGGAGGTGCGGGCCGCCATTGGCAGGATCGGCGCTTCCGAGATTGAAGTGCACTTCGGGGCCCAGGTGCGTGCCCCGCAGAACCTGCCCCTGCCGGGCATCAAGCACATGGTGGCCGTTGCTTCGGGCAAAGGGGGGGTTGGAAAGAGCACCGTGGCCGCCAACTTGGCGGTGGCCCTGGCCCAGGATGGAGCCAGCGTAGGTCTGCTGGACGCCGACATCTACGGCCCCAGCCAGGCCCAGATGTTTGGAATCCAGGCCGAGAAACTCCGGGTAGATGAGCACAAACGCATGGTGCCCATCGAGCGCTACGGCATTAAACTTGTCAGCATCGCCAACATCGTACCGCCGGGTCAGGCCATGGTCTGGCGGGGCCCCATTTTGCACGGCACCATCAAGCAGTTCCTGCAAGAGGTGGCCTGGGGCGAGCTTGACTACCTGATCATTGACCTGCCCCCTGGCACGGGCGACGTGCAGCTTTCGCTCTCTCAACTGACCCGGCTTTCGGGGGGGCTGATCGTCACCACCCCGCAGGACGTGGCCCGGATTGATGCCGAACGCGCCGTGGATATGTTCAAGCGGGTGCAGGTGAACATCCTGGGCGTGATTGAAAATATGTCCTACTTTGAACAGGGCGGCCAGAGAACCCACATCTTCGGAGAAGGTGGAGGGCGCAGGATGGCCGAGCAGTACAAGACCGCCTTCCTGGGCGAGATTCCCATCGCGCTCTCGGTGCGGGAGGGGGGGGACGGCGGCGTGCCGGTGGTGGTGGGGGCCCCGCAGTCGCCTGAAGCCGAAGCCTTCCGCCAGGCGGCACGGAACCTGGCGGGTCAGCTATCGGTGCAGTCGTACCTGTTGCTGCCGATGGCCTAGGGGTGTTATGGCCTTGGGCATGGGTGAAACCAAACTGCGCATCCTGGAGACCCTGCGCTCGAGGTCAAGCTGTGCGGGCTCGCTGGCCGAGACGCTGGGCATTTCCAAGGTGGCGGTACACCGCCATCTGGAAGACCTCGAGCGCGAGGGATTGGTGCGGGCCCGCCTGGAAAAAAACGAGGGCCGGGGCCGCCCCAAACAGGTCTATCAGGCGGTGGACGAGCAGGCCCCCTATGCGCGCATGTGCGCGGATGTGCTCACCCACCTCAAAGAGCTTTTTGGCGAAGGGCTGGTGCTGGAGGTACTGACCCGGCGCAACAACAAGCTGCTCGAGGAGCTTTTGCCCCAGCTGGAGGGGCTAACCCTGGAGCAAAAAATCTACCGCCTGTCCGAGTTCCTCACACATCAGGGCTACCAGGCACGTTTTTACTTCGAAAACGGGGCCTGGTATCTGGAGCAGGGTCGTTGCCCCAAGCTGGCCCTCTCCATGGAGCACAGCGAGTTTTGCCACGCCGAACTTGAAATGTACCAGAAACTGCTGGGTGTTCCGGTGGTTCGCGAGGAGCGCATTGCCGCCGGGGGCGACTGCTGCCGCTACCGGATTGAGGGGGAGGGCTAGGTTCGGCGGGCTTCGCCGAAGTAGCCTAGCTGCTGAAGGCGCTGCCAGACCCGGCTGACCGGCAGCCCCATCACCGTGTAGAAATCGCCCTCAATGCGCTCGATGAGCACCATGCCCAGCCCCTGAGCCCCGTAGCCGCCGGCCTTGTCGAGCCCCTCGCGGCTTTCGGCATACCACTCCAGCTCCCACTCTTGCAGGGGGCGGAAGGTGACTTCTGTCGCGACCACCTCGCTGTGCGGCCCTCCTTCTGGGTGCAGGATGGCAAAGCCCGTGTAAACCGTGTGGGTGCGGCCCGCAAGCCGACGCAAAAAGGCCTTGTTCTCTTCGACATCCTTCGGTTTGCCGAGGGCTTCGCCGCCTATGGCCACCACAGTGTCGGCGGCCAGCACCCACTGCTCTGGCTGCCAGACGGCCTGGGCTTTTTGTGCGGCCAGCGCCTCCGCCATTTGAGCGGGCTCGAGGTGCCTTAAAGCCTCTTCGTCCACATCGGCTGGGCGCACCTCAAAGGGCAGCGAAAGCCGCTGGAGTAGCTCTGCCCGACGGGGGCTCTGCGAGGCCAGAACCAGGGTGGGGAGGGCAGGCCCATCTGGGCTCAGGAACATGAACTTTGTGCTTGGGCTTTCCATGGATGATAACTAAAGCCTCCTACAGACGGCTTCCGGCCCGCCAGTTGGCCTCCACCTCCCGCAAGTAGCGCTGGGCCAGGGCGCTGTCCCGCAAAATGAGCAGGTTTTCGTTGTTGCGACCATAGCCGGAGCTGGTGAAATTGTAGCTGCCCGTGACCACCCACTCGCCATCCACCACCATTACTTTATGGTGCATGGTGTAGGGGTTGCCGTCTTTGCGCACGTCAATACCGGCTTGCTTCAGGGTTTCGTCCCTCGAGTTTTCCAGGTTGCGCGCATCAATCACCGCCCGTACCCGAACCCCGCGCCGATGGGCCTGAACCAGCGCCTCGACTATGCGGGCATCGGTCAGGACAAAGGCGGCAATCCAGATTTCCCGATGGGCCCGCTTTAGCAAGCTGAGGATGGCCTCCCGGCCCTTGCGGCCTCCTGCCGGGCTAAAGTAAACGGTGCCTTCGGTGGAGCCAATCTGGAAACGCTCAAAGCGGCCCAGACCGCTTTCCTGGCCTGCGAAAATGGTGTCGAACTCGGCCCGGTAGACATCCACCAGACCCCGAACCGGTAGCCACAGGCTGTTCTCGTTGTTGCGCGCAAAGGCATTCCAGGTCAGGTTGGTGCTGCCGGTCCAGACCCCCCGCTCGTCAATCAGCACAAACTTGTGGTGCATCAGGGCGTTGTTGCGGCTGTCGTAGCAGACCTGAACCCGCTGCAAGGTTTCGCAGCGGGCCTGGCTGGTGCTCTTCACGCCCAGGCTTTCGCGGGTTTCGCGGCGGTAATCGGAGTCGGCAAAGAGTCGCACGCGCACCCCCCGGGCGGCAGCCCGGGTGAGGGCCTGGCCAATCTCGCGGTCATCGAGCTCGAGCGCGGCCACCTCGATTCGGTTCTGGGCGGAATTAATCAGGCCCAGCAGGCGGTTTTTGGCCTCGCGCCCCTGCTGGGGGGCAAAGTAGAGCTCGAGGCCCCCTGCCGCTTTGTAAACCTCCGGAATCGGACGAAAGTAGGTATGCCAGACAAAATACCCCACCAGCCCCAGCAGCAGGAGAAACAACCAGATGCGGTCACCGCTTCGGCGAGCGCGGCGGCCCCCACCGGGCTCTAGCAGGCGCCTCAGGCCGGGCAGGAGGGTGTAAAGGAGACGGCGGTTCATAGCAGATGACTACTGTACAACCTAGAGCGCTCTTCACATATTGTGCGCCACTCGAGTTCGAGAAAGCCTGGTTCTGAACCGAACAGTGGCCGCCTGGAAACTCGAAAACATGCGTCTCGGCCCAGACGCAACGCAGACACTTGTTCCTTCTCGTTTTGGTGGGCGGCCACGTCTGTGAAAAGCGCGATAAGTTGCCACTCAGGACACCGTCGTAAAGAGACCCATACAGGCCCACAGATTCCAAAGAGGATAGCCCTCGAGCCCCTGGTTGGGGAGGGTATCGGACAAGACCCCCCATTGGCAGGTTGCATGAAGGGCCAGGTCAGCCACCCCACCTGGCTCCCCCACGAGGTGGGGCAGAGCGAGTCCAGGCGAGGATTGGCAGAATTCGCTCTCCGTGCGGCTGCGGTGGTACGGGCTTTTAGGCGGCAAGCCCCGGCCCTCTCGATGGCTTGGCAGCCGAATTCTTGCATCCTAAAGGTGACTGGCACATTTTATTGGACTTGGGTACAATCTCCACATGCTCAGTCTTCGGGAAAGGCAAAAGCTGCGTCGCCGTGACCGCATTTTCCGCACTGCCATCCACCTGTTCCGGGAGAAGGGGTTTCACCAGACCACCGCCACCGACATTGCCAAGGCCTCGCACGTTTCGCGCGGCACTTTTTTCAATTACTACGCCTATAAAGAAGCCGTCCTGCTCGATTTCGGCGCACAACTGCTGGGTGAATTGCGTGAAAAGGCTATGGCTGAGCTGGCCCAGGGAGCGCCTCCCCTCGAGGTCTTGCGCCGCCTGTGGGGCCGTCTGGCCGAGGTGAGCGAGCAGGAGCGGGTACTGCTCTCGCCCCTGGCCTACGAGCTCCTGAACCCGGACCCTGAGCGGGCCAAGAAGGCTTTTGAGTCGCTGCCGTTGGGAGACCTGATTGCCGACATCCTGCGTCCGCTCAAGCAGCACGGCCAACTGCGGGAAGATATGTCGCTGGAGCGCATCTCCCGCTCGATTGCCGATGTGTATCTGCTCTCGGCCCTGCGCTGGGCGGCCTATACCCCAGGGCGGCAGCTCAAGGACGAGATGACCAAGTTTCTGGACCTCATGCTGGAAGGGGCCGTCACCCGCGAGGGGGTCAAGCGCGAAAAAGCCGCCAGAGCCCAAGGTGTATAGCCTGCTGATGCCCACCCCCATAGGCCCTCTTTTTGCCAGGGCCGGCCAGCAGGCGCTGCTATCGGTGGAGCTATTGGTGCTGGGGGAGGGCCTGCCGGAGCGCCCCAACCGGCTTTTGCACAGCCTGGCCCGGCGGGTCGAGGGCTATTTTGCCGGGAAGGAAGAGACCTTTTTGGATATCCCCCTGGACTACACCGGCCTCGAGGCCCGGCGGATTGCCCTGTACGAGGAAGTCAGGCGTATTCCCCCCGGCGAAACCCGTAGCTATGCCCAGATGGGCCGCCTGTGCGGCCTGACCCCCCGCGCGGTGGGGGCCGCTATGCGGGCCTGCCCTTTCTTTCTGGTGGTTCCGGCCCAGCGGGTGATTCACGCCGATGGAAGCCTGGGTGGGTTTGCCGGGCGGGAAGGCCTCAAGGAGTGGTTGTTGAGGTGGGAGGGGGCCCGATTGGCCTGAGGGCTCTTCTCAAACTTTGAGCGACGTCGAGAAGGCTTTGTCCTGAACAGAACAGGGCCAGGAAACTCAAAACCCAAGCACCCTTGGGCCCGGCCCGCGCTAGGGTGCGCAGCGGGCATCTGGGCGCAGACGCATTCTCTTTTTCAGGGGCGGCCACGCCCCGGAAGAGCGCGATGGACTCCACTGACCCGCCGGTCAGGTAAAGTATGGGGGTGACAACCGAACTGCTGTATCAACTCCGTTTTCTATCCGAGCTGACCGAAGGCCCCGAGGGAAAGCCCCTTTTTGTTTACACCGATATCGAGCGGCCTGAAAAAGAGCCCCCCCGCTACCGCTCGCGCCTGGCGCTCTGGGACGGCCAGTTGCGCTGGCTAACCCAGGGCGAGGCCAAAGCGCCCGTCTGGCGCGGCAGCCACATCTACTTCACCCGCAAGGTGGACAAAGTGCCGCAGCTCTTTCGCCTGCCCCTCACCGGTGGCGAGCCCGAGCAGATCACCCGGCTCAAGGCAGGGGTGGAGGGTTACAAGGTAAGCCCCGATGGCAGCCGGATTGCCCTGCTGACTCGAGGCGACTACGAGCCACCCAAACCCGACGAACCCCGCATTTACGAGACCTGGCCGGTCAAGTTCGATGCCCGGGGCTTGTTGCCGGGACAACCCAGGGAACTATGGCTGTGGGAAGACGGGGCCACCAGGCCGCTGGTCAAACTCGCACAGGATGTGGAAGAGGCGGTCTGGAACGCAGGGGGAACCGGGCTGTACTTTACGGCTTCGGGTGCGCCCCAGGAGCGCTGGGCCTGGGTTCAGCGGGCTTATCAGGTGGGCCTAAATGGGCAGATGGAGGAACTCTTTGGCGGGGTGGGCCCCATCAGCGGCCTCGAGCCCACCCCCGAGGGGGGACTGGTCTACCTGGCCCATGCCTGGGAACGGGGGGGCGGCACGGAGTCCAGGCTCTACTACCGGGGGCCGGACGGAAACACACGCCAGCTGGCCGAGGGTTCCTTCCTCAACTCGGTGAACTCGGATATGCGCATGGGCGCCGGGGTACAAACCCCCAGGGTGGGGCCCGATGGGCGGGTGTATGTGGTGGTCACCCACCAGGGCTCGGCCCGCCTGCTGGCGGTGACGCTCGGTGGAGAGGCCCGCTTCTGCACTCCGGCGGAGCACAACATCCTGGGGTTTGCCTTCTGCGGCAACGACCTCTACACCCTATCGGAAAACTTCAACCATGGGGCTTGCCTGGCCCGCGAGGAAGAGATACTGTTCGACCCCAACGCAGGGGTGCTTCCCCCACTGCCCACCCCACAAGAGGTGCGCTACGAGGCGCTCGAGGGCCACACCGTGCAGGGCTGGGTGTTGCTGCCGGAAGGGGAGGGCCCGCATCCCGTGATTCTGTACATTCATGGTGGCCCCCACACCGCTTTTGGCAATGCCCCCATGCTGCAATTGCAGTTCTTCCGGGCCGCCGGCTATGCAGTGGCCTTCTGCAACCCCCGGGGCTCTACGGGCTACGGCCAGGACTACGCCGAGCTGGGCAAACGCTGGGGTGATATTGACGAAAATGACCTGCTGGGGTTTTTGGACTATGTGCTGGCCCGCTTCCCCCTGGATGCCAGGCGGGTGGCCGTGGCGGGGGGTTCGTATGGAGGATTCATGACCAACTGGCTGACCGCCCGGCACCCCGAGCGCTTCAAGGCCGCCGTGACCGATCGGAGCATCTGCAACTGGACCAGCTTCTACGGCGCTTCCGACATCGGGCCGCGCTTTACCTACCTGCAACTGGGGGCCAGGCCCTGGGAAAACCCCGAGGTGCTGTGGCAAAAAAGCCCTCTCTCGCTGGCGCACCAGGTACAAACCCCCACCCTGGTGGTGCACTCCGAGCAAGACCACCGCTGCCCCGTAGACCAGGGCGAGACCTGGTACACGGTCTTGCTGCAAAGGGGGGTGCCCACCCGCTTCTTGCGCGTGCCCGAGGAAGGCCACGAACTGAGCCGCTCAGGCCGCCCTGACCGGCGGGTGGCCCGGCTGAATGCTTATCTGGAGTGGTTCAGGGCGTATTTGTGAAGCGATGGGGGGCCAGGGGCACAGACCGGCCTCGCCTGATATACCCCTGCTGATTACATGAGCCCTTACCTGTTCCCCATTTACTCGGTGGTGGCCTGGGGCCTCAATTTTGCGCTGATGAAGGTGTTGGTGGCGCAGTTGCCGCCCCATGCCATGAACAGCCTGCGTACCCTCATCGCGGGGCTTATTTTCCTGCTATTGTGGCGCTTTCAGGAGCGGCTGACCGGGCGCGACTGGCTGATTGTGGGGGGTATCGGGATGTTGGGGAATGTGGCCTACCAGAGCTTGTTTTTGGAGGCGGTGCCGCGCCTTTCGGCCTCCTATAACACCATCGTGAGCAGCACCGGCCCGGTCTGGGTGGCCCTGATTGGGGCCTGGTGGTTGCGCGAGCGGCTTTCGCGCCTGGGGTATGCGGGCTTCGCCCTGTCGCTGTTGGGGGTGGGGGTGTTGAGCTGGGGGGAAGCGGGGCGGCTCGAGGGGCTGGGTGTGCTTTTCAGCCTGGGAGCGGCCCTGGTCTGGGCCATTTACACGGTGGCCTCGAGGGGGTTTGGCGAGCGCTACCGCCTGCTGACCTGGACCGGGGTCGGCTTCGTGGTGGG
>NZ_JANWVH010000037.1 GCF_025056915.1 Meiothermus sp. | reverse complement strand
TTCACAGAGGTTCTCCTGGCCCCTCAGGCAGTAGCGGCAGCGGCCACAGGTGTAGCCCAACCAGGGCACCCCCACCCGCTGGCCCAGCCGGAAGCGGCTGGCCTCCGGGCCCAGGGCCACTACCTCGCCCACAACCTCGTGCCCCAGCACCAAGGGCAGCTTGGGATGGGGCAGGTCGCCCTCGTAGATGTGCAAATCGGTGCGGCAAACCCCGCAGGCCCGCACCCGCAACAGCACCTGGCAGCCCTGGGGCTCTGGCAACCTCAGCTCCCCTAGGCGCAGGGGGTGGCCTACCCGCTCGAGGAGCATGGCCCGCGCAACCCGTTCCACGAGGGGATTTTCTTCCCCACGCCGCCTGTGGGTCAAGGCCCTTCAGAGCAGGAAATCGAGCAGGGCCCTGAGGGTCTCGGCGGGGTTTTCCTCGCACAGGAAGTGGCCTGCCTCCACGGCCTCCCCCCGCACGTCCCAGGCGTACTCCCGCCAGGCCGCAATGGGGTCGCAGGTGCGGTGCACCACCCCCTTCTGGCCCCACAGCACCAGCAAGGGACACTCGAGCTTGCGGGGGTCGGCGGCGTGGTGCTGTAGGTCTATGCTGGCCGCCGCGCGGTAGTCCTCGCAGGTGGCGTGGATGGTGGCGGGGTCGCGAAAGCAGCGCTCGTACTCGGCCAGGGCCTCGGGGGCAAAGGCCGAGAGGCCCGTCCCCCAGCCGCCCAGCTTCTGGTGCAAAAAACCGATGGGGTCAAAGCCAATCAGGCGCTCGGGGAAGCCCTTGGGCTGGGCCAGGAAAAACCAGTGGTAGTAGGCCAGGGCCAGCTCGCGGCTCAGGTGGGCAAACACGTAGGGCGTGGGGGCAATGTCCAGCACGGCCAGCTTTTGAACCCGCTGGGGGTGATCGAGGGCCATGCGGTGGCCCACCCGTCCACCCCGGTCGTGCCCCACCACCAAAAACCGCTCAAAGCCCAGAGCCTGCATGACCTCAACCTGGTCCTGGGCCATCTGTCGCTTGCTGTAGTGCTGGTGGGCCGGGTCGCCCGCCGGCTTCTCGCTATCGCCGTAGCCGCGCAGGTCGGAAGCCACCACCGTGAAGTGCCGGGCCAGCGCAGGGGCTACCCTGTGCCACATGGCATGGGTCTGGGGGTAGCCGTGCAGCAGCAGAACGGGGGGGCCGCTACCGCCTTTGACCAGGTGAATGCGTACGGTGGAGGTCTGGACATCCAGTTTTTCGAAGCCGTCGAACATGGGTCGCCTGAGCGCTTTCTACTGCCGCATCCCTGCAATATCATCCTGGCTTGAACCCCTAAAGTTGAACAGGCCGGCGGGTTGGCCTTGATCGAACACCCCTGGCAGGGTGTTCCTTTTGCTAGGTCAGATTCGGCGCCGGATGATGAGCGCGGCGGCGTTATCGGGTGCGCCGGCCTCGAGCGCTCGCTGCACCAGGGCTTCGGCAGCAGCCTGGGGGCTGGCGGCCTGGCTCAAAATTTCGGCCATCTGGGCCTCGGTGACCTCGCCCCAGACCCCGTCGGAAAGCAGCACCAGCGCCGCGCCCGGCTCCAGCGTGCCCGAAACCTGGCCGGTGGTGGCTTCCAGGGTCTCCACGTAGCCTTCCTGGGGCTGGCGCAGGTTGCCCAGCGAACGCAAGACCTGGTTGCGGTCGGGGTGGTGCATGGCCTCCTCGCGGGTGATCATCTGGCTGGCCACCAGAGCGGCGACCAGCGAGTGGTCGCGGGTGAGCTGCTGGAGCTGGCCCGAGCGCCATAAATAAATGCGGGTATCGCCCACGTGGGCCACGGTGTAGCGGGCTCCCCACAGAATCACCCCGCTCAGGGTGCAGCCCCCGTCCAGGCCCGCCAGGGCCTCGAGTACGGCCTGGTTGGCGGCCCAGACCAGCCGCACCCCCCAGTCGGACTGGGCCTGGGGGTCGTCGAGGGGGTGGGGCTGGTCACCGGCGATGAAGGTCTCGACAGCGGCCTGGCTGGCCCGCTCGCCGGCGGCCATGCCGCCCATGCCATCGGAGACGCAGGCCCGCAGCAAAAGGGTGCGGCCAAACTCCGACTGGATGCGCTCGAGGCGGTAGGCGTAGGCATCCTGGTTGTAGTGACGGCTGGGATTAAGACCCACGCTGGTGGCCTCGCCGAACTCGAGCAGCACCTCCACCTCGCCCGGGCGCGAAAGCTTTTGGAGGAGGGCCAATGCCTGCTTGGGGGTGGCCCGTTCCTCGAGCGGGGCCAGCATCTGGGCCAGGGCCTGGGGCACGCCGGGCAGCGGGATGCCCGAGAGCAACAGCTCGCTGGGCCCCTCTACCGGCAGCGGCGTGCCGGTGAGCAGTTCAAACCACAAAGCCCCCAGCAGGTAGACCCCGCTCTTGCCGGACAGGGGCGCCTCGGCCAGCACCTCGGGGGGGGTGTAGCCCTGCCGCCAGACCCGGGGCGGGGGCTCGCCAATGCGGCCCAGGCGGGGTGGCAGGGTGAGCTTGAGGCCCTGCGGGGTTTGCTGCAGGGCGTGGGGCTCGAGATCCAAAAGCGCCAGACCCTTGCGCTCGAGGAAGTACACCAGCTGGGCCAAAGGCTGCACAACCTCCAGGGCTGCCCGAAGCGGGAGGTTCCGACCGATGGGTTTGCCATCCAGAGCCTCGAGCACGGTGCCTTCGGGGCCTGCGTACACCAGCCGGGGCAGCAGGCGGTGGTTGTCCAGCGAGGCCAGCAGGCGGCCATCGTGCCTGGGCCCCACCAGCAGCCGATTTTCGCCGTCGGTGGCGGTTATCCAGCTACCCAGGTAGCGGCTTGCCACCTGAAAGGTCAGGGGGCCCCAGGTGTGGGTGGTGCCGGGCTGCAGCTCGTAGTTTTCCACGGTGGAGGGCAGGACGGTTTCCTCGAGGTGGCCTCCCTCGGAGGAGGCCGAGGGGGCTTTGGCGGCGGGCTCTGGCAGCTCTTCCTCCGGGGGCAGGCCCATATCGGCGTGGGTCATGCCCTCGGCTTCGGCCTCGGCTATCTCCTGAAGATCCAGGGCATCCAGGGGCTCTGGCTCGGTCGGCGGCGGGCTGGTGGGGGGCACCCGATCCTCCGCCTCGTCATCACCGAGGGGCCTGGCCTGCTCCGACTCGGAGCGCTCGTCCGGCATGGCTAGCCCTCCTGGAAGACCAGAATCACGTTGCCAAAAGCAATCTCGTCGCCGTCCTGGAGCTCGGCGGGCTCGACAAGGCGGGGGGCGTAGGCCTCGGCCCCGGCTTTCTTGATGAACACCCCGTTGGTCGAGCCCAGGTCGCGCACCTTCCAGACCCCATCGAAGTAAAGCTCGGCATGGCGGCGCGAGATGTTCTCTGCGCCCGGCACCCCGGTCAGGTCAATTTCCACCGGGCCGGTCGAGGCATCGAAACGCCCCACCACCAGGCGCGGGCCTTGCAGGGGAATGGTCTCGGCGGTCAGGGCGCCATAGCGCTTGAAGACCAGCCTGGCCGGGCGGAAAAGGGGGGCCGGGGGTGGGGCAGCGGGCGTTTCGGGTGCGGTGGGGAGGGCCTCGGGCTGCGCGGATTCGGTAGGGGCTTCGGGTGTGTTGGGGGTGGCTGGGGAAGCCGGCATTTCGGTGATGGTGGGCTGCCGGGTCGCGGGTTCGGAGGTAAGCTCAACGCCGCAGCCATCGCAATACTGGGTGCCTTCGGGATTCTCGTTTCCGCATACCTTACACACGATCATGGACTACGCTCCTCTCTTCGCCGTTCGCGGGTTAAGCGAACGATACCACCAAAACAGAGAATCAACACGGCCACCGCCAGGCCCCCGGGTTCCAGGATTTCGGCCTGGGTGGGGTCGGTCCAGCGGAACGCCGCCGCCAGGCCCAGCACCACCGCCAGGGGCAGGCTGTAGCGTTCCAGGAGCAGCACCCCCAGGTACACCGCTGCCAGCAGGGCCGCGACCAGGATGCCCTGCTCGAGCGAGATCAGCTTGTTGTAGAAGAGCACTCCCGCCCCGCCCAGCACCAGGAGGGGCAGGAGCCAGGCCACCTGCGTCACCAGGAAGCTCAGGGTGTAGAAAACGCCCATCACAATCGCGCTGTAAAACCCTGCCCGCAGCCAGGGGAAGGCTTCGGGGTACGGCACCCAGGTGTTGTAGTCGCGCTGGAGCTGCTCGTCGAGGGGTTGCAGGAGGGTTTGCAGGCTGGCCGGGCGCGCCTCGAAGAACACGTAAAACAAGGCCAGAAACGCCACCAGCGTGAGCAGGTTGAGGCGGGTGTTGTACAGCCATGGGGCTCTGGGCGCCGGGGTGGGGTCAGGAGGCGGGGTCGGGCTTGGCTGGGGCGCGGGGGCTGGCGTCGGTTTGGGTGGAAGGTTTTTGGGGGCCGGGGCTGGACGCTGCACGGGGGCCAGGGTGAACCGGGCCTCGAGAACACTCCCTGCGCGAAGCTGTACCCTGACCTGCTGGGGCTGAAAGCCCCGGGCGTCGGCATAAAGCGTGTAGCTGCCCGGCGGCAGCCCTTTCAGGTCGGTGTCGCCCTGGACAACCCGCTGAAAGTTGTTGGGGCCTTGCAGCCGCACGGCGGTCTGGGGTGGGCTGACCCGGATCGAGAGGCTGCCGGTAGCCGCTGCCGGAGGCGGGGCGGTTCGGGCGGCGGGCGCAGGCTGCCGCTGGCCCAGCAAAATCGCCCGAAACTCGGCCACGCTCTGGGGGCGCCGGTCCACCCGGATTTCCAGGGCGCGGTTGACGGCCTGCTCGAGGCCATCCGGGGTCTCGGGGGGCAGCCGAAGGGGCTGGTTGCTCTGCACCCGGTCGGTCGCGGCGGGGGGCACGACGCCCATCAGCGCGTGGTACAGCGTGGCGCCCAGCGCATAGAGGTCGGTATAAGGGCCAAATTTTCCCGCAGTGCCGTACTGCTCCAAAGGCGCGTAGCCCGGCGTGACCAGCCGGGTGTGTTGCTGGGTTTTGCCCTGGGCAAACTGCCGGGCTGAGCCAAAGTCAATCAGCACCACCCGGCCATCCTGGTGTAAAAACACGTTGTCGGGCTTGATGTCGCGGTGCAGCATGCCCGCTTTGTGCACCACTTCCAGCGCATCCAGCAGCTTGAGCGCAATGTCCTGCACCTCGTGGGCGGGCAGCTTGCCCTGCTTCTCGATACGTTTGCCCAGGGTCTGGCCCTTCAAGAACTCCATCACCAGATAGGCGGTGCCGTTTTCCTCGAAAATATCAAAGACCCGCACGATGCCCGGATGGTTGAACTGGGCCATCACCCGGGCCTCGTCCTCAAACTTCTCCATGGTCTCGGCGAAACCGGCCCCCAGCAGGCTGGTCGGCGGCACCACGTTGCGCGAGTTGGCCCGGCGCGAGGAGCCCTCGGGAAATAGCTCCTTGATGGCTACCGGGCGGTTTTCCAGGGTATCGGCCCCCAGGTAGGTGATGCCAAACCCACCCTGCCCGAGCACCTTGCCCAGGGTGTAGCGCCCGCCTTTGAGCCGGGTGCCGACCGGCAGGTGGTGGGTGGCGTGTACATCTATGCCCATGCCGCAGGCCGGGCAGGTGGTTGCACCCGGTGGAATAGGAGACGCACAGTAGGGGCAGCGTTCCATACGCTACGCGAGGGTGCAGGGGTTATACGATGTGAACGAGGCGCAAAACATCCGGGTCAAGCCTGCTCGAGTATAGCTTCATCCTGGCCTCGAGAATCCCGTGAAACCGGCTTGGGAGGGTGCTCGCCCTCTGGCCCACATCAAGCGCCGGTCATCTTGCGAATTTCCTCGTCGGAGGGCAGGTCGCCCCCACCCGGCGCGGCCTCGGGCCCTTGCTTGAGCACCTGGGTCTTGGCCCCAATCTTGATGGTCTTGGCGGTGCCGATGCTGATGGTCTTGTTGCTTTTGAGCTCGCCCACGGCCTGGTCGAGGGCGCGGGTCATGGCGGTGTTGCCCAGCTTGACGGTCAGGCTGCGGGCCAGCTCCAACGTCTTGGCGGCCTGGCCGGGGTTGGTGCGGGCCTCCACCGTGGCCTGTTTGATGAGCTGCTCGATGTTGCGCTGCTGCACCCACTGCATCACCTCGGGGTCAATACGGGCGGTCAGGGCCTCGTCGGTGGTGAACTCCACCACCACGTCCAGGGGAGGCACCTCGCCCCGGTAGCCCTGGCCGGGCACCTCGTAGGTCAGGCCCATCTGGGCGATGCGAATCCGGGCGGAGGGCCGGGCGGGTAGGGTGAACTCGAGGATGAACACCGTCCAGTCGCCCTTGGCCGCGTTGCCCAGGGGGTAGGGGCTGGCCTTCAGGTCTACCTCGGCCTGGGCGGGGTAGACCCGCGTGACCCGGTCGAGGGTTACGTCCTTTACGGTGCGAACCGAGAGTCCGATGTTGGTGACCACCTCGCTCGCCGCGTTTTCCAGCTCGCCCAGAATGGCCCTGGGCAGCTCGGTGGCCTTGAGGCTGGGGGGCAGCGGGTTCTGGGTATCGGGCACGATGTGAAAGGGCTTGCCCTGGGTGCGGTCGGTGATGGCGGTGAGCAGGTCGTCGTTCCAGTCGTCGCCCACGCCAATGGCGGTTACGGGGATGTGGGCCTCGGCCAGCGCTTCGGCGGCCTGTTCAACCAGCGGCTCATCGAATGCCTGTCCGTCGGTCAGCAGAATCATGCGGCGGCTGCCGGACTCTTTTTGCAGTTGTTTCAGGCCCTCGAGCATGCCGGCCCCCATGTGCGTACCCCCGGAAAAATCGGTTAGTTTCTCCACGGCGGCCATCAAGCGGGCCCGGTGGGCGGCATCGGTAAAGGGCTGCACCACCCCGGCGTGGTCATCGAACTTGACGAGCGCCAGGCGGTCGGTGGGCTTTAATTCTTGGCTATTCAGCAGGTTTTGCAGGGCTTCCACCACCAGGTCCATCTTGCTCCTGGCGCCCCGCACCACCTCGTACTCCCGGCCATCCACCCGTACGCTCTGGCCGGTGCGCTGGGTTGGCTCAGTCACCACCTCGCGCATGGAGCCGGAGGTGTCCACCACAAAGGCGATGGCCAGCTGGGGCCGGGCCCCCGCAGCCTGGGCCTCGGGGCGCACCTTGAGGGCTAAAAACATCTTCTGGCCGGGCATGTTGGCCAGCAGGTATTCGCGGTGGGGTTGCAGACGGGTCTCGAGCATAAGCCTCCTGTGAGTTCAGGCGATTTTTCGGGATGGTTCGCTACCCATGAAATATCTCCCTGTTGCCATCAAGGCCCTGCAAAGCGCTTCTGTCCGGTATGAACTCACGTATGCTGATTGTAGCTTATCGCGCCCTTCACAGACGTGGCCGCCCACGAACACGAGAAGGGACAAAGAGACGTGCCTCACCTCGGTGGGGCACGCTTGTCTGCGTTGCGTCTGGGCCGAGACGCATGTTTTCGCGTTTCCAGATCGGCCACTGTTCTGTTCCGAACCAGGCGTTCTCGAACTCGAAAAAGATGTAAAGAGCCCTCTAGGTAGGGGTCTTTTTGAGCGGTTCGCCCAGCAGACTGAGGGGCTCCTGGGCCAGGGTGCGCAGGGCTTTGCGGCGGCGGCTTTTGAGCTCCTTGAGCTCGAGCCGCTCGAGCTTCAGCCGGTTCAGGGCAAAGTCCAAGTAAATGGCCTGGGCTTCTGGGGCCGCGCCGCCCAGCACCCGCCGGCGAGCTATGAAGCGCTCGGGCTCGAGGGCTTGCAGCAGCGCGGGGTCGCCAAAGCCCAGGTGGCTTTGCAGGTCGTCCAGGCCCAGCTCGGCTACCGTGCGCCCCTTGCTGCTCAGCTCGCGCAGCATCCCCTGCACTTTAGGGTAGGCCTCGGCCAGCGGGAGGTGATGCCCCGAGACCAGCACATCCACCAGCTCAGAGGCCAGCACGCTCCGGTCGCGCAGGCCCTGGGCCAGCACCTCCGGCACAAAGCGGCTCTCTTGCAGGGCTACCCGCAGAAGCGCCACGGCCCCTTCGGCTGCATAGAACAGGCCGTGCAGGGGCTCGAGCACCCCCGGCCCGTGGTCGTTCACATCGCCAAAGGGGGTGCTGTAGTTGAGGTGGCCCAGGGTGGTGGGGCCGCCCATCAGCTCGGCCAGAAAACCCCGTACGTGCTCGAGCACCACCGGGTTCACCTTCTGTGGCATGATTGAAGACCCCTGGCTGATTTTCTCGGCCACCAGGAACCCTCCCTGCTCGGCCCAGAACAGCAAGTCGGCCACCAGCCGCGAGAGGCTGGCCCCCATCCCGGCCAGGGCGAAAGCAATCTCCAGCGCCCAGTCCCCCGCCGCAATGGCATCGTAGGTATGCTCTAAAGTGCCCCCAAACCCCAGCCACTGGGCCAGGGCCTTGCGGTCTACCGGATAGGGGCTGCCGGCCAGGGTCGAGGCCCCCAGCGGGCACTTGTCGGTGGTCAGGAAGGCCGAGCGCAGGCGCTGGTAATCGCGCGAGAGCAGGTTTTCCACGCCGGTCAGGTAGTGGCCCAGGGTGGTGGGCTGGGCGGGGCGGTGGTGGGTGTAGGCGGTCAGCAGGGTTTGCCGATGGGTCTGCCCCAGGGCCAGCAGTTCCCGCCGCAGGTCGGACAAGGCCGTCAGGACCCGCAGCAGGCGCTCACAGGCGTAGGCCCGAAACACGGTCAGGTCGAGGTCGTTGCGAGAGAGGCCGCGTCGCAAAGCCCCGGCAATATCGTGTCCGTAGCGCTCGCGAAGGTGGAAGTCTATGGTGAAAAAAATGTCCTCGAGCTGCCCGCTAAAGCCAGGGATGGGCTCTTTGCGCAGCTCGCTCAAAGCCCAGGCGGCCTCCTTGGCCTCGGGAATCTGGAGCCGGCCCAGGCCCAGCGCATACGCCGTCAGGGCATCGAAAAAATAGTCGCCCAGATGCTCCCTGGCGAAGCGGAAGTGCCTTTGCAACACCCAGCGGCGGTAAAGATTGTGCCAGCGCACCAAACCTCCCCACAGGGCTGCCTCGAGCGGCCAGATGCCCCTTCTACTACCAGCATATACGGTGGGAGCCGGGTTAGAGCCACCGATTGGCAACCATGCCGGCCCATCAGGCCAGCCACAGCGCCACCAGGCCGCCCGTGGTGGTGGCCAGCAGGTTGGTCAGGTCGTTGCTCCACCAGCGGAGCCGGTCTTCGACCAACCCCAGCAGGGTGTCGGCCAGCGCCCCGGCCATACCGCCCAGCACCACAGCCCCTGCAGAGACGCCCAGGCCCCAGGCCCAGGGCGCAAACAGCCCTGCGCCCAGCACCAGCGCGAGGGTTCCGGGCCCACTGACCGCGGCGTTGGTTCCGGGTTTGACCCGTCCTTTGAGCGGGTGCCAGGCCCACCGGCTGCGGCTGCCCATCTCGGTGGCCAGTGTATCGGCAGCCGCAGTGGCCAGCGCGGCCAAAAAAAAGACGGGTGACCCCAGCGCAATGCCCAGCGCAGCCGGCCATCCATTGGCCAGCACTTGAAAGGCCGTGCGACCTGCGCGGTCCGGGCTGCTGGGGTTGAGCCGACTGGCCATGCTGCCCAGGGCGACCAAAAAAATGACCGCCAGTGCCGCCGTTAAGCCCCCAGCCCAGAGCGGCAGCCCGCCCACCAGCGCCGCAGCCCAGGCAGCCTTGGGCCTGAGCCAGCCCAGCCGTTCGGCCAGCAAGGCCACAGCAAAGGCGATGAGCAGAGCAAAAAGGAGGTTCATTGAGGAAGCCTGGGGGGGCGATTGCCCAAAAGCCGCCGACCATCTTCATCCAGCCTTGTGGAGGAACCCGCGACCTGTTCCCGGTTTTCCGGCTTTCATCCCGCATTTTTACAGGAGGGGCAGGCAGGATCTGTTGCGGAGGCAGATGCATTGAAGGGTGCCCAGGGGCAAAGGGGTGGCGAGGCGGTGGTGACCCGGTTCAGGCTGCATCGGGACAGAGGCCCACCTCTAAAGCACCTGCGACCAGTTCACGGTGCGCACGTTGGCCACACTGCGGAGTCGCTCATCCAGAATTTTTTGCTCGCCTTCGGTCAGGTCAACCCGGGTGCTGATGCGAAACAGCGAGGAGAGGGGCGAGGTGGGGTTGGAGTTCACGCCCATGGCGCTCTTGCCCATCGAGGCGATGGCGTCCATGATGTCGCGCAGCAGGCCGGCGCGGTCATCGGCCAGAACTTCAATTTGCATGACCCGGCCCAGCCCTTCCCAGTAAGCCGGCACCACCCGCCCTGAGTCCTGCTCCATCAGGCGGCGCATGTTGGGGCAGCCCGCCTTATGGATGGTGACCCCCCGCCCCCGGGTGATGTAGCCCAGGATGGCATCGCCCTTGGCCGGCTCACAGCAACTGGCCAGCTTGATGGGCACATTGAGGTTGGACTCCAGGCGGATGCCGAGCTCGTTTTTGACCGGCTTGGCTTTGGGAGCGACCGTTTCGGCTTTGGGCGCCAGGATGCGGGCTACCTGCTGGGGTGCTACCCGGCCCCCGGCGATGGCCGCGTACAAATCCTCTGGCGAGGCGCTTTTGATGAGCTTGCGCCCGACCTCCTCGAGCTGGCTTTCCAGGGGTTTGGCCAACCCCCGCCGCTTGAAGTATTTTTCCAGCATCCGCATCCCCTTTTCCAGGGTTTCGGCCCGCTCGAACGCGCGGAAGAACATCCGCACTTTTTGCTTGGCCGAGCGGGTTTTGGCGTACTCCATCCAGTCCTTGGAGGGGTGGGCGGTTTTGGCGGTGAGAATCTCGACTATCTCGCCGTTTTGCAACTCGTAGCTGAGGGGTACGATGCGCCCGTTGACCTTGGCCCCCACCATGTGGTGCCCGACCTCGGTGTGGATGTGGTAGGCGAAATCCACCGGCGTGGAGCCTCTGGGCAGGTTGATGATTTTGCCCCTGGGGGTGAAGACAAACACCCGCCCGCCCAGCAGTTCCTTGGTAACGGCCTCGACAAAATCGCGGGAGTTGCTGTACTCCTGCTGCCAGTCCTGAATGCTTTTGAGCCAGCCCACCCGCCGTTTGAGGGCCTCGGGGTCGGTGACGCCTTCCTTGTAGAGCCAGTGGGCGGCAATGCCAAACTCGGCGACCTGGTGCATCTCGCGGGTGCGGATCTGCACCTCCAGCGGCAGGCCGTTGACCGCAATGACGGTGGTGTGCAGCGACTGGTAGCCGTTGGGCTTGGGCACCGCAATGTAGTCCTTGACCCGACCCGGGATGGGCTGCCAGAGGGCATGCACCAGCCCCAGCACGTGGTAACAGACCTGTTTCTCGCGCAGGGCGTTCTCTTCGGGGTCTTTGCCCTGGCGCGGCTCCAGGATCACCCGCAGGGCCAGCAGGTCGTAGATTTGCTCCAAAGCCTTGCCTTCCCGCTCCATCTTCTTCCAGATAGAAAAAAGGTGCTTGGTGCGGCCTGTGACCTCGATGTTCTTGATGGACTGCTTGAGGATGAAGTCCCGCGCCAGGGCCTGCTCGAGCTTCTCCTTGGCGGCCTGCACGGCGGCCTCGCGTTCGGCCCGGTGGCTTTTGAGGCGGGCCTCGAGGGCCTGGTAGTCCTCGGGGTCGAGGTAGCGAAAGGAGAGGTCCTCGAGCTCGAGCTTGATATGACCGATGCCCAACCGGTGGGCCAGGGGGGCATAAATTTCCAGGGTTTCGCGGGCAATGCGCTGCTGTTTGTGGGGGGGCATGAACTCCAGGGTACGCAGGTTGTGCAGTCGGTCGGCCAGCTTGACAATAATAATCCGCACGTCCTCGGCCATGGCGATGAACATCTGGCGCAGGTCTTCGGCGTGCTTTTCCTCGGCGGGCTTGTCCTCGCTGGCGGCGTGGGCCAGCTTGTAGAGCTTGGAAACCTTGGTCTCGCCCTCCACAATCTTGCGCACCGCCGCCCCGAAGCGCTCCTCAATCTCCTCGGGGCGCACCTCGGTATCCTCGATGGTGTCATGCAAAAGCCCGGCCATGATGGTTTCGGCGTCCAGGCCCAGCTCGGCCAGGATTTGGGCGACCGCCACCGGGTGAATGATGTAGGGCTCCCCGCTCTTGCGCTTCTGGCCTTCGTGGGCCATGTGGGCGAACTCGAGGGCAGCCCGCACCTGCGCCTTTGCCTGGGCCGACAGGTAGTGCAGGTGCGGTTCCAGGTTCTGCCAATAGGTTTCTACCGCCGAATGCTCCGCGGGCGATAGCGGAACCGTTGCAAGCTCGTGGGAGGGGTTGGTCATAACAGTTGCAGGCTTGCCTTTGGGTAAAACCAAAAGGTGCTTCACTCAGTCTAGCATTTTGTTCGCAATAGACCGTTTCTGGTTACACTAAGCACATGCTGCGTCTTGACCTCAACAACCTGTTTTCGGAGCGCATCGGTTCCCAGGGGATTGACTGGCCTGCGGCGCTGGCCGCCCATAGGGAAAGCCTCGAGGCCGCCCGCGAGGCCTTGTGGAACCGCAAAGCCCTCCCGGAGGCCTTTTTGGGCTGGATTGAGGTGCCCGAGGATACCGAAACCCTGCGCCGGGTGCTGCGCTACCGTCAGGCCAACGCCTGGGTCGAAGACTTTGTGGTGCTGGGCATTGGGGGCTCGGCCCTGGGCGCTCAGGCGGTGGGTGCTGCTTTGGGGAACGGCCCGGTGCGGCTGCATTTTGTGGATAATGTGGAGCCGGAGCCCATCCTTGGACTGCTCCGCACCCTCGACCCGCGCAAAACCCTGGTCAATGTGATTTCCAAGTCGGGCTCCACCGCAGAGACCATGGCGGCATTCCTGGTCTTCCGGCAGTGGCTCGAGCAGGCCGTGACCGACTGGAAAAAACACGTGGTGGTCACCACCGACCCGGCCAAGGGTATCCTGCGCCCCTATGCCCAGGCCGAGGGCCTCACGGCCTTCGAGGTGCCGCCCTCGGTGGGCGGGCGCTTCAGCGTGACCTGTCCGGTAGGCACCCTGCCGCTGGCCTTTGCTGGGGTAGACCTGGAAAGCCTGCTGGCTGGGGCGCGCAAGTCCAACGAGCAGGCCCAGAGTCCGCTCGAGGCCAACCTCCCGGCCCAGACCGCCCTGGTCAACCACCTGTTCAGCCAGAGGGGTAAGAACATCGTGGTCTTCATGCCCTACTCCACCCGCCTGCGCTACCTGCCCGACTGGTTTGTGCAACTCCACGACGAATCGCTGGGCAAGATGCGCGACCGCCAGGGCAACGAAGTGCGCACCGGCACCACCGCCGTACGGGCCATCGGCACCACCGACCAGCACGCCCAGGTACAGCTTTTCCGCGAGGGCCCCCACGACAAGCTCATCGTCTTCCTGCGCCTCTTGGCCCCCAGCGAAGACCTGGAAATCCCGGCGGTGAAGGGTTTGGAGGGGCTTGACTACCTCTTCGGCAAGAGCTTCTTCGAACTCCTGGACGCCGAGGCCAAGGCCACCGCCCACGCCCTGGCCAAAGCCGGCCAGCCCAACTACACCCTCACCATAGACCGGCTCGATGCCTACCACCTGGGCTGGTTGCTGCAACACCTGATGTGGCAGACCGCCTTCCTGGGCGAACTCTGGAACATCAACGCCTTCGACCAGCCGGGGGTGGAGCTCGGCAAGGAGTACACCTACGCCCTGATGGGCCGCAAGGGCTGGGAGCCCCTGGCCCAGGAGTTGAAAGCCGAGGGCGTGGAATAGTCGAGCCTTATGGCCGAAGCAGCTCGCGCAGGGCTTGCGGAACGGTTTGCGGCTTGCGGGTCTGGGCGTTGGCGGCCACGTAAATCACCTCACCGCTAATCAAGTGCGCCTCACCCCGAAAGATGCCCAGCACAAACTGCATGCTGCTGTTGCCAATGCGCCCGGTACGTACGCCTATGTCGAGTTCGTCGTCGTAGTATGCGGGCGCGTGGTACTCCACGCTGGCCTTGACCACGAACAAATCCACCCCAAAGCGCTCCACCGTGCTGGGGTAGGGGATACCCAAAGCCCGCCAGTATTCGGTGATGCCCACATCGAAGTAGGTCAGGTAGTGTCCGTTGAACACGATGCCTTGGGGGTCGGTCTCGGCCCAGCGGACGCGCAAGCGGTGGAAGAAGGAAAAATCGGAGCGGTTCATGGCATTCAATGTAGAGTGCGTCCTGCCCTGGTCTGACCGATTGAATAACTGGAGAAAGCTGATAAGGGCGAAATAGTGAATACACGATGTACCGTTGCAAAGAACGATACTGAAAACGGCACAAGGGTTATCGAATCTAACAACGATACACCTGCCATTCCAACGAGGAATCTGCTGCGGCGCAAGACGAGTGAATGTTGGGGACGGTAGGGCATCAGATTCCTCGTTGCGCTCGGAAAGACACTTTTGATTGGGGTTTTTCGTGCCTCTTGCCTCGCCGTTCTGGTTAAGAAACCTCCCCTTGATGGAGGAGAGGTTGCTCTAGCGTTGTACCCGACGTTTAGCCTTCCAATCCCCCCACGTCCCAGTGCTCAGGCGAGCGCCAGAGGTTGGAAATCAGAAGCTCGCGCATGGCCAGGAACTCTTTGGGCATCCGCTCGTAGAGCTTGATGAAGAGTTCCTCGTGGGAGAGGATTTCCTTCAGCCACAGGTCGCGGTCAATGGCCATCAGCTCCTGGAAACGCTCCTTGCTAAAATCCAGGCCGCGCCAGTCCAGGTCTTCGTAGTGGGGCACATAACCCAGGGGCGACTCGGTGCCGCGCCCCCGCCCGTTGGCCCGGTCCACAATCCACTTCAGCACCCGCATGTTCTCGCCAAAGCCCGGCCAGACAAAGTTGCCGTCTTTGTCTTTGCGGAACCAGTTCACGCTGAAGATGCGGGGCGGGTCCACCACCCGGCGGCCCATGTCCAGCCAGTGGTTGAAGTAGCTGGCCATGTGGTAGCCGATAAAGGGCAGCATGGCGAAGGGGTCGCGGCGCACCTCGCCAATCTGGCCGAAGGCCGCGGCGGTCATCTCGGAGCCCATGGTGGCCCCCAGGTAGACCCCAAACGACCAGTTGAAGCTCTGGTAAACCAAAGGCACCACCGAAGCGCGGCGTCCACCGAAAATAAAGGCCTTGATGGGCACGCCCTTGGGGTTTTCCCACTCGGGGTCAATGGCCGGGTTCTGGCTGGCTGGCGCGGTAAAGCGGGCGTTGGGGTGGGCGGCCTTGCGGCCACAGTCGGGGGTCCATTCCTGGCCCTGCCAGTCAATGGCCTTGGCCGGGGGTGGGCCGTCCATGCCCTCCCACCACACATCGCCCTCCGGGGTGAGGGCCACGTTGGTGAAGATGGTGTTGGCCTTGATGGACTCCATGGCGTTGGGGTTGGTGGCGTAAGAGGTGCCGGGGGCCACGCCGAAGTAGCCGGCCTCCGGGTTGATGGCATACAGGCGCCCATCGGGGCCGGGCTTAATCCAGGCAATATCGTCGCCGACGGTGGTGACCTTCCAGCCGTCGTCCTGGAAGGGCTTGGGCGGAATCAGCATGGCGAAGTTGGTCTTGCCGCAGGCCGAGGGGAAGGCGGCGGCCACATAGGTCTTCTGGCCTTTGGGGTCTTCGACCCCCAGGATCAGCATGTGCTCGGCCAGCCAGCCCTCGTCGCGACCAATCACACTGGCGATGCGCAAGGCCAGGCATTTTTTCCCCAGCAGGGCGTTGCCGCCGTACCCCGAGCCATAGCTCCAGATGCTGCGCTCCTCGGGGAAGTGCACGATGTACTTGACCTTGGGGTTGCAGGGCCAGGGGATGTCCTTCTGGCCGGGCTCGAGGGGCATCCCCACGGTGTGCATGCAGGGCACAAAGTCGCCATCTTCGCCCAGCACGTCGTAGACAGCCTTGCCCATGCGGGTCATGATTTTCATGTTGACCACCACATAGGCCGAGTCGGTAATTTCAATGCCGATGTAGCTGATGGGAGAGCCCAGCGGCCCCATGCTGAAGGGCACCACGTACATAGTGCGGCCTCGCATGCAGCCATCGAAGAGGCCCTGCAAGGTGGCGTGCATTTCCTTGGGGTTGACCCAGTTATTGGTGGGGCCGGCATCTTCTTTGTTGATGGAACAGATGAAGGTGCGGTCCTCCACGCGGGCTACGTCGCTGGGGTCGGAGCGGGCCAGGAAGCTGTTGGGGCGCAGCTTGGGGTTGAGGCGGATAAAGGTACCCGCCTCGACCAGCTGGTCGCATAGGGCGTTGTATTCCTCTTCTGAACCGTCGGCAAAGTGAACCCGGTCGGGCTTGCAAAGGGCGACCGCCTCGGTGATCCACTGCTTGACTCGCTCGCTTTTGATGTAAGGGGGAAACTCTAGGTTTTGCATATTGTCCTCTACTCTAATGGCTGTTCCTGGATATTTCACGGGCATCTGGTTTCCTCCTGACAGGCCGGCGACTTTGATAAAAATATCACTAGCCTTCGGCCTCAGTCTCCACTACCAGCCCCCAACCCAGTAGGGTCAATCGCCCCGGTTGCAGCCAACCGGCAAAGCCTACACTAAACACATGAAAATCCGCTTGCGCGAGAATGGGTCGCTGGTGCTGGATTTGCCAGAGGGTACCAGATTCGTCCTGGATGGGGAAGAACGGGTGCTCGAGCGGGCCAAGCTGGCCTTGTGCCGTTGTGGCCATTCGGAACAAAAGCCCTTTTGCGATGGGAGCCACAAACGGGTAGGGTTTCAGGCGGCCCCGGGCGAGATAGAGCTCTTCCGGCAAAACCAGGAAAATATAGAAGGATGAGGCCAGTCATCGGGCTCGAGGGCGCCTGGGCATGCCCAAACGCCTACCCGTTTTGTTGGGCATCTTCGTCACAAAGCCAACCTGCCAGGCCACTACCATTAGTCTGATGCAATCTGCCGCGCCCGCCCTGCACCTGCGCCGCCCGCTGCTGTGGGGTTTGTTGGGGCTGGCTTTGCTGGCCCTGGGCCTGTTGTCGGCCCAACCCCTCAGCCCTGAGGGTCGCTTTGCCCTGAAGATGATTCCCCACCACGCCCAGGCAGTGGAGCTGGCCCGAATTTTGGAGCGTCGGGCCGCCGATCAGAACCTGCGCTACTTTGCCCGCGACGTGGCCCAGACCCAGCAGGCTCAGATCAACCAGATGCGGGGCTGGCTCCCCTGGTGGCGACAGCTGACCATTGGCCTTGAACGCCCCGGCGCCCAGGCTGCTGCCGCGATGGGCATGGCCTCTGCACAAGAGGTCGCCGAGCTCCTGGCTATGCAAGGCCCTGCTGCCGAGACCCATTTCTTGCAGCTGATGATCCGCCACCATCAGGGCGCCTTGCCCATGATTGAGCGTGGCCTTGCCGAGGTCACATCCGAGGGCCTCCCGCGCCGCCTGATTGAAGCCATGGGCCAAAGTCAGGCTGCTGAGATTCAGACCATGCAGCGCTGGCTGGCCGAGCGGGGAGGACAGCCGCTGCCCTTTGACCCCAACGCCATGCCCAACCACGGGCACTGAGTTCATCGCCGAAAGCACCCATTTTCTGGCACTTGCGCCTTGCGGCTGGAGAAACCGGGCTGGTATCGCTTTCGACCTCTCCCACCGCGAGCACATATATTCACCGAACGGTGTGACATATCGTGCCCCTCACAGACGTGGCCGCCCACGAAAACGAGAAGGGACAAGTGTCTGCGTTGGGTCTGGGCCAAGACGCATGTTTTCGAGTTTCCCGTCGGCCACTGTTCTATTCAGGACAAAGCTTTCTTATAGTCGAATGGCTCTAAATATGTGAAGAGCGCTCTAAATGGATGAACCCGGGCATCGCAGGGCCAGGAGGCTCAGACCTGGTGGCCTGTTGGGGACATTTGTCCTTATGGAGCTTCCGATGGGATTCTGGCAAAATACGAATACCCCGGAGGGGGGACTTTTTCTTATGACCAACCGACGTTTTACCTTCTACGCCTGGGGCGTGGTGATTTTTACCCTGGTGGTCATTCTGTGGGGGGATGTGGTGCAGGCCACCGGCTCCGGGGATGGCTGTGGGGCGCACTGGCCCACCTGCAACGGCGAGGTGCTGCCTGCTTTTCGGGGCCTGGAAACCTTCATCGAGTTCTTCCACCGCCTCACCAGCGGCCTTTCGCTGCTTCTGACCATAGGCTTATTGGTCTGGTCGCGCCGGGTTTTTCCCAAAGGGCATCTGGCCCGGCTGGGGGCCGCTCTGGCCATGCTCTTCATGATTACCGAAAGCCTGGTGGGTGCCGGGTTGGTGCTTTTTCGGCTGGTGGGCGAGGATGCCAGCCTTGCCAGGGCGGTTATAGCCCCCGTTCACCTGCTCAACACCCTCTTTCTGATTGGCTCGCTGGCCCTGACGGCCTGGTGGTCGAACCACCCCGAGCACCGCCCGGTCTGGAAGGGACAGGGCTGGGTGGGCTGGGCTTTGGGCCTGGGCCTGGGGGGTATCCTGTTCGTAGCGGCTTCCGGGGCCCTAACCTCGTTGGGCGATGCTCTATTTCCCGTGCGCAACACCGCCGAGGCGGTGGGCCGGGCGCTCACCCCCGGGGAGCATTTTCTGGTGCAGCTTCGCATCTACCATCCCTTCATTGCGGTGTTGGTGAGCGTGTATGTGGTTCTGGTAGCCAACCTGGTGGCGACCCTGCGGCCCGGTGCTTACACCAAAGGGTTTGCTAAAGCCGCCGGGGTGGTGTTTATCCTGCAACTGGGGATGGGCTACCTGAACGTGCATCAAGCGGCCCCGCTGTACACCCAGCTGCCCCATCTGTTGCTCTCGGATTTGGTCTGGCTGACCTGGCTGTTGCTCACGGTTGTGACCCTGAGCCTGGAGCATCGGGCAGTGCCGGACAGGGTGCCTGCGCCCGAAGCAAGGTAAACTGCTATGGTGGTTTCTGTTGCCAATCCCGAACGCGCAACCTGGCGCGACTACTTCTGGTTGACCAAGCCCCGCGTAATTAGCTTGTTGCTCTTTACCACCCTGATGGCCATGTTCATTGCCGCAGGAGGCTGGCCAGGGCTGGGCTTGTTTTTGGTGGTGCTGGTGGGTGGTTACATGGCGGCAGGCTCGGCCAATGCCTACAACATGGTGATTGACCGGGATATTGATGGTCGCATGAAGCGCACCGCCCAGCGCCCCACCGTCACCGACAAGATCAGTTCCCGCGATGCGGCCATTTTCGCCACCGTCCTGATGGTGGGTTCTTTTCTGTTGTTGTGGTGGGGTGCCAACCTGACCACCGCGCTTTTGGCCATGGCCGGGCTGGGCTGGTACGTGCTCATCTACACCCTCTACATGAAGCGCCGCTTCTGGAGCAACATCGTAATTGGAGGGGCTGCCGGAGCTTTCCCGCCCCTGGTGGGCTGGGCGGCGGTCACGGGCGAGCTGAGCCTGTTTGCCTGGTATTTGTTCTTGCTGGTCTTCTTCTGGACGCCCGTGCACTTTTGGGCACTGGCACTCATGATTAAAGATGACTACGCCGCGGTGGGCATTCCCATGCTGCCGGTGGTACGGGGGGAGCGTGAAACGGCCTATCAGATCTGGCTCTATGCCATCCTGACAGTGGTCATTGCCCTGATTCCGGTGCTTATGGGAGAGCTGCGTTGGTTTTATCTGGCGGCGGCGGTGGTGCTCAACGGGTTGCTCCTCTTACGGAGCCTGCGCCTCTACCAGACCCTCGAGCGCCCCTGGACGCTATCGCTTTATAAATACTCCATGTTATACCTTGCATTGCTTTTTGTTGCGATGGCCATAGACCGCGCCCTGTGGATGTAGATACAATACCCTGACGGGGTACGGGTTTGTGTAACCGTGTCTGTAATGCTTCCAAATAAAATGCGTTAGAATAACCCAGGCAACCAAGGGAGGACGTAGGAATGCTGCAACGAAGTATAGGTTTGATGATCGTGCTCGTGCTGGGGTTGGTGCTGGCGGCGGAGCCAGGCCAGGCGGGGGGGCACACCCTGAACATCCTGGATCGGGATGCCTCCGCGTTCAACCGGGAAGTCCGGGGACTGCTGGCCTGGGTGATGGGTTTTGCGGCCCTGGTGTTCGTGGTGGTTACGGGTGCGCTGATCTATGTGACGGTTAAGTTTCGCCGCACAGGCAAAGAAACCAGCGAGCCCGAGCAGATGCACGGGAATGATCGCCTCGAGGTGGCCTGGACGGTTATCCCCACCGTGATTGTGCTGATTATCTTTGGCCTCACCGCCCAGAGCATGTTCAAACTAGACCGCCCCACCCCAGGGGCCATGGTGGTGGAGGTGCGCGGCTGGCAGTTCTGGTGGGACTTCCACTACAAAGACTACGGCATCCGCAACTCCAACGAACTCATCCTGCCGGTGGGCAAACCGGTTCGCTTCGAGGTGACTGGGGGCAAAGACAGCACTTACGATGTGATTCACTCCTTCCGCATCACCAGCCTGGTGGGTGCGCGAGATGCGATTCCTGGGGTGATCACCCATATTGAGGTCACGCCCGAGAAGGTGGGCACCTACTATGGGCAGTGCGTGGAGCTATGCGGTGCTTCCCACGCCAACATGCGTTTCCGGGTCAAGGTGGTGCCGCAGGAGGAGTTTGACCGCTGGATTGCGGGCGCCAAGGCCTATCAGGCCACCGCGCCGAGCGACCCTAAACTGGCGCGGGGTGAGACCCTGTACAAACAGCAGTGTGCAGCCTGCCACGCCCTCAAGGGGGTTTCCCAGGGTCAGGCCAACAACCCCGACCTGACCTTCTTTGGCAACCGCACCACCGTGGGGGCCGGGATGTGGCCCAATACGCCCGAGTACCTCGAGCCCTGGATTAAAAACTCCCCTGGTATGAAGCCCGGCGTCAAAATGCCGGCCTTCCCCAACCTTTCCGACGACGATGTGAAGGCCATCGCGGCTTACCTGATGAGCCACAAGGTGGATGGCCTTGACTTCAGCAAGCTGGAGAAGTTCTGACGGGAGGTTTGAGTAGATATGGCGATTGCAACTCCACAAAGCGCTTCCCGTATGGGTTTCTGGGCCTCGGTCTGGGATCTCCTGACCACCAGCGACCACAAAAAAGTCGGGATGATTTACCTGGTCACGTCGTTCGTGGCTTTCGGGCTGTCGGGCTTGATGGCCGTGGCGATTCGCTGGCAGTTGGCTGGCCCCGAGCAGCAGTTCCTGGTGGGCGATGCCTACAACCAGGTGCTTACCCTGCACGGCGCCACCATGCTCTTTTTCTTCATCATCCCGGCGGGGTTGGCGGGTTTTGGGAACTTCATCCTGCCGCTCATGCTGGGTGAGCGAGACGTGGCCCTGCCCCGCATCAACGCCTTTGCGGCCTGGCTTTTCGTGTTCTCGGCGGTGCTGATTTACGCCTCGCTTTTCTTCGGCGGGGCGCCCGACGTGGGCTGGACCTTCTACTACCCCTTCTCGCGCACCACGGGCCTGGGCACCGACTTCTTCATGATGGGTGTGCTGCTGGTGGGCTTGTCGAGCCTGCTGGGCTCTGCGAACTTTGCTGCAACTGTGTACAACCTGCGGGCCAAGGGCATGGGCCTGTGGAAGATGCCCATCTTTGTCTGGGGCATTTTCGCCACTTCCATGCTTTCCTTGTTCGCCCTGGCGGGCATTACGGCGGCCAGCCTGACCGTGCTGCTCTCGCGCAAGCTGGGTCTGAGCCTGTTTGACCCCACCATCGGGGGCGACCCGGTGCTGTACCAGCAGTTCTTCTGGTTCTACTCGCACCCGGCGGTGTATATCATGCTGCTGCCCTACCTGGGCATCGCTGCCGAAGTGGCCTCCACCTTCTCGCGCAAGCCGGTGTTTGGCTACCGTTTCATGGTGTTTGCGCTGGTGGGGATTGCAGTGGTGGGCTTCCTGGTCTGGGCGCACCACATGTTCACGGTGGGCGAGAGCCTTCTGTTCCAGCTTGTCTTCGTCTTCTTCACGGTGCTGGTGGCGGTGCCAACCGGGGTCAAGATTTTCAACCTGCTGGGAACCTTGTGGGGGGGCCAGCTCGACTTCAAGACGCCCATGCTCTTCGTGATGGGCTTCATGTTCAACTTCCTGCTGGGCGGCATCACCGGGGTCATGCTGGCGGTGGTGCCCTTCGACTACCAGGTGCAGGACAGCTACTTTGTGGTGGCCCACTTCCACAACGTGCTGATGGCGGGCTCGGGCTTCCTGGCCTTTGCTGGGCTTTACTACTGGTGGCCCAAGATTACCGGGCGCATGTACCCCGAGTTCTGGGGTAAGACGCACTTCTGGCTCTTCCTGGTGGGCTATCTGCTGACCTTCATGCCCCAGTACGTGCTGGGCTTTTTGGGGATGCCCCGCCGCTACTACACCTACCCCGACGGGCTTTACCTTTGGAATGAACTAAACTTCGCCTCCACCGTGGGGGCGGTCATTCTGGCCCTGGGCGGTGTGGCCTGGATGATTGCGGTAATCCAGAGCTTCCGCCAGAACGTGAAGGCTCCCGACAACCCCTGGGGGGGCTACACCCTCGAGTGGGCCACCTCCTCGCCCCCGCCTTCCTACAACTTTGCGGTGCAGTTCCCCACCGTCTTCAAGTCGGAACGTCCCCTCTACGATTGGGAGAAAGAGGGCCTGAAGCCCACCCCGGTAGACCCCGCGACCATTCACCTTCCGGCTCCGACCGTCTGGCCCTTCATGACGGCGGTGGGGCTGCTGATTGCGGGTATCGGCGTCTCGCTGGCACCCGACCTGGGCAACGCCCCGGTGGGTGGGGTTGCGGGCTGGGGTGGCTGGCTGGCGGTGGGCCTGGTGGTGTTTTTGTACAGCCTGTTCCGGTGGGCTTTGCGTCCTGAATACGATCACCCGGTGGTGCACCACACGGTGACGGGCAAATCGAACGCCTGGGTGGGCATGGCCTGGTTTATCGTTTCGGAAATTGCCCTCTTCGGCATTCTGATAGCGGGCTACCTGTACCTGCGCCTGACCGGGGCTGCGCTGCCGCCAGAAGAGCATCGCCCGGCCTTGTGGCTGGCGCTTTTGAACACCTTCTTCCTGGTAGCCAGCTCGTTTACCGTCCACTATGCACACCACGACCTGCGGACCAACAAGTTCTCCCCATTCAAGCTGGGCATGCTTATTAGCCTCATCCTGGGCGTGATCTTCTTCCTGTTCCAGATTTGGGAGTTTGCCATCGCGTCGGGGCACTATGTGGATGCTCTAAACGCTGCCGGACAGTCGGAAGCCGCTCAGAAAGCCGCGCTCTGGTTCACGGCTTTCTTCCTGATTGTGGGGCTTCACGGGGCGCACGTGGTCATTGGGGGTACCGGCCTGGCGCTCACCTATGCCCAGGGTCTGGCCGGCAAAATCAACAACCACGAGCAGGGCACCCTCGAGGGCTCCTCGATGTACTGGCACCTGGTGGACGCCGTCTGGCTGTTCATCGTGACCATCTTCTATATTTGGTAGTTGTGGGTGGCTCGAGGGTCGGCTGCGCGCCGGCCCTCGGTTTTTTTGGATGTTCGCGCTATAGACAACTGTGGCCCCTTTGCCTATAATCTCTAAGGCTGTAGGAAGCGCTCTGCTCCGCAGGCTCAAGGACCGCTAGCTCAGCTGGTAGAGCAACCGACTTTTAATCGGTTGGTCACAGGTTCAAGTCCTGTGCGGTCCACCAAAAGCCCCCGGCATGGCCGGGGGTTTGGCTTTACGAACCGGCAAGCCTGTGCTACCCTGATGAACGGTCTTGTTTGCGGGCCTACCCCCGCAGACCCCGGCAAGCCTCGCGGCCCCATCGTCTAGTGGCCTAGGACGCCGCCCTCTCACGGCGGTAACAGGGGTTCGAATCCCCTTGGGGTCACCACACGGGCGACTAACTCAGCTGGTAGAGTGCATCCCTTACAAGGATGAAGTCGGGGGTTCGAGTCCCTCGTCGCCCACCAAGTCCTGGACGGCAAAACCCCTTTATGCAAAACCTGCATAAAGGGGTCTTTGTGTGCAATCTGTGTGCAATCCGCTAGTGCAGGGTGCGCGGGGCGGGGGCCAGCAGCTCGTTCAGCGGCAGGGCCACCTCCTCGAGCTCCCACCCCGCGACGTGCCGGTAGAGGTCCAGGGTGATGCTGGGCCGGGCGTGGCCCAGGCGGCGGGAGACCAGCTCGATCTGCCGGGTCTTCTGCGCGAGCAGCGTAGCGTGGGTGTGCCGCATCCCGTGTGGGGAGAGGGGGGGCAGCCCGCACCGCTTGATGATGGCCGCCATGTCCCGGTTCACCGTGTTGGGGTGAACAGGCCCCCCTGTGCTCGTGGTGAAGACCAGGCCCGTATCCTGCCAGAGGCTGCCCAGGATGCGGGCTTCCTCCCTCTGCCGGGCCCGCCACTCCTCGAGCACCCCGGCGACATCCGGGCCAAACCCCACCACCCGGCGGCTGTGGCGGGTTTTGGGTGGCCCGGTAACGATTTGCCCTTTCACAACAGTAAGGGTTCGCTCCACCCGGAGGCAGCGGGCCGAGAGGTCCACGTCCTCCCAGCGCAGGCCCAGCAGCTCCTCCCGGCGCAGCCCGGTAGCGAAGCCCAGGTAGAAGAGGGGATAGAGCCGGTAGGGGCGGGCAGCCTCCAGGAAGCGGGCCACGGTCTCGGCGTCCCAGGCTTTGACTTTGGGGGTAGCGGTGGGGAGGCGCAACCGCACCGGCTCGCTCGGGTTGCGGGGCAGAATCTCCATCCGCACCGCGTGGTCAAGGGCGGCGCTCAGGGTGGTTAGGGTCATTCGGATTGTGGTCGGGCCGAGTCTGTGCCCCTGCAAATGCCGCACCAGGGCGTCTATGTGATGGGGGCGAAGATTACGCAGCAGGTGGCCTCCCAACACCGGCGCTATCCGTTTGAAAGCCTGCTCGTGCTTGGCCTGGGTGTTGGCGGCCCAATCGCGCTCTTTGGCCTTTAGCCAGGTATGTAGCCACTCCCCCAGGGTGAGGCGTTCATGGGTGGGCAGCATCCCCTGGGCGGCGGCTACCTGGAGCTCGCGGGCCTTTTGCTGGGCCTCCTCCGGCGTGGCCCCACCCACCCAGCGCCGGTCGGGCCTCCCATCCGGGCGGCGGCCCAGACTGACCTGCATATACCAGCGATTGCCGCGCTTCACGGGCTTGGTGCCTGCCCCGTGGGGGCGCTTCTTCGGGGCCCTACTCGTCATGACGGGCCTCCTCGAGGGCTCTGAACCCGGCCAGAATGACCTCGCCCCGCGCCTTGGGACTGAGGGCCGCAAAACGCTCAAACTGTGCCCTGGGCAGCCTTACCCGGATGCGCTCGGAAACCTCTCCCGGCTCGAGCCCCTCCCGGCCCAGCGCGGCGAGTCGCTTTTCCCGTGGCGGTCGAACCAGGTGCAGGTGCTGACCTCTTGGCATACCTAGAGTATATCACGGGGCCAAATAAAAGTCTGCTTGCGGCCAGGGGTGGCCCCGGCTCACGCCTCGCTCGCGGCCCAGGGGGGGTTCTGCGTCGCCTTTCGTCCGTGCTCCTGCCGGCCCCAGGCCGGGACCTCCACGAGCTCGACCTCGAGCTTGTTCGTCTGGGCCAGCTCAAACCGCTCGCTGTACCGCTGGCGGGCGAGCGTCTTCAGCACGAGCGAGACCGCCCAGGGCTCGCCCCGCTCGACGGCCTCGAAGAGCCGCGCCTCGGCCAGGTCCACGATCTCATCCCGCAGCTCCTCGATGAGCCCCCAAAGCCCGTGCCGCTCCACAATGCGGTAGAGGGACTGCCGGGTGATGCCGAGGCTGCGGGCGGCCTCAGCGAGCACCCCGCGAGAGGCCCGGAGGGCCTGCTCTACTGCCTTTCTGGAAAGCTTCCGACCCATACTCCCTCCATCCTAGCCTTGCCCCAGGAACCTGAGCGCCTCCTCGAGGCCCGCAAACACCCGGGTAGGGCCGTCATGGGCCGTGAGGCTCACCCGGCCATCGAAGGGGGGCAGGAACTTGACCAGGTACCACACCCCGGCGTGCTCGAGGCGGTACAGGGCCCCGTAGCCCTTTTCGTCCACCAGCGGGGTCTTCTCTCCCCCGCGAGGAACCTCCGGCACCGAGCGCCACGCGATGGGCAGACCCTCCCGGGCGGCCTCCCGTCGCCGCTGCAGCCGCCCCTCAGCGCTGTTTACCGCACCCTGCAGGGCCTCGAGGGAAGCGGCGTGCGCCCACTGCTGCCAGGCTTTGAGGGTCTGGGGGCTCCACCCCAGGGCGGCGCCGGCCTCGAGGAGCCGGGCGGTGAGCCCTGCCCGCTCGTCCTCCAGGAGGGCAAGGGCCCCCTCCCCGGGGCGAACATCCTTATCCCCGGAATGCACCGACACACCGACACCGGGGGGAGTTTCCCCGTCCTGGTGCGGGTTTTCCTGTGTCGGTGCGCCAACCGACAGGAACCGACAAACCGACACAGGGGTGTCGGTGGGTGTCGGTTCCGCGTCGGTTCGCCCACCGACACCTGGCTGCGCTGTGCTGGGCGGGCTTTCCTCGGGGGGCGTCGGTGTGTCGGTGGGGTTGGAGAGCAGGGCCTTCAAGAGGTCAAGGATCTTCTGGGGGTCAGAAAGGTCAACCACCATAGCGCACCCCCCTTCTGGGGGAAGAACATCCGTACTCCCAAAACGCACCGACAAACCGACAAGCCCCGAGAAAGCGCATCCTGGACGGCATGGACGGCTGTCGGTGCGCCAACCGACAGGAACCGACAGCACCGACAGCGGTGTCGGGTCTGTCGGTGCCCGTCGGTTGGGGAACCGACAGGGCAGAGCCCGCACCAGGACGAGAAAAACCCCGGGCTGTCGGTTTGTCGGTGCATTTTCGGAAAAGAGTGTTCACAGGGTCAGCAGGCATGGGGCACCTCCCAGAGCCGGGGGTTGGGGGTCCAGGCCCCACCCTCCCGGCAAATCCAGCCCCGGGCCTCGAGCTCCGCAAGGGCCCCTTCCACAGCACGCGGGTCGGTGAGGCCCTTCCACCCTGAGCGCAGCACATCGCGCAGAGCGAAGCGCTCGTAGCTGAAGGTTTTGGTCCGGGTGCGCTCGAGGATGCGCCGGGCCAGCAGCGCCGCCCCCTGGAGCTCGGGCTGGATGGCCGCCCACCAGATGCGCAGGGCGTGGAGTTGGTAGAGCTTGGCCAGGGCGAGGGCCCGGAGCGTGGCCCGGGGGCCGATGCGGGGCGGGGGTGCGGGGTGCTCCAGCAGGTGGAGGAGCAGGGCTAG